>JBLIHL010000034.1:0-19849 GCA_047635895.1 Paracoccaceae bacterium | reverse complement strand
CGGTGGCGCCGCGTACGATGCCCACGAGCGCGCGGGTTTCTCCTGCGCTCGGGGTCGTGGCGCCGCGAAGCGTCAGGACAACGCTGGCGCGACGCTCGTCCGCCCGCGATCGAGCGAGCGGCGAGGTCTCCGCGCCCGAGACGGCGAGGGTGGCCTTCGCGACGTAGTTCAGCCGCTCGAGCTGCATTTCAGCCTCTTCCCACAGGCGCTTCTGCGTCCGCTGGTGGCGCTCCGACTGCCCGAGGAAGACTGAGCTTGAGCCGCCGAGTCCACTGGAGATGCCGCGGGATGAGCCGAGGAACTCGCCGGACTGGTAGATCGCGTCAAGTGCCTGGTGCTTCTTCGACTCCTCGACGCGGATCATATGCGGCGGCGGGCCCATCGTGGTCTCGTAGCGAATGTCGGCGCCCGCAAGCGCCGTGATGGCGGTGTTGAACGCGGGCGTGTCCATGTCAGCCGCCAGCACCACGAAGTGCGGGTTCCGCGCTTGGTACGCGAGCACGCTAGCGATAAGCATCACGAAACCCAACACAGCGCCCATCGCCCAGCGGGCGGATGGGCCAGCGTTCTTGAGCTGGGTCAGGAGATTAGTGAAGACGGCGTTCATAGGAAATGTTTCGTGAAGGATCGGTCAGGCTCAGACAGACATGCGCATCACTTCTCGATACGCATCCATGAGCTTGTTGCGCACTTGGAGTGCGAACTGAAAGGTGATCTCGGATTCCTTGAGCTGGGCCGCGACCTCGTGGAGGTCGAGGCGGCCTTCGAGGGCGCCGTACTGAACTTCGTTGGCCTTGACGACCTGGGTCTCGACCGAGCTGACGCTCTTCTTGACGGCTTCTGCGAAGCTGGTGTCCGTCGAGGCGCCGGCGCCTCCGATCGACGAATCCGGTTGTGCACCAAGCTCACGCCCGCGCTCTTGCAGCGCTTTAAGCGCTGCATCGATCGCGGTGCGCCCAGCACCTGTCCCTCCGATTCCGTTGACCATGATTAATTACGACTTGATGACGTGGATCTAGTCGGCCATGCGCAGTGCGCGCTGGGCCATTTGTTCGAACGTCTCCTGGACGGAGAGGTTCGCTTCGTACGAACGGACGGCGGTGACCAGATCGGCCATCTCCTTCATCGTGTTGACGTTGGGGTACAGGACGACGCCGCGATCGTCCGCGTCAGGGTGGCTAGGGTCGTACACTTCCTCGAACGGAGCGTCGTCCTTGAGAACCTCAGAGACGCGCACGCCGGCGAAGTCCTGTCCTCCACCCACCATCTCGCGCATGATCGGCATGAAGCTGAGCTCCTCGCGCTGGTAGGGGAGGCCGGTCTCCGGCACCTTTGTGGTTCGCGCGTTCGCGATGTTCTTGGTGATCGTGTCGATGCGAGCGCGCTCGGCGTTGAGCGACGAACTGGCGATCCGCATGCTGCGGAAAACGCGGTCCAGCGCGACGCGCGGCTCTTGGTTCGGTTGGATCGAGGACATGGTCGTTAGCGGTCAGAGTTGATGGCCTGGGAGATGAGCCCGTGCTGGCTCTTCATGATCATCGCGTAGAGTTCGAACCGAATCCGGTTCTCACGCAGCATCGAGGCTTCTTCTTCCGCGTTGACGTTGTTGCCGTCCGCGCGGGTTTCGGTATCCCAGTCCGTGACGACTTCGGGCTGGATCTCGTCGAGGTCCTCGACCTTCTTGCCATTCGACATGGCAGACGCGAGAGCTTCTTCGAAATGGACATCGCGACGCCGGTATCCAGGCAGGTTTTGACTCGCGATGTTGTTAGCTAAGACGTCCTGCCGCATGGTGGCGGAGGTCATCAGCTTCATCAGGAGGTCAGTCCCTTTTGGTTGAATCGACATCGCTCAGGGCTCCTAGGAAACGAGTCCGGCGTGGCGCCAGATCTTCATCTTGTTGGACAGAGTCCGCGCGGTGAGACCGAGCCGGCGAGCCGCCTCGGTCTTGTTGCCGCCCGTACGCTCGAGGGTGCTCAGGATCGCTACGCGCTCGATGTCGGACATCGGCTCGTTCGCGATAGCGGCCTTGAAGGCTGGGTGAGCGAGGTCGAGGTCGCTCGTGCCGATCTGCTCGCTGTCCTTTCCCTTGGACATGGCTTCCGGTCCGAAGACCAGGTCCGAAGCGCTGATGACGCTGTGTCCGTTCTCCGAGCCACCGAGGATCACGGCGCGCTGCACCACGTTCTCGAGCTCACGGACATTGCCGGGCCAGCCCCAGGTTTCAAGACGCTCTTGGGCGTCTTCAGAGATGCTCGGGATGGAGAGGCCGTTCTGGCAGGCGAAGTGGCTGGCGAAGCGGCGAGCGAGGGGCATGATGTCCTCGGTGCGGTCCTTCAGCGCCGCGATGTGCAGCGGCAAGACGTACAGCCGGTAGTACAGGTCCTCGCGGAAGTTGCCAGCGGCGACTTCGCGGGTCAGGTCGCGGTTGGTCGAGGCGATGACACGCACGTCTACCTTCAGGGTCTTCTGGCCACCGACGCGCTCGAATTCATCTTCTTGGAGGACGCGGAGGAGCTTCGCCTGCATGGCAGGAGAGATCTCACCGACCTCATCGAGGAGCAGCGTGCCTCCGTCGGCGAGCTCGAAGCGTCCAAGCCGCTGACGGTCGGCGCCGGTGAAGGCGCCGCGCTCATGGCCGAACAACTCGGAGTCCAGGAGCTGCTCGGACAGCGCAGCGCAGTTGACGCGGATGAACGGCTTGTCGGCGCGGTCGGAGGCGGCGTGAATGAAGTGGGCGACGCGCTCCTTGCCGGTGCCGCTGGCGCCGGTGATAAGGATCGTACCCTTGGTCCGGGCGACGCGGCTGGAGGCCTTGAGCAGTTCGCTCATCTGAACGCTTTCGGCAACGATCGTCTCGGGGTCAGCGCCGCGGGCTTCGTCCCGAAGGTAGAGGTTCTCGGCGACGAGGCGGGCCTCGCGCTGGATCCGTTTGAGCGAGAACTCGATCGCGTCGATCGAGACCGGCTTCATGAGGACGTCGCGGGCGCCATACTTCATGGCGGTTACGGCGGACTCGATGGTGGCGTGGGCCGTGCAGAGAAGGACCGGCATGTCCGGGTAACGCTCGTGGATGAGCCGTGTGAGCTCGACGCCGTCCATGCCAGGCATCCGCATGTCGGTGATGACGACGTCGGGTTGCTCTTGCTCGATGGCGTTGAGGGCGGCTTCGGCACCGTCCGCGGGGACTGCGGAGTAGCCGAGGTTGGCGACGGCCTCACACAGGTATTCGCGGGCGAGGGATTCGTCGTCGACAACGAGGATGCGTTGGAGAGTCATGGTAGCAGGGGGAGGCATCGCCTCAGGCAGCGGGGTTGGAGGAGGCCCTGGAGGAAACGATGGCCGGTTGGATGGACTGGTTAGGAATCGTGAGCGCGAAGGCGGCGCCGCAGAGCGGCGTTTGACCCGCGGGGGTGAGGAGGGATGAGTTAGGGGCTTGGAGCTCCAGGAGGCCTCCGTGCAGTTCGGCGACTCGTTGCACCAGGGCGAGGCCCATGCCGGTGCCCTCGGCGCGAGTCGTGAAGAAGGGGTCGCAGATGCGCTCGATGTCCCTGGATGGAACGCCGGGCCCCGCGTCCGTGACGGTGATCGTCACGCCGTTCTTGACAGGTACGGTCTCCACGCGGACGGGGCCGCCAGTGGGCTGTGCGTCGCAAGCGTTGGCGACGAGGTTGCGGACGGCCTGGCGCATCTTGATGCGGTCGGCCTGAATCGTGGCGGCCGGGCCGATCAGCTCCATGGTCCAGAGATCCGGGGCATCGCGCTCTTGCAGGACAGCCTCGACGGCTTCGCGAACGAGCGCGCGTGCGTTGAACATCTCGACGCGTAGTTCGCCTTCACCGGCGATGCCGAGCATCGAGGCGACGATGGACTCGATCTCGCTGACGCCTTCCTGGATCCGGACGGCGTGGCGGGTGGCGCGGGAGTCGCCGTCCGCTTCACGGCAGAGAAGCTGCGCGAAGCCCTGGATGGCGTGGAGCGGGTTGCGGATCTCGTGGGCGATGCCGCCGGCCATAGTGCCCAGCGCGGCGGTCTTGTCGAGTCGGTGCAGGCGCTCTTGGGCGAGCACCAGCTCGCTTTGATCTTCGATGACCTCGACGCCGCCAGCCACTGTGCCGCCATCCATCGTGATGGGCTGGTAGCGCCGCACGAGCACGCGGGTGACACCGTCAGCGCACTCAATCTCCGCCTGGGTCCCGTCGGCGGTAGATCCGGCCAGGCCGACCACTGAGTCAGCCCCGAGGAGATCCGTCCGCGACACACCGAGGATGGCGAGCGCCGCGTCGTTGGCGCGGACGATGCGACCCTGGGTGTCATAGACGATGGCGCCCGTTGGGATCGAGGTGAGGACGGACTCGAGGTGCTTCTTGACCCGATCAAGCTCCGTGACTTTCTTGCCGAGCTCCTCGTTGGCAGCGCACAGTTCAGCGTCCACTCGGCGTGCGCGAGCTTCCAGGCGGGTGTGGCTGGTCTGCAGGTTCTCCAAGACGGACGTGAACGTGGCGATGGCGTTCTCCACCTCGGCAGCGTTCTGCTCGGACATGGTCGGTGCCGCCGCGGCGCGTTGCTGCGGAGCGTCCTCGAAGGCGGGCATGGGGTTGGGAGTGATATTCACGTTCTTGTGGGCGCTGATGCGTCCGGTGGGCAAGGGGGTGGCAGGCGCTGATTGGCCAGAGGGGAGCGAGTCGCGGTGGTCGGTGGGGTCAGCGCTTCTTGCGGAGAGCTGCTTTAAACTCGAGGAATTCGAGGTCCTTGGAGGCGTGGCGGCTGTAGATCCCCGCGGTGCCGTCGTCGGCGATCAAGCGAAAGAGAGCCGTCGCTTCTGCCTCACGGTCGAGGTCCTGAAAGGCACGTGCCAGCCAGTAGCGGCCACCAGGGCCGGTTTGGTGCTTGAGGATCTCGACGGCCTCGGCCGGCCTTTTGGCGCGAACCAGCAGCTTGCCGAGGTGCATGGGGTCGGCGACGTAGCCCTTCTCTTCGAGGGTGACGGCTTCGTTGCCGCGGCGACGTGAAGAGTCGGAGACGTGGTCCAGGGGGCCGATGCCGCCGGAGAGGGCTGCGCGCATGGAGGCATCGAGGCCCTGCAGCGAGCCGACGCTCTGGCCGGTCCCGGGGATGTGATCGGGTCGTGCGGCCATCGGGTTCGGCAGGACGTTGGGGCTGCTGGTCAGGACGGTGGGCGTGACCGTGGCGTCCGGAACCGCGACGGCGGGCTCGCCGGCCGCATTCGATGCGCCTTCAGCGCTGGTGGGTCCAGTCACCCGGGGCATGAGCACGCCGCTGCGGCCCGTGAGGACGTCACTGGAGTCGAGGCTGGCGGGTCGTGGGCCGCTCAGTCCAAGGGCGGTGACCACGCTGGCCGGCATGGCCGTGATCGCGCTCACCTCGTCCGGGTCTCCCAAGAGGCGGTCCAGCTGGAAGCGGAGTCGGGCGAGGTCATCCTGGAGGGTGGCCGCGCGACCGATCGTGGCGCCCCGCGGCGCCTCGGTGGCGTGGACGATGGCGCGGACCGCGTTCGTGTCACCCGCACGCGCTGCGGAGCGCAGTCCCGCGAGGTACTGGACGGACGCGAGCGTGGCGTCGAGCTGGTCCTGGAGGCTTTGGCCGCTCATGGGGCTCGTGGTCTCACCGTCCTGGGCCGTGAGGGCCGGGACAACGAACACGGGCGCGAGCATGAGCTGGATGGTTCCGATGGCTTTGAGCATGGCGATTGGCTTTGCGGCTTAGAGGCGGCCTTCGAGCGCGAGGATCGCGCGATCGATCTCGCCTGCCCGCTCGAGGAGCGTGGCGGCGAGTTGGTAAACGGATTCGCGCTGCTTGATGCGCGAGAGCGACTCGACGGTGGTGCGGAGGACGAGGACGGCGCCGTCGATGTCCTTCTCGGCGGCCAGCGCCTTGGCCAGCGCGGTGGCGAGCTGCAGGCGCACGTCGTCCTCCAGCACGGCGCTGCGGGTGAAGACGGGGCGAAGCGCTTCAGCGGCCTCGGCGTTGAAGCCGCGACGTTGGAGGCGTTCACCTCGTTCGATGCGATCGATGTCGCCAAAGAGATCGAGGCGCTTGGGCTCCATGTCGAGCGCGATTAGTGCCGCGTCCGAGTAGGAGGCGAGGGCCTCGCCGAAGCCTTCGTTCTCCGCCGTCTTGGCGATGGCGAAGGTCGCCGCGTAGTGACCACCCTTGTTAGCAGCGATGGCGGCCTGGATGTAGGAGTCCTGGCGGGCGACGCTCGTCACCAGTTGGGCGTGATAGAGCCAGGCGCGAACGGCGTCGGCGTAGCGACCGGCGCGTTCGAAGGCGAGCGCGCGGAGCTCAGCGAGCTCTGGGTCCTGCTCGCCGTGCTGGCTGTGCTGTTCGGCGAGATCGAGGGAGCGCATGGCCAGCACCGGCTTGTCAGCGTAGGAATAGGCGCGGCTACGGACGATGTAGCGCTTGCGGCGATCCTCGGGGTCCTGCGATTCCTCAAGGTCGTCGAGGGCGTCGAGCACGAGGAGAGCGCGGCGAGCGCTCTCGCGGGCGACGACCTTGTTCGTGGCAGCAGCGGCGATGCGCGTGTGGGCGTCGGCCAGGAGACGTCGGGACTCAAGACCGTAGTTGTTGACCATCTTGAGGCCAGCGAGCTGGTCGAAACGAGCGGCGGCTTCGTCCCAGGCGTTCGCTTTGCCGAAGAGCTTCCCGGCCCGCAGAATTGCGTCGGGGATAAGGTCGGACGTCGGGTACTTCTCGGTGATGGAGTCGTAGGCCTTGGCCGCCTCGAGGGCGCGGTTGGGCTTGGCCTCCTCAATGCGCGCTCGATTCCAGGCAGCCGAGGGCGCGAGGAGGCTATCCGCGTGGTCGGCGAGCGCGCGAGAGTACCCATTGGACGCGTGCTGGTAGAGCTCGCTTCGCGTCGGGTATGGGGGCAGGTCCTCTGCCACGCGGATCTCCGAGGTGGTGAGCGTGATGTGGAGGCCGACGGAGCCACCGACCCAACGAAGCGCGTCGCGGAGTTCCGTATCGATGAGTCCGATCGTGACCTCAGGGATGCGGCTGAGTTCATCGATCCCAACGAGCGGCCGGTTGCACTCCCTCGCGATCCTGCGGAGGAGAGCGTCGATCGGCATGCGGGTGGCCATCACGTCGATGAACTCCATGCCCATGCGGCCGTTGATCTGCAGATCTGCGCGGGGGACCGTGCTCTCGTAGGGGGTCTGTGCGCTGGGTTCCGCGCGACGCGTAGCTCCGAAGGTGGCGGCGGTCAGGCAGCTAACCACTAGAAAGAATGACTTCACGGCTGCTTCTCCACGATCGGGGCGGTGGCGTTTCCGTGCTCGAAGTAGGTGAGCGGGATGAGGTAGTCGATCTCCTCGCGGAGGAGCGGGCTGAGCGGGATGCGCGCCTGGTTGGCGAGCACATAGTTCAGGCCCCGGCGTGCGTCCTCAAACTTGCCTTCGGCGAGCAGCGCTTTGGCGTTGCTGACCGCAAACTGGTGGGCGTCGACGTAGTCTCGCGGGTCGATGAAACGGTCAACTTGGGGGCGTTCAGGAAGCGCCGTCGGCGCCTGGGGCTGGACGCTGTGCGACAGCGCGGGGTCCACGCCGATGGATGAACTCGTGGCCGGGAACTCTTGGACAGGTGCAGATTTGCCCTGGGAGATGGCGTCGGCCAGCTTGTCAGTCGTGACCTGCAGCGAGGACTGGAAGGCTGAGCTCGCCTGCTGTGCGACGTAGAAGATGCCCGTGTTGATCGCGAGGAAGCACGCCACCAGGACCCAGAGAAGACGCTGCTTCTCGGACGACTGGGAGTAGGGGATGTCCTCCGGCAGCAGGATGCGCGGTCCGCGGTCGCGGAGTGCGTGGGTGGCGCCGGCCATCGCTGCACCGGCGGTGTGCTGGCCTTCCGGCATCAGCGGCGGCAACTGCTGGGGCAGCGGTGCTGCCTGAGGCTGAGGTTGAGCTTGGGGCAGCGGCTGCGGCGCCGGCTGAGCCTGGGGAAGCGGTGCGGCTTGTGCGGGCTGCGGCTGGGGTGCGGCTTCCTGCACGGGGGCAGGGGCGGGCACCGGGTAGGGCGCGGGGGCAGCCGCGGAGGGATCCAGGAACAGGTCGTTTGCCGGGAGGCCGTCGGTGCCCAGGGTCCCGTTGCGGTAAGGGTCGTCGTCCAACGAGAAGATCTCGTCGAACTGGAAGAGGTCCTCGTCGAGGTCCGTGATGCCCTCGGGAACGGGCGGGTTGGTGCGCGCGGGCGCGACGCTGACATCGGACGCGGGATCAGCGGCCGGGGCAGCAGCTGCCGCAGCGCTTGCGTCTGCGGAGGGAGCCGCTGCCTGGGCGGACGGCTCCTGCGTGTCGGACGCAGTCGTCGCCACGCTTTCGTCCGCGCCCTGCAGGCTCTCGGGGGCGGGCGCCACGAGTCCGAATTCCTCGAGGCCTTTTACCTCAGGGAAGTCGAACAGATCGTGGTTCGAGTTTTGGAAGGGGTCCGACATGGTTCCTTAGCTCCAGAGCGCTTCCGAAAGAACGCGGCTCGGGTCGGGGCCCATCAGAAGTCTTCCGACGACGACGGCGAGTGCGGGGGAAAGGATGACGGGCGCATTCGGGTCCTCGGAAAGCGTCGCGAGCAGCTCTTTTGAGGTCTCGGGTGAGAGGAAGTCGAGCTCGGAGAGGTCGATGCGGGCTTCGTCCTCGAAGTCTGCGGTCGTCACGCGGAAGTCCAGCGTTGCGGTGGTCCCGCGGCCAGTCTGCGAGCGGATCGAGACGTTTTCGGCCAGGGAGTGCATGCGACCGAGGCCGGACGAGGCGTCCAGTCTGTCCGCCGCAAGCTCGCGGACGGCGTCAAAGCCAGGGCCGTCGTCTTCGATCGTGATCGTCAGCGTGGTTCGGTTGATCTGCGCGTTCACCTCGATGCGGTGGGCGCCGTGCTCGACTCCGTTCTGGATCGTCTCGGCGACGGCGGTGCCAATGCGCGCCCGGGTCGACGGAACGATCTCGCAGCGAGCGCACCAGCCGATTAGATCGCGGGCAGCGGCTTCGGCTGCGCCGTGCTCGGCGGCGAGGACCATGCGCATGCCGCGCGGAGGGTTCGCGACGTCGCGAAGAATGAAGTCGGTGAGCGGATCCCTTGTATCGAGGGCCAGGTCACTGACTCGCTCCGTGCGCGGTGCCTCAAGAGCCTCAACGAGGGCATCCGGTCGAAGCGGGCGCTCGAGGATGCAGGTGACGCCGAGCTGCGCGGCGCGGGCGTAGTCTGCCTGCGTGGAGTCGTCGCAAGCGATGAGGATCGCGTGCGGAAACAGGCCCAGCGAGTGAAGGTCTTCGAGGAGGTCAATTCCGCCGAGGGTGAAGTCGCCGATCGGCGCGGAGCAGAGGTCGGCGATGAACGTGTCCGTTGGCTCGGACTCGAGGACTTCGAGCGCGCACTCGGCCACCGTGCAGGAGTGCGAACGCCCGTCGAGGATGCGTGCGAACGCGAGAGCGGTCGTGGAGTCGCCGAGCGCGAAGAGGACGGCGTGCTGTGTTTGGGCCTGGGGGATCATTGAGCGGCCTCCTCGCACTGGGTGGTCGAGCGCTTGAGTGGAAGTTTGACGACGGAGCAGCGGTGCCCCTCGGCGTCGTGGATAGAGGTCTTGCCGTCCAGGCGGAGGACGCTGGCCCGAAGGAGCGCTTCGCTGAGTGAGAGGCGCGCCAGAGCTTGGTCGCTCGTCGCTGCGGCTTCGCCTGTGCGGATGAAGCTGAACGTCGCCGTATCCGCCGAGGCGTGAACGTGCACCATGACCTCGTAGGGCTGGGCGCCGGCGTCGCGGTAGGCGTGGGACAGGGAGCGCGCGAGGCACTCCACGAGGAGGGGCGCATCCGTGTCGAGCGCGGTGCTTTCCTGCTCGAGCACGAAATGCGTACGCCGGCAATCTGCGGCGCCGAGGGATGAACGGAGGCTTTGGACGATCTCGGCCAGCGTGGTCGGCGTGGAGCGGAGGCTCCTGGGCATCGACCAAGCGAGGACGTCGTGGGCAGCGGCTTCCGCACGGTCGATCTCCTCGAGGGCGCGGTCAGCGAAGGTGGAACAGGTTTCCGAGTCACTCGCGCGGTAGCCTTCGATGATCACGCGGAGAGAGGCCAGGGGTGAGCGCAGCGCGCGGGTGGCTTCCAGGGCGATGCCGCGGGTCTGAGCCTGGTCGAGACCGAGCTCCTGGGCCTGGGCCAAGGCCGACTCTTCCATGGACACGCCGCTGGCGCGATCGGTCGAACGGGCGCCCTGCGTGGAGGTGGCGCCTGGGCTCGTCGTTTTTGCTGCTCGTGGGTGTTGCATGGCCGGGTTAGGTGGGAGTCGGGTCGAAGGCAGCGCCGCAAGGGCGATGCCAAGCGGTCTGTCGACTGACCCCCGCCCTTCCCTTGATGGCCTGAGAGGTGTTTTCCGGAAGGAATTTCCAACTTCGGAAGATATGGCACCCCCGCACCAGACCCCTGGTGAGTGCTCGATCTCGCGACGCAATGTCGGCTTCCGCGACACTCGGAGGACACGATCTGTCCTGGTGACGTCAGGGGCCCATGTGGCCATTCGGGGCGCTGTCGCAAATTCCGACGCGCTCCACGCTCAGGCCTGGGGGAGACGGGTTCGCTACTCGATCCCGTACAGCTCTAATTTCTTATAGAGCGTCGAGCGATGGATCCCCAGCGCCCGGGCTGCGCGGCCCTTATTGCCGCGGGTGACGTCAAGCGCGCGGCGAATCATTGCCGCCTCCATGCGCTCCAGGGAGAGATCGTTCTCGGCCAAGGCCCCAATGACGGGCTCGGGGCCCTCCTTGACGGCACCGGCCTCCAGGGGTCCGCCCGTCCGGCCACCGAATGAGGGACCCAGGGCGAGCCCTTGGGCCGCTGAGGCGCCAGGCGCGCCCAGCCCCACGTTAGACGCGGGGATCTCACCACCCTGCGTCATGATGGCAGCTCGCTCGACCGAATTCCGGAGCTCGCGGATGTTACCAGGCCACGTATGGCTCTCCAGGGATCGCATCGCCGCGGCGGTGAAGCCGGTGAAGGGGCGTGAGAGCTCGTCCCCGAAGGACTCCAGGAAGTGGTGTGCGAGCGGGCTGATGTCGTCGGGGCGGGCCCTGAGTGGCGGCACGACGATCGAGAAGACGTTCAACCTATAGAAGAGGTCTTCGCGGAACGTGCCGTCCTCGACCATCTGGAAGAGGTCCCGGTTCGTCGAGGCGACGACTCGCGCGTCCATCGACAGGGGGAGGGTCCCGCCGACGCGCCGGTACGTGCGCTCCTGGAGGACGCGGAGGAGCTTGGCCTGGAGCCCAAGGTCGAGTTCACCGAGTTCGTCCAGGAAAAGCGTTCCACCCTTAGCGGCCGCAATCAGACCGTCATGGCCCTTGGGGTTGCCGCCGGTGAAGGCGCCGGCCTCGTAGCCGAAGAGCTCGGCTTCCAGGAGGCCATCCGCCAGAGCGGCGCAGTTGAGTGCAATGAACGGGCCGTCCTGGCGGGCGCTCTGGTCGTGAACTGCGCGGGCGACGAGCTCCTTGCCTACTCCGGACTCTCCGGTCACAAGGGCCGTGGAACGGGGCGTGGCCGCCACCCGGGCAATATGCTCGAGAACGCGCTGGATAGCCGCAGAGCGGCCGACGATCGGGCCAGAGCGAAGCAGGGCCACCTCCTCGCGCAGCCGGTCGCGCTCCTCGCGGATCGTCCGATTCGAGAGGATCCGGTCGAGGACGCGCCGGAGACCAGGGGGGTCGACGGGCTTCTCGAGGACGTTGGCGGCGCCGAGTGCCATCGCTCGGACGGCGGTCTGAACGTCGGCGTGACCGGTCAGGATGACGACGGCCGGGGGATCTTCGAGGGCCGTGAGCTTCGGCAGAACCTCAAGGCCGTCCCCGTCAGGCATGCGCAGGTCGAGGAGAACCAGGTCTGGCCGCTCGGCGGTGGCCCTGCGGATCGTCTCCGCCCCCGTGCCCGCCTCGGACGTTCGGTGCCCACCCGCCATGCATATAGCGACGAGTCCTGCCCGGATTCCGGGCTCGTCATCGGCAATGAGGATGTGTGGCACGTGGGGACTGTAGTGAAGGACAAGCAGTTGATTCCAGGGCCGCGGGGCTGAACTCCTTTCCACCGCGACATTCTGTGAACTTCGGGTTGGAAATGATTTCCGAGCACCCTGCCGTAAGACCTCCTCAGTGGAGGGGGGCGAAGCCGGGTGGGTCTTTTGACGGAGCCCAGGGCTTCAGCGAGTTGAGCCACCGCCGAGAACCGAATTGTGTCCGGATCAGCCCGGCGTCTATCCACCTGGTGGACCTGGTCGCCGGAATCAGACTGACGGGCACAAAACTCAGCCAATCGACCCGACCGTTAGCCTCTAACCGACCCCGTCCACTATGGGACTCCGCGTCAACACCAACATTGCCTCGCTCACAGCGCAGCGCAACCTTGGGGTGGCCACTGGCCGCCTTCAAGGCAACTACTCCCGACTCGCGTCGGGCCTCCGGATCGCCGTCGCAGCAGACGACGCCGCCGGCCTCGCCATCTCTGAACGGATGCGGAGCCAGATCCGCTCCTACGGCGTCGCCGGTCGGAACGCCTTGGACGGCGTCTCCCTCGCCCAGACCGCGGAGGGATCGCTGAACGAAGTCAGTGGCCTCCTCGGCCGGATGCGGGAGCTCTCGATGCAGAGCGCGAACGGCACGCTGTCAGACAGCGACCGTGCCACGGTCGACATCGAGTTCACGCAGCTCAAGGACGAGATCAACCGGATCGCCACCACGACGGTCTTCAACGGCATCAACCTCCTCGACGGATCCGCTTCCAACGGCATCCCGATTCAGGTTGGCATTGGCAACAGTCCGGCCAACGACGTGATCACGATCACGCTCCAGGCGAGCTCGACGACCGAACTCGGTATCCCGACGACGAACGTTCTCTCGATCACCTCCTCCCAGGCCGCGCTCGCCAGCATCGATAGCGCGATCGACACGGTCAACGACGCACGGGGAGCACTCGGTGCCCAGCAGAACCGTATGGAGAGCGCGCTTCGAAGTATCCAGGTCCAGCGTGAAAACCTGTCCGCTTCGGAAAGCCGGATCCGTGACGTAGATGTGGCCGAAGAGACGGCTGACCTTACGCGTAACTCGATCATGCAGCAGTCCGCAACCCAGATCCTGACGCAGGCAAATGTTCAGCCACAGATTGCGCTGCAATTGCTTCAGGGATAAGCCAATCGTCCGAGACCTAATGTAGCAAGGGAGGCAACTCCCCGACCTTCACTGAGATCAGCGCAAGCCGGTTTCAGAGCCTGAAAACCAAAGAGAAAAGAAGAGGACTTCGAGTCCGATTCGCTGAGTGGGGGGCCGGTTCTCGGACCGGTCCCCCGTTACACAGCCTCACCGCTCTACACAACACGAAAGACCCGCTACTCCACCTGGCGCGCGCAGCGCAGCCTCGGGAGAAGATCGCTCCTCGCCGCCATCGCCTCTTACAGGTATCGCCCCGAGCCGGCCATCCGTTCACCGCGGGCAAGAAACCAACGACAGACGACCTGTGAAGAGTCTTGACCAGCAACCGCGCGTGCGAACCGCGCGGACTTGCTGCCAAGATCCTCTCGCAGAACGTATTTGAGCGTCTGTCGCCAAGCACCGTTCGCACCCAATCCAAGCACTAATCGAATCGTATGGGACTTCGCGTTAACACCAACGTTGCGTCAATGAACGCGCAACGGAATCTCTTCAACTCTTCCGAGGGTCTGGCACGCAACTACTCGCGGCTTTCCTCCGGTCTCCGCATCGCCGTCGCGGCAGATGATGCAGCCGGACTCGGTATCTCGGAGCGCATGCGCTCTGACATCCGATCGTACGCTGTTGCATCACGCAACGCCCAGGACGGCATTTCGCTGGTTCAGACCGCGGAGGGTTCTCTCAACGAGGTCAGTGACATTCTCGGCCGGATGCGAGAGCTGACCATGCAGTCAGCGAACGGCACGCTCAGCAGCGACGACCGCTCGACGATTGACGGCGAGTTCCAGCAGCTGGTCGAAGAGATTGACAGGATCTCGATCACGACGAAGTTCAACGGGGTGGATCTACTCAACGGAGTGAACACCCAGATTGCGATCCAAGTCGGCATTGACGGCGGCGCGAGCGATGTGATCACGCTGACCCCGACCGACGTGTCGTCCGCCGAACTCGGTGTGGACGGCTCGATCACTACGATCGGCGCCTCCACCGCGATGCTCTCTAGCATCGACGATGCTATCGACGAGGTCAACTCCGCTCGAGGCTCGCTGGGTGCCCAGCAGAACCGCCTCGACAGCACGCTCCGTTCACTCGCCAACGTGCGAGAGAACACTAGCGCAGCCGAAAGTCGAATCCGCGACGTGGACGTCGCCATGGAAACGGCGGACCTGACCAGGAACTCGATCCTCCAGCAGGCATCGACCTCCATCTTGAGCCAGGCCAACCAGCAGCCGCAGCTCGCGCTGTCCCTGCTCGGCTAATCCCGACCACCACCACCGGACCACTCTTCCGCGTGCAAAACGGGGGGGGACCCTAGACCTAACCCAAGGTCGAAGGACTAGCGCCGGCGGTGGGACCAGTTGACTCTTCTCGCGCGGTCATTCAAGGCCGATCGGCGCTGCTGTACGTGAACGGCAGTAGTGCTCCGATCGAATCAGGAATGAACGCCATGGTAGCGAGGAGCGACGGCTTCAAATCGTTCGCAGATCGACTCTATATCCAAAACCGAACTTTCTCGTATGGGACTTCGCGTCAACACGAATGTTGCGTCAATGAACGCGCAACGAAACCTGGCTAACTCGACGACTAATCTTGGTGGGAACTATTCCCGCCTGTCGTCCGGCCTTCGCATTGCCACCGCCGCGGATGACGCGGCGGGCCTTGGCATCTCCGAGCGCATGCGCTCAGACATTCGCTCCTTCGGCGTTGCCTCACGAAATGCCCAGGACGGCATTTCGTTGGTGCAGACGGCGGAAGGCGCGCTCAACGAGGTGAGTGACCTCCTGGGCCGCATGAGGGAGCTCTCCATGCAGAGCGCCAACGGCACGCTCAGCAGCGAGGACCGGACCACGATCGACGCGGAGTTCACGCAGCTCGTGGAGGAGATCGACAGGATCTCGGACACGACTGAGTTCAACGGCGTCAAGCTTCTGGACGGTAGCAACGGCTCCGTCGGCATCCAGGTCGGTATCGGCGCTGCGGCGTCGGACACCATCAACATCACCACGACAGACTCCAGCACCTCGACGCTGGGCATCAGCGGCGGCGTTTCGACCGCTGGAACCGCTCAGGCGATGCTCGGCACGCTTGACACGGCAATCGACGACATCAACTCTGCGCGAGGTACCCTGGGTGCCCAGCAGAACCGTCTCGGAAGCACGCTTCGCTCGCTCGCCAACGTGCGCGAGAACACGAGCGCCGCTGAAAGCCGGATCCGCGACGTGGACATCGCCATGGAAACTGCCGACCTGACGAGGAACTCAATCCTCCAGCAGGCAGCGACCTCGATCCTGTCCCAAGCCAACCAGCAGCCGCAGCTCGCGCTGTCACTGCTCGGCTAATCCGACGGGGGCCCGCCGCACCATGTAGGTGCGGCGGCTCCTTAGACGGCCTCCGGCCGTTCTCGGTTTTTGCTTGGAGCCGAGGGCGGCCACTGATTCCACGCACTTGGAGTGACGCGGGACGGAAAAATCTTCCATGCACACGGCTTGAAGGGCCCATTTCGAGGGGTATCGCGTCGCAAGACGCCGGAACTCGAAGGAATACCCACGGGATCCATCCGATTCAGCACTCAGGCCTGGCCCATAACGGCCGAAAACTGAACAGACCACCCGCGCTTCGCCGGCGGTCCACCGCGCACAGAACGCACGAATACGCACATGGTTAGTAGCTCCGGAATTAGCTTCTCAGGCCTGGGAAGTGGCCTCGATACGCAAGCGATCATCTCGCAGCTCGTGTCGATTGAGCGGATCCCGATCCGGACGATCGAGGGTCGGCGCAGCAATGAGCAGCGCAAGCTCGACCTCGTGGGCCAGCTCGGCGACCTCGTGAAGAAGCTGCAGACCAAGGCTGAGGCCCTGGCCACCCCCGAGGAGTTCTACGCCTACGCATCGACCATCAGCGATGAAACCGTCGCCACGGTCACGACCGACTCCAACGCGCAGCCGGGAACGCACACGCTTGACGTCCAGCGTATGGCCGCCACGGATCGCTGGGCCTTTGACTCGAACTCCAGCCGCGAACAAAACCTCGCCAGCGGAGCGAACGAGCTCATCAGCTTCAAGGTCGGGACGACGGACTACTCACTGACGCTCGACCCAACGAGCTCTAGCCTCAACGACATTGCCGACCAGATCGAGGCAATGGCGGGCGACGTGGTCAACGCCTCCGTCGTCAACACCGGAACGGAGTCTTCCCCAGCGTACCAGCTGGTCCTCGCCTCCAAAGTGTCGGGCGAGGAAGGGCGCATGACGGACCTCTTCTCCAACGTTGGGCAGAACCCGATGGCGGCAGGAGAAGGCCTTAGCATCAACTATGCCGCGCCTGATGGCGAGGGCAACTCCCAGAGCTCCAACAACATTACCGTCGGCAACGACGCCCTGGCGGAGATCGATGGACTGCTCATTCGCCGATCGACGAACTCGTTCACCGAGGTCATCGAGGGCGTGACGCTCGACGTTCGAGCGCTCAACGAGAGCGGCCCAGTCACCATCTCCATCGACGCGGATCGCGAAGCCGTCCGCAGCCGGATCGATGAATTCGTCAGCACCTACAACGAGGTGATGACGTTCATCGATGGACAGAGCACGTTCACTCCGTCCACGGATGACGACGACAACGGCGGAACGACCGGCCTGCTGTTCGGCGACTCCATCGTCTCTTCCGTGAAGAGGACGATTCGGTCCGCCTTGTTCGACGTGGACCTGCAATCGACCATCAACGACTCGGAAGGCTACAGCACGCTCAATCTGATCGGCATCGAACAGGGGCGTGACGGCCAGCTGTCGGTGGATGCGACCGTCTTCGATGAGAAGTTCACCGCGAACCTGCCCGCTCTGATGGACCTGTTTGCGGACACGGACGGCTTTGACAACGGCGGGGCGGAGCCAAACACTCCTGGCTACAACGTCGACACATCGGCTGATTCGGGTCTCATGGCGAAGTTGATGCGCGGCATCGACCAGATGTTCGGCGCCCAGGACTCCGGTAGCTCCGAGTTCACGATCGAAGGCATCTTCGACCTTCGAGAGGCAGCCATTCAGGGGTCTATCAAGCGCTACGACGGCCAGATCGAGCGACGAGAGTCGCGTCTTGAAAGCTACGAGGAGCGGCTGGTCCTTCAGTACGCCCGTCTCGAAGAGGTCATGGCCGGTCTGAACGCCCAGGGCTCAGCACTCAACGCAGTGTTCGGCTAACTAGTAACTCATCACGACCTTCGGCCAGCGCAGCTTGGCCGATTTAACTATCCAATCACCGACGCCTTTTAACATGTCATCCCACGCTCAGGCCGCCGAGGCTTACCTCACCGCGTCCGTCGAGAATGCACCCCCGATCAAGATTGTTCGGATGCTGTACCAGGGCGCGCTGCGCTTCTTGTTGCAAGCTGAGGCAGAAGATCCAAAGGACCCGCACTCAAACTTCATCGAGCACTGCGGAAACGCAGACGCCATCGTGGCCGAGCTCCGGGTGTCTCTTCGAGAAGATGTGGGGGGCGAGGACGTGGTGGAGCAGCTCAAGGGGCTCTACCTCTTCTGCGAGGGAGAGATCGGTCGCGCGATGCTGGATCGGACCACCGAGCCGCTGCCTGGCACTCGCACCGTATTGATGAAGCTTCTGGAGGCGTGGCAGCACGTGGAAGTCCAGGGCTCGAGGGCGGCAGCGTGAAGCCCTCTTCTGATCCATTCCTCGGGCTCGAGGGTTCCAGGCGAGCCCTTCGGGAGGGACTGACGCTGCTCGACCGCAGCGCGTCCGGGAACGCGGATCAGGATGATGCCGGCCGACTTGCGGCCTGGCAGAGGATCATGGCCACCCTGGCCGGGGCCCCGCCCCTCGAGCAGCTCCGGGAGGCCGTCCCGGAGGATCGCCTGGCGGATTTTGACGACGAGTTAGAGGAGCTGATCCGGCTCAATGCGATCCTGGTGGCGGCGGTGGCGACTGAAAAGGAGCATGTCGTCGGTAAGCTGCGGAAGGTCCGCGAGGCGCGTCGGGGCATGTCCTATTACGGTTCGCCCGCCGAAGGCGACCGCTGCGACATCTCCGGATAGCTTGATTCGTGGGACCGCCGCGGCGGTATCTTCGGTTGCGGCTACCGCGCAACGGAGACCCATGACTGAATTGAATACACCGGAAGCCGTCATCGACGAGCTCCAACGCCTCTACAGCGAGGCAGCTGAATCCCTGGGCGATGCCCTGGCCCGTTACCTACACGAGGGAACGCCACCTACCGCTGAGGAGCGAGCCAAGGGTGTGTTTTGCTATCCGGAGCTCCGGATTGTCTACGCGCCCGACGGTCCGCCCCCGCCCTTGAGTCGCGCCTTCGGGAAGATGTCCCAGCCGGGCACCTACGTCTCGACGTTCACCCAGCCGGCGTTCTTCCGCGAGTATCTCCTGGAGCAGCTCGAGCCGCTGATGCGCGACTACGAGGTGACGGTCGAGGTCCGGCGCTCTAGCTCGGAGATCCCGTACCCCTACGTTTGGGACCAGACCCAGGCAGCCGGGCTCGAGAATATCTCGCCCGCGGAATTGGCGCGCTGGTTCCCGGCGCCCAACCTGGAGCACATTGGCGACGAGCTCGCCGATGGAGAGATGCACAAGGTGGGGGAGACGCGGCCGCTCGCTTTCTTCGACGGGCCACGGGTCGACTTCTCGCTCAAGAGGCTCGCGCACTACTGCGGCACGCCGGTCGAGAAGTTTCAGAAGTACGTGCTCTTCACCAACTACCACCGCTACGTCGATGCGTTCTGCGATTGGGCGCTGACCCAGATCGGCGAGGGCGGTGACTATGAATCGCTGTCGATACCCGGCGGCGTCTCGATCACCGAACCCGACGGTGAGAGCCGCGCGCTCATTGACGCGGCTCCGTGGCGAAGCTTCCAGATGCCCGCGTATCACCTCGTGGGCAAGAACGGCTCTGGCATCACGCTGGTGAACATCGGCGTCGGCCCTTCGAACGCCAAGACGATCACAGATCACCTGGCGGTGCTTCGTCCGGAATGCTGGATCATGGTCGGCCACTGCGGCGGGCTCCGCCATTCCCAGGCGATCGGCGACTACGTCCTCGCCCACGCGTACCTGCGTGAGGATCACGTCCTCGACAACGTGCTGCCGCCAGAGATCCCGGTCCCGGCTCTCGCCGAGATTCAGCTCGCGCTTCAAGACGCCACGGCGGACATCACGGGGGAGTCCGGATCCGCGCTCAAGAAGCGGCTCCGCACGGGCACCGTGGTCACGACGGACGATCGAAACTGGGAGCTGCGCTTCACGGAGTCTGCGCTTCGATTCAACAAGTCACGTGCGATTGCCATCGACATGGAGAGCGCGACGATCGCGGCGAACGGATTCAGGTTGCGTGTGCCCTACGGCGTGCTTCTGTGCGTTTCGGACAAGCCGCTGCACGGCGAGATCAAGCTTCCGGGCGCGGCCAACCGCTTCTACGAAAGGGCGATCGGCGAGCACATCCGCATCGGTATCCAGACGCTCCAGCGACTGGCGGCCGACAAGCAGAGCAAGCTCCATAGTCGCAAGCTGCGCGCGTTTGACGAGCCGCCGTTCCGCTAGGAGCGTGTCGCGCATAGCTGAATCCGTGTAGCGGGCCCCCAGCTTCCGGAGGCTGCGTAGCCCCAGCACCCCTGGGACTACTGCCACTAGGGGTGAGGG
>JBLIHL010000033.1:0-19962 GCA_047635895.1 Paracoccaceae bacterium | reverse complement strand
GGGGCTCATTCGAAAGCTCCCGTCTTGGCAGTTCGAAGATCGAACGATCTGGGGCATGACCCACGGGATCCTCAAGCGCTTCTTCGACGCCCTCCATGCGGATCAGCAGCCCAGGACTGGCAAGCTCAGCAGTGGCGAGATCAGGGAAGACGAGTCCCAAGCAGCTGACTGAGATCGTCGATCCGCCAGTCCCGAACCTCCTCGGTTCCGGTCCAGCGCAGCTCCCCCTGCCCCATCCCCCGCTCCGTCACCCGCAGCACGCGGGACGCCGTCGCCGTCCACGCCACGGTCTCTGACTCGGCGTCCGTGAGTGTGAACACGACATGGCCCCTTTCGAGGCGCTCCGCAGGGTAGACCGTGAATTGAGGGTCAGACGTCCGGGCGCCCTTCTCAACCCCCAGGAAGAGCCCCGCCTCGAACTGGGCGCTCCCGCGACCGACCTTCTGGAAGCCCCGTGACACCAGCTCGTCGTCGAGCAAGCGCCTGAACTCAGCCGCCACGGCCTCTTGACCAGCAGGGATGCCAACCCGACCCACAGCCGGAGCGTTTCCTACCCAAGCGTAGGTCCGCGCGCCGTCAAAGGCAGCGGGAATGGCCTCGGTGACCTCAAGCGAGGCCCGTCCGCAGCCGGCGAGCATCATCAGGCCGAGGAGGAAGCTGGTCACGACCGCGAAGAAGGCGGCGGGACGTTGGTTCAGCCGTTCGATCATCATGGCGGCCTTTCTATCCTGGATCTCGGCCGCTGGGGACCACGCTCTGCATGATTGATCAGCGTTTAACGATCCCCGGAGCCAGCAGCTTCTTGCTCGACGGGGTCGCCCTGCGCGTTGGCGTGGTCAGCGTCGCTATCGCCAGCTTCGCCACTGCGCTAGCCGATCAGGATCGCAGGAGACTCTCCTGCGACCAGAAGCTCTACGCCTCTTGGCCGCAGCCCGATCTCACGGTGCCATCCGCGATCGGCGAGAGCGTGGAGAACGGAATCCACCAGATTGCGATGAGCACCCAGATGAACGTCTGATCGGAGCGTTTCGTGATGAGCGCAGACCCGAGCATGATCGCGGCAACGAGCAGCGACACGCCGAGAAGGAGCGCAGACGCCTGCTTGCGCGTCACCAACTCACGCAGCCGCTCCGTGCTCCCGCACGACATGGCCAGAAGAACGACACCGAACTTCGAGAGCGAACCTTGGTTCTTGTTGTGCTCGATCGCGAGGTCGTCAGCCTTTCCCATCCGCGCCGTCGCGACGAGGAACGCTTCCTCGTCAGACATGCCCGTTGCGGTGAGCTGCGCGATCTCGCAAAAGACGTGATCCGTGAGCTCATCGACGCGCGCGTCGCGATCGGAACCGTTCCGGTGCACCGATTGGCACCATGCGACAACTCGTTCATTCAGGTGGAACATGCGGGACCTCGATTGAGTTTCTGCAGGACGGCGAATGCGTCGTCCCAAGCCTTCAGCTGCTCGGTCAGCGCGGTCACGCCAGACTCCCGAAGGCGATAGTACTTCCGCCGGCGACCGGCCTCCGACTTGCCCCAGTACGACTCGACGAGGCCTCTCTTCTCAAGCCTGTGAAGGATCGGGTAGAGCATCCCGTCGGCCCATTCCATCGAGCCATCTGAGGCCTCTCGCACCTTGTGGATGATCTCGTAGCCGTAGCTGTCGCCACGCTTCAGGATCGAGAGCACCAGCGGCGTCGCTGAGGCGGCGATCAGGTCTTTGGAGATTGGCATGAAAGGGGAGCTTCTGAGAGGCCCGAAGGGAAGGAGGTGGAGGCCTCCATACCCTAGAGCTGCTAGGTATGCCCTCAGCATACATAGATCTGAGAGGTATCGCAACCCCGTCGGTCTACATCCGGGACAGCTCGCCACCCCCCTCATGCTGAGCGCCCGGAGTTCCCTGACGACCCAGCAGCGTTTCAGCCGCTGCCACGGGAGAGCCCGGCCCGTCACCCCTTGCACGGCAAGGAACACATGGGAATGGGCTGCGCGGTCTGCCCCGGCTACTTATCCCCTGAGACGGGGACGTCTTTCTCGGCGTCACCATCCTCTGATTCGTCGACATCTCCTTCGGACGCATAGCCCATGGCGTGCAGTGAACGAAGAATGGCGTCAGGGGCATCGGCGGCGGCTGGCCCCGCCGGACGGCGACGAAGTCCGTCCAAGAGCCAAGCCTGAGCCTCCGCGTACAGCGTCGTGAGCTGGAGCGACTGCCCACCCTTTCGAATGGGTCGGCGCAGGAGCTCTTTTGGATCCGTCGCCAGGTCGAACCACTCCATCTCCCCGGAGTCCGACGCATGGACAAGCTTGGCCGTCCGGGTCCGCATAGAACGTAGCTCTCGACCCACGTCAAAGAGCTCCGAGATCGCGACCGGCGACGGGCGGGTCGCAATCTCTTCGCGAAGAAGCGGCGCGAGGGTATCGCCCATCGTGGTGGCGACGGGCGCCAGACCCGCGAGGTCGCGGACGGTGGGCCCCAGGTCGATCATGCGCGTCTGCGTCCCGTAGCGCTGGCCCGGGGAGACCGCCGCGGGGAAGTGCACGATGAAAGGGATATGAATCTGCTCGTCGTAGAGCGTCGTCCGATGCCCCTTCCCGCCGTGGTCGAACAGCTCCGTGCCATGATCCGATGTGATCACCAGGATGGTGTTCTCGAGGAGCCCCTGGGCCACGAGATCCGCCTTGATCTTGCCGATGAAGCTGTCCGTCCAGCGAATCTCACCGTCGTACAGCGCGATGATGTGGTCCTGATCGACCTTGGGAATGGACGCGTTGATCTCGGGGTTCGAGAAGAAGTCTCGACCCGTATACGGCCCGGTGTAGTCGGGGTCGAACATCGTGTCGAACGGCGCAGGCGGCTCGAAGTCGAAGTGCACGTCCCAGAGGTGCACGAACGCGAAGAACGGCTTGTCGTTCTTCGCCGCGCGGGGCCCCGCCTCGTCATAGAACTCCTTCCACTGGGCATAGACCTTGTCATTGGTCACGCCATGGTGGGATCGGCGCAGCACAGGGTCCTCCATCGACCACCGATTGTCCTCGTCGACCGCATCGTCCGGCACCGTATTGACGCAGTCGATGTATCGATCAAAGCCCTGGCCAAGTCCGAAGGCCGGGTGCAGATAGGGGCCGGCGAAGAAGCCAGCCGTCTCGTAGCCAGCGCTCTGGAACGACTCGGGCAGCGTCTCAAACTCCTCTGCCAGGCGGTTGCCGATCGGGGACGTCACGCCATGCACGGAGCCCGGCACCGACGTGAACATCGCAGTGTGCGCAGGGAGCGTCCAGGGAGCGCTGGTGATGTGCTGCTCGAACAGCGCGCCTTGTCGCGCGAGCGCGTCGATCTCCGGCGAAGTGTTACGACGGTACCCGTAGCAGCCCAGGTGATCAGCACGCAGCGTGTCGATCGAAATCAGCACGACGTTGGGCGGTGGAGTCCCCTCGGGCTGACTGCACGAACCCGAGACCACCACGGCAAGTAGTCCAATCGAGAGCGTGAATGGAGAGTTCCGCATGGGGGCGTGGGCGTGAGGCGTGGATCGAATCGGGGCTGGGACGGGCCAGGACGGCCTGAACCGTGGTTACGCAGCATCCGCTACTGTTGGAGTGAACCAAGCTCGAATTTCTTAGCCGCGGCAAAAAGAGCCCGGCGCTGCTCCATCTCGACGCGGGACGGGTCCTCTGGCGAGAGGGCGGCCAGCGCGGCCCTGAGGTCCGCCAGGCCGCCTTCGAAGTCCCCCATGGAGGCCCTGGCCGTGCCACGCAGGTCGAGCAGGCCCGGCGCGGGCCCAAATGTCTCAATCAGGTGATCGGCCAGCTCAAGAGCGACCTTGGGCTCGCGCACGGTCGGATCCGCACTCGCGGCCAGGTACCAGGTCAGGTCAAGAAGGCGTCCCCGCGACGCCGCGTTCTCTGGATCGAGCTCTAGCAACTTCCAGAGGTAGCGTGCTCCATCGCCATGCCTGTCAATTCGACCGCAGGCCGCGGCCATCCGTTCGACGAAACGAACCTCGTGACTTCCCGTCGGATCCACGTCGAAACCCGCCAGACGGTTCACCGTACCACTCGACACCCCTACGAGAAGTGCGAGCGCTGCGAGGAGCCCACCGCGTGCGCGAGACGCTGCGCTCCCTCGACGCGCTGAACCCTCAACCGACGAAAGGGAGGCCAGGAGCAGCGCGACCAGCGGCACGACGGCCACGGCGCTCGGCAGCCGGTAGCGCGGCGAATAGAAGAAGGCGGTCACAACCGCGATCGGCACCACCACGAGTACCGCGAGCGGAACGACCGAAAGGCGCGTTTCGCGATTCCGTACCAGCCCGAAGAGCGCCACTAGCGCCAGCGGCATGAGCCATGCAAGCGGCAGGGGCGCGAGCCAGAGCCGCGATGCCACGCCGTCGTCACGCTCGCGCCAGGGCTGGTACACGTCCCCGTATCGCTGGCCAGACACTGCGTACCAGAGCTTGGTGAACGACAGCTTCACCGCTGTCACAGGATTCTCGCGCCACCAGTCGAGCCCCTTGCCCATCCAGTAGCCGCTAGCATCCTTCCACCCGGCCGATTCGCCGAGCACAGCCCGCGCTTGGCTGAGTGAGTCGAGCGCCTGCTCGTCCTTGTTGTTCACGACGCCGACCGGCGCGATCGTCCCGTCGGCCGACGGATTGTTGCCGTGATAGAAAGTCAGCCCTGCTTGGGCGCTGATCGGAATCAACTCACCCGACGCGCGCACGTTGTGAATGGTAGCTGGCAGCACGGCGAGCAGCGCTCCACCCATCAAGGCAAGCGCCTTGGGGATCTTCCGACCGTTCGACGCATACAGCCACAGGCCGAGCAGCGGGATCCCCACCAGCATCGGCGGGTAGGCCAGGCAAAGAAGCCCGAGAACCAGGCCCGCGCCGAGCTGGCTCCACAGGGTAGTTCCGCCTACCACTCTGGGCCGAAGAAGGAACAGTAGTGCGGATGCCAGGAACAGCTGTAGCGTTCCAGAGAGCACGCGAGAGGTCGACGCTGCGGGCTCGTCCAGCAACAGAAAGAGCGCTCCCGCCAGGAGCCCCGCGCTCGCGGCCCCCCTACCTGTCGACGAGCCTCCACTTGACGCGATTCGAACGGCGAACGAGTGCGTGATAAGCGCGAGCAAGACGGCCGTGAGGACGTGCAGAACCGACTGGAGAACTCCCCAAGCCACAAGACCACCACCGAGCGCTCGAAGCGCTCCTGCCACCCAGAGCACGAGCGGCGCGGTGTCGTAAGGCTGGTCGCCCGTGAGCTTGCCACCAGCAATCTCTCCGGCATGCGCCCAGATCGTGGCCGCATCCACCTGGGGCACAAGCGCCATCGGATTGACGCTATAGGCCTGGGACTGAATGAAGTACTGGCTAAGCGCGCCGATCAGCACCAGGCCCAAGAGCCCACGCTGCAGACCACGCTGTGCGAGCGCGTCGCCACGACCCTCAGGTCCACCTGGCGTGCCGCTCAAAGAGCGCCCCCGGAGACCTTAAGCTTCAAGTCCACCAGCTCTGCTGCCACTGAAAGTGCAATCTTGCGCGGCTCCTTCGACCCCTTGCTCACACCGATCGGACACGTGACGCGCGCCAGCTCTTCCTCGGTGAATCCACGCTGCAACAGGCGATGCCGGAACCGGATCCACTTGCGCTCGGATCCAATCAACCCGATGTACGGGAACACGTTGCGCTTGATGGCACGCGCGACCACTTCCAGGTCCAGCGCATGACTGTGTGACATGACAAGCAGCAAGGATCCCTCAGCCAGCCCATCGATCTCCGCCTCGGGCGAATCGATGAAGAGCGTCTCGAACGGGCGATCCGGCGAGAGCGGTGGCTCGATTTCTTCCTCGCTGCGCGGATCGATCAGGAGCACGTCCAGATCGAGATAGGGCTGAAGACCGCCAATGGCCTGGGCCACATGGCCCGCACCGAAGATGACCAGCTTGCGACGGGTCCACGGAAACGCTTCGTAGTAGAGAGTGACTTCGCCGCCGCAGCACTGCCCCGCCTTCTCGGACAGGGGCACGGTTTCCGTCAGCGCCTGAGGCGCGCCGGTATCCCGACCCGACTGAGCCGCCAAGGCAAGCGCTCCCGCCCGCTCGATAGCGAGGTGCTCGAGTCGACCACCCCCAATCGTCCCCCAAGCGAGGCGACCATCAGCAACGATCATGCGCGCACCAATCTCCCGCGGTGCGGATCCCTTGACCCCAATCACCACCACCTGGGCACAGGCGCGTCGCTCACTGCGGAGGCGAGCCAGGGACTCAAGCCATTCCTGTTGATTGACGCTCACGATCCCGCCTCCGGGGGTCTTCGCCGGCCGCTTACCAGGCTGGCGATTTGGCCGGCAATCTTACCGGCAGTCAAACCAGCAAACAGAACGGCGCGTTTCGGCTGCAACTCTTTCACAGGGCTAACCGACAAGCAGAATGGTGGACCAGGCTGGACTCGAACCAGCGGCCTCCACGCTGTGAACATGGCACTCTACCAACTGAGTTACTGGTCCATTCTGCGCGAGCGGCGAAGGATAGCGTCCGTTTCCTGCCAAGGGAAGGGCCGCGGCGCTGTGAATCCGGAAAATGAGGCTGGAAAACGGCTCTCCAATCTCTCCAGCAGCCTCCGTCGGTCACCGTTCACTCCTCGTCGACGCCAGGGTCACCGATTTGACCCTTCAGCTTCTCCCCAAGCTTAGCCTCCGCCCGCCGAAGCATCATCCGGACGGCGTCTTCGCTCTTTCCCCCCATGCGCTCGCCCGCCTCGCGGAGCTGGAGCCCCTCAAAGAAGACCAAGGAGATCGCCTTTCGATGCTCCTCAGACAGCTCGCGCAGGGACTCCCGGAGGAGCTCAAAGTTCTCGTCCCGCTGGACGACGCGCGTCACGGAGAGGTCGCTGCTAACGAAGTCCCGCGGGGTCGGATCACTCTCACCGTCACCGGTTCCGCCGTCCATCGCACGCTCCCTCGAAAGGTCGCGCTTCCCGGCGGAGTAGAACTCGGCCTTGTCACGGATCTTGTTCTGGAGGATCTGGACGAGCCAGCGCAGAAGAGAACCCTGCCCCTGGTACTGGTAGCGGCTGAAGTCCCTCGTAGCCTCGCGGAACGTCGTCTGCGCGAGGTCGTCGGGGTCCTCCTTGAGACGCAGCCTGGGGCCGAGCTTGCGCCGAGCCACTTCCACCATCGTCTGGTGATAGCGCGCAAACAGATCGTTCAGCGCGTCGGGATCGCCCTCGTGGGCCAGCTTCACAAGCTTCCCGACATCGTCGTCGGGTGCTTCGTCTTGCCTGTCGGCTTTGTTGTCGGCGGTCATGGGTGGCGCAAATGATACCTGTTCATCAGGACCCTTTGCCTGACAGTCGTCCGAGGAACTCATCTTCCAATAGCACGGTCACGCCGAGTTCCTCGGCTTTCTTGGCTTTCGATCCCGGTTTCCCGCCCACGACGAGGTGCGTCGTCTTCTTGGAAATAGAGGAGCCCACGCGGCCTCCTTGGGCTTCCACCGCCTTCTTGGCCTCGAACCGGCTCATTTTCTCGAGCGTCCCCGTGAACACCACGATGGCCCCCTCGAAGGCGTTTCCCAGGATCACCGCGGATTCTTCCTCCACGATCTCGACCCCCGATTCCAGGAGGCTCTGGATCAAGGCCAGGTTCTTGCCTTCCTCGAACCAGGCGCGGATCCGGCCGCCGACTTCCTCGCCGATCTTGTCCACCGCTAGGAGCTGCTCAGGCGTGGCCTGACGGAGCTCGTCCAGGGTGTGGAAGTTCTTGGCCAGGAGCCGGGCCGTCGACCTCCCCACCTCGGGGATCGACAGCGCCGCCAGGAATCGGCCCAGCGAGATCTGACGCTTCTCGTCGAGCTCCTTCTTGAGGTTGGCCACGGTTTTGTCCCCCCAGCGGTCCAGCGCAACGAGCTCTTCATCTGGCTGCTGGAGCAACCGAAAGAGGTCCGCAGGCGAGGTCAAGTAGCCAGCGTCGTATAGCTGGACGATCATCTTCTCGCCCAGCGAATCGATCTCGAACCCACTGCGACCCACCATATGAACGGTCCGGCCGATCAGCTGGGGCCTGCAGCCGTACACGTTGGGGCAGCGAACGTACTTGCCCTCCCGTAGGACCGAGACTCCACAGGAAGGACAGTGCGTTGGCATCGCGAAATCCTCGCGGTAGCGCACGATCGCGCCCTCGCGAACCTCGCCTTCCCCGTCCTTCAGCGACTCAGGCGTCGCCTCTTTCCAGCCCTTCGGCTCGGCCTTCGGAGCCTCCATGGCCACGCCGACGATCTGCGGGATCACGTCGCCCGCGCGCTTCACGAACACGTGGTCGCCCGGCTTGATGCCCAGCCCGAGCACGTAGCCCTCGTTGTGCAGCGTCGCGTGCCGAACCGTCACGCCAAGCACCTGCACGGGGTCCACGTGGGCCCGCGGCGTCAGCCTTCCGTTCACGCCCACCTGCACCTCAATAGCGCGCAGGACCGTGGTCGCCTCGACCGGCTTGAACTTGTGTGCGTATTGCCACTTCGTCGTGCGTGAATTCGTCCCGAGGCGCAGGCGCAGCGGAATATCGTCGAGCTTGGCCACGACGCCGTCCATCTCGAAGGGAATGCTGTCGCGCTTCGCCTCCATGCGGTCCTGGTACGCAAGGCACCCCTCGATGCCCTGGACAGTCTCATCCTCGGCGGGCGCTGCGAAGCCCCACTGCGCAAGGAGCCCAAGCTGGGCTGCGTGCGAATTCGGAAGGTCGATTCCCTCCGAACGCACGATGCTGTAGGGGTGAAACTCGAGCGGGTACTTCTGGACCTCGGCGGGGTCACTGCGGCGCAGCGCACCCGCCGTTGCGTTGCGGGGGTTCGCCAGGATTGGCTGCCCGCGCTCGGCGCGCCACTCATTGAAGCGGTCGAAACGATCCCTGGCGATCAACACCTCGCCGCGCACCTCAAGCGTCTCCGGCGGGTTCTCCATCGCCAGCACCAGAGGCACATCGCGCACCGTGCGGAGGTTGGCCGTGATGTCCTCGCCCGTGACGCCGTCGCCTCGCGTCACGCCCTGGACAAACTCACCGCTCCGGTAGATCAGGGCTGCGGACACTCCGTCAAACTTCGGCTCGACGTGCCACACGAGCTCCGAATCCTCCTCGAGCCCGAGGAAGCGGACGACTTTGGCGCTGAAGTCGCGGGCCTCCTCGTCGCTGCGAAGGCTCTCGATCGAAAGCATCGGAACCACGTGCTTGACCTTGTCGAAGCTACCGCCCTCGGGCAGCGGCGCCCCCACCCGCTGGGTCGGGCTATCGACCGTCAGCAGGGACGGATCGGCCGCCTCTAGCTCCTCGAGCTCACGGAACAGCGCATCGTAGTCCGCGTCCGATATCTCGGAAACGCCCTGGTTGTAGTACAGACGGTCGTGCCTGCGGATCTCCTCTCGAAGCTCAGCCACCCGCGCATTCGGCTGTTTATCCAAGGGCTTTCCCGACTGCTCTCCCGGTTGAGTCTGAGTCACCGGACCCCCTCCATTCTGTCGTTGCCGCTTCGCATGGCTGGCAGTGTCCCCGGTTTGGGTGCTCAGGTCCATGGCCAGGGTGCCTGCCGCCAGCTTTGGCATCCACAGGGATGACATCCCGAGCAGCGCCAGCGCCGGGATTGCCCACTGATTGTTCATATTTCGCATGGTGCGGGGTCCTCTCCCCCGACCTGGGACCGATCGCCCCAGCCTGCGGTTACGCTCCATCTATCATGATTTCCAACCTGCCCGCCTCCGCTCCCCTGATCGCCCTGCTGGCCGTCCTTGCTGGAGTCTTCGCCGTCGCGCTCCCCTACGGAACCCCCGGTGGCACCCAGCAGCCCGCCATGGAGTCCGCCCTGGCGTCCGCATGGGGCCTCCCCCAGGAGCCTGGAGCCCGATCGGAAACCCCGGCCGCCGCTGCCGAGGACGTCGATTCCCTCGACGCGATCATCGCAGCCCTGTACGACGTCATTTCCGGCGAGAAGATTGGCCCGGACGGCGAGAACCAGCGCGACTGGGACCGCTTCCTCTCGCTCTTCCACCCCGAACTTGGCCGACTCATTCCCCTGGCGCCCGACGTCAAGGATCCCGCGAACCCGACGTGGCGCGCGATCGGCATGAGCCCTGCAGGCTACGTCGAGCGCGGCTCGAGCTTCATGGGAACCACCGCCTTCTACGAGAAGGAAATCCACCGTGTGGAAGAGGTCTTTGGTGGGATCGCGCACGCGTGGAGCACCTACGAAGGTCGCAATACGCGGGACGCCGAGGAGGCCTTTTTACGCGGCGTCAACTCGATCCAAGCCATGTACGACGGCGAGCGCTGGTGGCTCCTTGTGGTCGCGTGGGACGCCGAGCGTCCTGATCAGCCGCTGCCCGCCAAGTACCTACCCAAAAAGTAGGCCAAGCCAACACCGGCCCGGCGCGCGCGGGGACGTGCGCCTCAGCAGTGGCGGTGGCAGCTGCGGCATCGGAGCGCTGCACAAGAAGACGGGCGTGTGGCAGAAGCCGATCGAAGGGACGGGCATCGACTCCTGCCTACACCGCGCCGAGGTCTGGCTCGCCGAGCAAGCCCGATGAGGTCCGCCGTCACCTCTCAGGGCAGCTGATCGCCCGTGAACGCCTCGGGCAAGAGCTCGGCGACCGACCAGCGCCCTTCTAGACCGCCGGCCGTCACGGCTAGCACGGAGGCCGACGGCGCAAACTCTGCCAGCCACTGCCTGCACGCACCGCAGGGCGGCGTCGGCGCGTCGGCCTCGGTCGCGATCACCACGGATGTCACCTCCTCCGGCCCAAGGGTCCCCCGGGCCGCGATCACAGCCGACAGGGCCGAGCGTTCCGCGCAAAGCGTAAGTCCGTAACTCGCGCTCTCCACGTTGCACCCCGCGAACACGGTCCCGTCCTGCAAGGCGATCGCCGCGCCAACGCGAAACTTAGAGTAGGGCGCATGGGCTCGATGCATCACCGACTCGGCGGCCTCGCGCGCTTTTGATTCGTCGTGCTCCATGGGCGCCAGTAGGCGGGATCCACGCGCCGCCGTCCAGCGGCGAATGGCGATCAGAACGGCATCGCGTCCGCAGCCAGTCCGATACCTCCACCGCCGCCCGCCGCGCCCGGGCCAGGCTCAGCCATCTCCCGGAAACGGTCCGCGTCCGGGCATGGTGACCAGCCGTCGTAGGGCACTCGGCTCCTACGCTGACTTCGACCCGTTTCAGCGTGCGTTGACTCCTGGTTGATCAATCGCACGTTCGCCACAAGGCCCTCAAGCTGCTCAGGTTCGACCTCGATCGGGACGGAGACGTCCCAGCCGAGCGCCCCAAGGATGCTGCGGACCCGATGCATGCCTCGGTCGCTGAAGTTGAGCCAGTCGGTCACCGCCGTTCGCCCCGCGCGTTCGCCCTCGACCAGCGCCAGCCGTAACATCCACGAGGGTTCGTTGCTGGCATCGCGCGTCACCTTCACCGAATCGACGCGCAGGGGATACGTCCCCTCCTCCACGATCACATAGTCGTCAATTCCTGTTCCCTGGTCCGGATCAATCTGCATCACTCCAACTCCCTCTTCGGTTCCCTGGTGGTCAAGGCGGGACGTCCCCGCATCCCTACGAGCGATTGGCACGCTCCCAAGGTTGCGGTGTAAGCCGGGGAATCCGCTAGAAATGCGTCGGGGTCGAACTTGGCACAATGCGCCGCACATGAAGCTGTCCCCCACCTGTCGAACCGGCCATTCCGTACTTTCCGGAGCCCTTCTGGCGATTCTCAGCGCCTGCGCACCCTCCGCCCCGGACGCTCCCGCACCGCCCTCCCCGCGGGAGATCGCTGGGGGCCTGAGCGCGGCGACGCTGGCCAGCCTTGAGAAAGCGACGAGTGCCGTCACGGCGTCACCGGGCGATGGTGAGCCCTGGGCCGCACTCGGCCGCGCCTACGAATCGTCCCAGGTCTACGGTGGCGCCGAGACGGCGTTCTCGACCGCGGCGAGCCTGACGCCGCAGGATCCGAAGCTTTGGTACCGCGCCGCCATCAACGCGGGCCGGGCGGGCAAGACCGAGCGCGCGCTCCTGCACCTCGACCAGGTCCACAAGGCCGAGCCCAGCTACGGCCCGGCCTGGCGGCGACGCGGCACGTTGCTGCTCGATCTTGGTCGGCCCGAGGAAGCCCGCACCGCATTCTCCACCGCGGCCGGCCTTCTGCCTGGCGTCCCCGATGCTGAGATCGGTCTTGCCCGCGCCGCCCTCGCCAATGACGACGTCGCCACGGCTCTTGGGCACGCCCGCGTCGCGTTTGAACGCGCTAGCACTGATCCGTACGTTCGACTGATCCTCGGCAACGCCCTGCGCCGCTCAGGCCTGGCCAACGAGGCACTTCCCCACCTGGAGGCCGGACAGGGCGCTGTCCCGCGCTACGTCGACCCCTGGAGCGAAAGCGCAGCGCACGCGCGGCGGCAGGACGATGATCTGTCCGAACGCGCCCAGAAACTCGTGAACGATAAGCAGTGGAACGACGCCATCGAAGCGTTGAAAGAGCTCCATGGCCTCCGACCCCAGGACGCCCGGGTCGCACTTCGCCTGGGCGTCGCGCTCATCGGCGGCGACCAGCTTTCGGAAGCCGAAGCCCACTACGAGAAGGCCATGAAGTTGTTCCCTGGCAACTACGACATCGCCACCGCACGCGCCGCCGCACTGCGCGCCACGGGCAAGACAGCGCGCTCACTTTCCTCGATTGAAGACGTGATCCGTCGCTGGCCAGGCCGAGCGCCCGCTTACCTCCAGCGGGGCTCCACGCTCGGCGAGATGGGCGACGTCGAGGGCGCGCGCGCAGCCTTCCAGCGGGCAAGCCAGCTCAACCCTGGTGATCTCCGTGGTCGCCTGTTCGAGGGGCAGCTCCTGGCCAAGAATCGGCGCTATACGGAGGCGGCCGCCGTGCTCCAGCAGGGCCTTGACATGCCGGGTGCTTCGCCTCCGCTGGTCTACTTCAAGATGCTGCTCAGCACGCAGGCGGTGTCACGCATGAGCTCCGATGTGATCCAGGAAACCCTTCGCCGCGCGCGCAGCATCCACGGCGACGCAGCCGACGCGCTTCTCCAAAAGCGGTAGCCCATGCAAACCATGAAGATCCATCCGCCAAGGCGGCGACGTTCATTCGATCGACCCATCATCGCCGTCGGGTGCGCGATCATCGCCTCAGCTGCGTGGTCCTGCGGAGGTGGTTCAGATGCTGGAAGCTCGGTCGCAACGCCCGATCCATCCGAGTCCTCTAGCGCAGGCGCACCCTGGTTTACCGAGGTGGCTGAAGCCTCGGGCCTCGGCGAGTTCCGGCACGAATCTGGCGCGGACGGGCGCTTCCTGATGCCCGAGATCATGACCACCGGCGCCGCACTCGTCGACGTCAACGGTGACGGTCACCTGGACGTCTATCTGGCCCAGGCCGGCGGTGTCGATCAACCCCGAGAAGATCGCCCAGGCAACCAGCTCTACCTCGGTGACGGCCAAGGCCATTTCCGCAACGTCTCCGACTCAAGCGGTGCCGACGACCAGGGCTACGCGATGGGCGTTGCCACAGGCGACTACGACGGCGATGGCGACGTCGACCTCTACGTGTCGAACCTCGAGCGCAACGCTCTGCTCCAGAACAACGGGTCAGGCCAGTTCACGGACGTCACCGACGCATCCGGAACCGGCGGATCGAGCTGGAGCGCCAGCGCGGCCTTTGTGGACGCGGACGCTGACGGCGATCTCGACCTCTTCGTCACCAGCTATATTTACTGGGCGATCGACGGAGAAATCGACTGTCGCTCGCCCCAGGGGATTCGGACGTACTGCAGCCCCAAGTCCTACGGCGCGGCTGCGCCCGACACTTACTTTGAGAACCAGGGGGATGGCTCTTTCCTGGATGCATCCGAGCGCGTCGGCCTGCGAGCCGAGTTCGGCAATGGACTTGGCGTGGTCTGCGCAGACTTTGACCTGGACGGTCGTCCAGAGATCTTCGTGGCGAACGACGGCACGCCAAACCAGCTATGGGACCCACAGCCCGACGGCACCTTCAAGGAGACGGCCCTCATCACTGGATGCGCGGTCGACGTTCAAGGCGCGGCCAAGGCTGGCATGGGAGTTTCCGTGGCAGACATCGACGCGGACGGCGATGAGGACCTCCTGGTGGTCAACCTCTCGGGCGAAGACGATTCGTTCTATCGCAACGACGGTGGCCAGTTTGTGGACCGCACACCCGCCCGAGGTCTCGCCGTCGTCTCACGGAGGCGGACTCGGTTTGGGGTGGCGCTGCGCGACTTCAATCTCGACGGTTATCTGGACCTGTTCCATGCTAACGGTCGGGTCACCCAGCCCGAGCGCGCCGTGGACGGCGATCCATTCGCTGAGGAGAACGTCCTTCTCCAGGGCAATGCCACCGGCCGCTTCGAAGAAGTGCTGCCGCGCGGCGGCGTCGCGACGGCGCTCGCTGCGACCTCTCGCTCCGCCGCTTTTGGTGACATCGACGGAGACGGTGACGTGGACATCCTCATCCACAATCGCGACGCAGGCGTGCACCTGCTTCGGAACGATATCGCCCAGCCGGGCCAGGCCGTCACGTTCGAGCTCCTGACCAAGAGTGGTTCCCCGGCGATCAGCGCTGCCGTTTTCGTTCAGCTCCCCGGCAAAGGGGAAGCGCGCTACGAGATTCGAACTGCGGACAGCTACGGCGCCGCGTCGACACCTCTCGTCCATGTGAGCGCTGGTGCTGCGACCCTCAGCTACCGGGTCGTTTGGGCCGACGGGACGGCAGGGAGCGCTGGTCAAGCCACTGGGGGCGACAGGCTCACGCTGCGCCAGTAATTCAGGCCCAAGTAGTTCAGGCCCAATAGTTCAGGCTAAGGCGGCCTCAGCCAGGAGACGAGCGCGCATTCAAACGCTCCTGCTCCACCGCAGCAGCGGCGCGATAGGTCCCCGCGTAGGCGAGCACTGATGCTGTGATGGGGTCCGAATACCCGCCGCCCAGCGTCATGGCAACGGGCAGATCCTCGCCGCGGAACCGGCGCAGCGAACGCAGGTCGCGCTCGTAGCAGCCTTCCAACGAGAGCCCAAGCCGGCCGAGTCGATCAGCCTCAAGCACGTCCACGCCGCCTTGGTATAAAACGACGTCAGGGCGTGAGCGCTCCATGGCTTCATCCAGGGCGCCATCGAGCGCGTGCAGGTAGTCGTCATCGCCCAGGTCGTCTGGCAGCGCCACGTCCAGGTCGCTCTCCTGCTTTCGACCGGGGAAGTTCTTCGCGCCGTGCAGCGAACAGGTGAAGACCCGGGGGTCACCGGCGAAGATCGAAGCCGTTCCATCGCCCTGGTGCACGTCGACGTCGAAGATGAGGACGCGCTGGACAGATCCTCGGTCCAGCAGTCGACGCGCGGCGATCGCGAGGTCGTTGAAGATGCAGTAGCCAGACCCAAAGTCACGGTAGGCGTGGTGCGTGCCTCCCGCGAGCGATCCGGAGATGCCGTCCTCGAGCGCCGCCTCGACGGCGCAAAGAGTGCTGCCGACGCTTCCGAGCGAGCGAAGGACCATCGATTCAGTCCAGGGGAAACCAATGCGCTGAATCACCTTTCGCTCCAGCGTCCCACCCAGGAAGCCCTGGACGTAGTCGGCATCGTGGACGGCAAAAATATCCTCCAGCGGCGCGGCCTTCGCGGCGAGGAGGTCCGCCTCGGCCACCAAACCCTCGGACACGAGATGCGCCCTCAACAGCCCGTACTTTTGCATCGGGAAGCGATGCTTGGGCGGAAGCTCAACCTCGAAGTGATCGCAGTAGTGGACACGCACAGGATGAGCGTAACGGTTCTCCGCTGCCGACGGTCGCGCGGTGAGCTCAGGAATGACTCGGCGGCAAGATTGCAGATTACGACCAGGAGTAAGAGGATTAGGCGACGACGGGACCACCTCATCACCTACAGAATCTTCGCCAGCACGGGCATTTCCGGTCAGGCCCCACACTTTGCCCCGTGCCCGCGAAGCCCAAAGCCTACGATCCTCGATCCATGCGCCCTTACTCAAGCACTCAACGCCCTCTCCACCAGGGAGCCATCTCCTCCGAGCTCCGGAGCCGAGAAGGCAAGGTCTTAGGCAGTATCCTCGGCAGGGTCCTTTTCGTACTGGTTGCCTTCCTGCTGATCTTTGAGACGGTTCCACGGTTCTTCAGCATTCCAGGACTCGAGCCCGAAGTGCTCGCGCCGGAGTACGTGACGAGCCAGGCTACGAGGAAGTTCGAGCCTCACCCCTACCTGATCATGACGCCCAAGCCGGGCGCCTACGGGATGGGAACGTCTCACGAGAAGACCCACAGCGCAAGCGGCTTTCGGGGCGCGGAGATTCCGCTCCAGAAGCCAGAGGGTGGGCTACGCATCGCCTGCCTGGGTGGTTCAAGCACTTACGGCACAGGGCCCAGCAAAGACGCGTTCACGTGGCCGGCGCGGCTCCGGGAGATCCTCGCCGCCGAGTCGCCCGAGCGCCCCGTCGACGTGCTGAACGGGGGCGTGCCTTCCTGGAACAGCTTCGAGTCCCTGGAGAACCTCGCGTTCCGGGTGCTCCCCTACGCACCCGATATCGTCCTCATCTACCTCGCGACGAACGATGCGGAGTGCGCGATGTGGCCCGACCCGACGTTCGACAACCGGCACTACCGGGTGAGCTGGCCGACGTACCGCCCATCGCCGATCGAGCCGATCCTTGAGAAGAGCATCCTCTACCTGACCTGGCGGAAGTACGCGACCGACTACCTGAGCCAGCGTGCGGACCTGGGCAACGTTTCCAAAGTCGTGCCGGGCGGCGAGGTGGGCGCGAGCCTCCGCCAGCTCCAGGTCCCGCCGGAGATGCAGAACCCTTCCGACATTGGGTTCATCAACTTCCAGCGCAACTTGGTGTCCATCATCGCCATCGCCCAGACCCACGGCGCTACGCCCGTGCTGATCACCCAGGCGATGTACTCCAAGGATCCAACGAGTGACCACCTGACCCACGGACGGACGCGGATCGCCGCACAGGCACGCATGACGGAGGTCGTGCGCGCGGTGGCGAAGGACCGAAGCGTGCCGCTGGTCGAGATGAAGTCGGCGCTGGAGGAAGCGGCCGCGCGGCAGGTCGCCGAGAAGGGACAGCAGACGCTCTTCGTAGATGACGTGCACCTGACCGACGAGGGTACCGCGTTCCTGGCGAATCGCTTGGCGGCCGAGCTGAAGCGCATCAGGGTGCTTTGATCCATGCACCGAAGTAGCGGTCCAGCCGGGGTTCACCTCAGCTCCAAGAGCAGCTTGGCCGCTACTTGGCTGCCCGGGTCGATCTTGAGCCAGCGACCGAGCACTCTTCGCGCGGCCACAAGATGGCCCGACGACCGATGCAGCTCGCAGAGCTGGCGATAGAGCGCGGGCTGGTCCGGATCCAGGAGCAGTCGTGATTCGATCGCGCGAACTGCCTGGTCCAGGCGGCTCAGATCGTCAAAGCGAGCCTTCGCGGCACCAGCCGCCTCGTCGCGCTCGAGGTCGTAGAGAATCTGGCTGAGCAGAAACCAGACGCGCGGCGCGAACGGCCCCAGGTCGCGCGCGCGCTCGGCGGCCTTCAGCGCCTCTTCGGACCTCTCTTCATCGAACAGGATCTGGGCGACCCAGGTCGCTGCGCTGGCGTGACGAGAGTCGAGCCCGAGGGTGCGGCGCAGCTCTTCCAGGGCGGCCTGTGGCTCGCCGAGCCTCATGAGACTGAGCCCCAGTCCGTGGTGGGCTTCGGCGCTCTTCGGGTGAATGGCGAGCACCTTCTTGTAGTGCACCTCGGCCTCATCGTAGCGCCCGAGCGAGTAGTAGCCGTGCGCGAGCATCCGCGTGTCACCCAGCCGATGTGGGGCGACGCCTAGGTACCGCTCGAAGGCCGCAATCGAGTCGCCGTAGCGGCGAAGCTGAAAGTAAAGAACGCCCGCTTGGTGCAGGGCCGATGGATAGTCCGGCGCTATGTCGAGCAGTTCGTACAGCGCCGCGAGCGCCGCGGGTCGATCGCCTCGCCGGTAGGCCTCGATGGCGCGAAGGAGGTACGGCCGAACGATCGCTGGCGGCTGCACGCTAACGTCCCAGTCCTTCCAGCGCTCTGGTTCCGCAGTCGTCCATTCAGCCGGGCTGCGGTCGAGCACCGAGGGCATTGGCGTCTGTGCATGTGTCAAAGCACCGGCGGCCATCAGCGCGCAAAGGACCCTTGGAGCCCAGGGATTCAAGGCTTCTCCTCTTCAACCACGAGCTGGCGATCCACGGCGACGTCCTTGAGCACCTGAACGTGGCCTGAAGGCCACTCGATTCGAACTTCGTCTACCTTCTTGGCGCCACCGAGTCCGAAGTGAAGCTGCGTCGAACACCCGGCCTGATAGCCAGCCGTTGTGCGGACCTCGCCGGAGTAGCGTAGTTCACCGACGACAAGCTGCACTTGGGCACCGATGGCGTCGGGGTGCGACGCCGCCGCCTTGAGCGCAATAGAGAGCCAGTGACGCCCTTTCAGCTGATCGGCCTGGTTCTCCAGGTAGCGCACGGGACCGTCGAGATGCACGACGACGAGATCGAGGTCGCCGTCCCGGTCGAAGTCAGCGGAGACAGCGGCGCGCCCGACACCAGCGGGGCCGTCGGAGAGCGGCTGCTCGACGAACCGCAGGTCTTTCGCTCCGAGGAAGAGCTGATCTAACTGGGCGTACGACGTGTCCGTTCCGACGTGATCGGCTGCGGGGTACACGTGTCCGTTGATCACGGAAACGTCGATGAAGCCGTCGAGATCGTAGTCGTGCATTCCGGTGCCCCAGCCAAGGCGCTGAATACTGGGACCACCTAGCCGCGCGACATCGGCCTTCTCGCGGTACCCCTTGCGCTTCGAGGATCGATAAAGCGCATTCCGCTCGCCTGAGAAATTGGTCACGAAGAGATCCGAGCGCCCATCGCCGTCGACGTCAGCGCATCCGATCCCCATGCCGGCCTGCTCGCGCCCGTTGGAATCATGGCTGACCCCGCGGCGCCAACCGACCTCCTTGAACTGACCGTCCCCCTGGTTCTCCCAGAGGTGATTGGGCATCGAGTCGTTGGTCACATAGATGTCGGTGTCGCCGTCGCGATCGTAGTCGAGCGTCATGACGCCAAGGCCAAAGCAGGCGACCTCGGGCCGAAAGCCGCTGGCCTCGCTCGCATCGACGAACGTCCCATCACCGTTCCCACGAAAGAGCTGGTCATGAACTGGCACAAGCCCTTCAGGCCCGCACATGACGTCATGCCCCTTCCACCGACAGGCCTCACCGGGCCCAGCCGCGTTTGCGAGGTCGAACTCGAGGTAGTTCACGACGACGAGATCGAGGTGCCCGTCCTGGTCGTAGTCAAGGAAAGCGCAGCTGGAGCTCCAGTGTTCCCCCCAGGCCGTCGGGAGTTCCTTCCCGTCAGACCGAGTCACCGCGGTGAAGCCCTTCCCGCCGTCGTTGAGGAACACCCGATTGCGTCCCCACTCGGTGATGACGAGATCCGGATCACCGTCACCATCGACATCGCCAGCAGAGCCGCCCATCCCCCAGACGCCTCCACCGAGCTGCCACCTATCCCCAGCCCGCCGAAACCCACCCTGGCCATCGCCGAGCCAAAGAACGGACTCCAGCGCGCCCTCGCCGCCCCGAACCCGCCCAACGGTCGACCCATTGACCGTCACGAGATCGAGGCACCCATCCAGATCAAAGTCCTGAACGACGAGCCCGCCACCGTTGACCTCAAGAATAAAGTCCCGCGCCACCGCCCCACAGGCCAGCGAAACCTCCTCCTCCCCCACGACGAGATCGCGAGAAACAAACAGCGCCCCACCCACCTGGAGCCCGCACCCAACCAGCAACGAAACAATCATGACCAACCTAAGACCTCACTACCGCCCAAGAATACGCCCCCCGCACCAAGGCGCACCATTCTGAACCTGGTCCGTTGACCCCGACCTTGACGCACTTTGAACCTG
>JBLIHL010000032.1:0-20174 GCA_047635895.1 Paracoccaceae bacterium | reverse complement strand
AGACTGAAGAGGCCCTGCCCGTCGACCGAGGCCACTGGCCGACGCGCGACTCCATGCCCGGAGATCCAACCAAATCGGGCTTTGTCTACCGGGGCATCGTCTGGTGGGGAGGACTTCTCGTCCGGACCTACCACCGCGTCGAGATTGTAGGCGAGGCCATCCCGGAGTCGACGCCGGTGCTGCTGGTCCAGAATCACAGCAACGGCCTTTGCGACGCCCACATCCTGATGTGCACGACGCAGCGTCCACTTCGCATTCTCGTCAAGTACAAGCTGATCACCGCGCCGCTGATCGGATGGATGCTCCGCCAGATGGAAGCCGTCCCTGTCTACCGCCAGAAGGACGGCGTCGACACCCGCAAGAACGCCAAGTCGTTCGAGGCCATCGACGAGTCGCTGCGCTCTGGTTCCGTCGTCGCACTCTTTCCCGAGGGAGAGAGTCTCAATGCGATCGGGATTCGCGCACTCCGCTCAGGAGTGGCACGGATGGCCGCGAGCGCCGAGCTCTCGAGCGAGGACGGCATCGGGCTCCAGGTGGTTCCCGTGGGCGTAACCTACGAGGATCGCGATCGCATGCGTGGACTTGCCAGCGCGGTGGTGGGCCCCCCCATCGACGTGGCTCCCATCCTCGCGGAATACGGCAACAAGCCCTCCCGCGCCGTGACTCAGGCCATTCTTGCGAGCGTCACGGAAGGCATGCGTGAGCTTATCTTGGACACGGATAGCCAAGAAAAGCACGACACCGCCGTAGCACTCGAAAGACTCCTCCCGCAGAGCACTGGCGAGGACTCCGCACCGATCGGCATCCGGCGCAAGCGTGCGCTTACGGCCCTGGAAGGTGACGTATCCAGAAGCTCCAGCGCGAAGGAGCAGGCCATCCGCGACCTCGGCGGACGCTTCGCCGCTGCTCGCCTCACCGGCGACGAGGTCCTGGGTTCCGCCCCGAGCACGGGAGCAACGTACGGTCCGCTCGTGGTCTGGCTGCCCGTACTGCTCTTCTGCCTCCCGTTCTGGACGCCCATTGCGCTCTTCGCGATGTTCATCTCCCGCTTCCCGAAGACGCCAGACAAGGTTGCCACGCTGCGCGTCCTCTTCGGCTACCTGGGCCTCGTCCTGATGATTCCAACGGTGGCCATCGTCGGAGCACTCGTCGGAGGATGGATCGGCGCCTGCGTCGGGCTCGCCATGTACTGGCTCGCGGCTCAGGTCTTCGTCACTGCATTCGATGAGTGGCTCAACACACGAAGGAAGGCCGCGCGACGAGCACTCGATAAGTCGCCCGAAGAACTCGAAGCACTACGGGTTTCCCTGCGCTCGATTCGCGAAGCATACGCCGCTAAATAACGGACCCTGAAAGCGCACTCCGGCCACCGGATCGCAACGGTCTGCCGCGCGTATCAGGCAGCGCTTAAGATCCTTCCATTCACGGCCTGCGAAGGACGTCACGCTGGGGGCGGGCAAGGCGTAGACTGCCTTTGTCCGACACGTCGCCAACCCTGCACGTCTTGCAACTACGCCTACTCAATCTTCGTCTCAGCACTCGCCGGTGCGAGACACGCCTTCCGTTCCGCTTTGGCATCTCCACGATGACCGAGGCCAAGATGCTGACCGCCGCGGTCGACGTGGCCACGGATAGCGGAACGGTGACCGGCTACGCGGCGGAGCTCCTCGTCCCCAAGTGGTTCGCTAAGAATCCGAACACGGACGTCTCCGACGACAACCACGACCTGATGCGGGCTGCGATCGATGCCTTCAAGGTCATGCGCGACCATGATTCGCCCGACGCCACCGCCCACGAGCATTGGCTCCGCGCGCAGGTGCGCTGCGTCGAGTCCGCGGGTGACGCCTCGCCGCGGCTCGTCGCCATGTTCGGCGTGGCGATGATCGAGCACGCCCTCATCGATGCGGTCTGCCGCACGGCCGGCAAGTCATTCCACCAGGCACTCTTGGACAACGACTTCGGGCTGGCGTTCGGCGCGATCGAAGGCCGACTGTCAGGCTGGACGCCCTCGGGCCTCGGTGCTCCGACCCGCAGCGTTCGAGTGCGTCACACCGTCGGATTAGTGGACGCGCTCGAGGATAGCGAAGTCCCCGATGAAGCGCGCATCGGCGATGATCACCCCCTGTCCCTCGTGGACGACATCCGGAGCTACGGACTCGACTGCTTCAAGCTCAAGGTCTCGGGCAACGAGATGGCCGACCTCGCGAGGCTCGAGATGATCGCGAGCCTCACGCCCCCCGGCTCATCGTTCACGCTCGATGGCAACGAGCAGTACCAGGAGCCAGGGATGCTGGCGGACGTACTGGACGAGCTGGAGCAGCGCGGCCACGCCGATGCGATCCTTGGCGGACTGCTCGCGATCGAGCAGCCCGTTGCGCGGACGCGAACCTTCGACGAGGACGCGTCCGACGGGATCGCGAGACTCAGCGCGCGCGCCCCGGTCATCATCGACGAGGCTGATGCGGACCTCGCGGCCTACCCACGCGCCCGTGCGCTCGGCTACGGCGGCGTCTCGATGAAGGCGTGCAAGGGCGTGTTCCGCGCGCTTCTCAATCGCGCCCGGATCGAAGCCGACGGCGAGGGCCTTCAGTCGGCCGAGGACCTCACCAACCTTCCGGTGCTACCTCTCCACCAGGACCTCGCGATGGTCTCCTCGCTCGGACTCCCCCACGTCGAGCGCAACGGCCACCACTACTTCCGCGGTCAGACCCATCTTGCGGCGACCGAGCTAGATCACTTGGGCAAGCACCACTCGTCGCTCTACCGACGGAACGAAGCGGGCGAGACCCTGCTCGTTATCGAAGATGGTCGCCTCGACCTGTCGTCGCTCCACCAGAGCGATGCCGCACGCAAGCCGACCGCAGGCTTCGGGTACGACGGCCCGATCGAAGCGGAGCTCGGCCAGCCCATCGAATTCGAAACCCAGTCATGAAGTTCAAGCTCACTGGTTCCTACAAAACAGCGGAAGCACTGCGTGCCCGCCTTGACGAGCTCCATCTGGACGTCACTCTCGATGACAAGCTTGAGGGCGCGCGTGGGCCACTCGGCCAGGGCATCGAGTGGGCCGAGGGCCGAACCGCCTCGAACCGCTTTGCGATTCACCCAATGGAAGGCTGGGATGCGACCACCGAGGGAACGCCGAGCGAGCTCACGCTTCGACGCTGGCGACGCTTCGGGCTGAGCGGGGCATCGCTCATCTGGGGCGGCGAGGCCTTCGCCGTCCAGGCGGACGGGCGCGCCAACAAGAACCAGCTGTACCTCTCGGACGAGGACACGGCGCTGCGCTCGCTAGAGGCGCTGCGCGCAGAGGTGCTCGCGGGACGCGAGGAGATTGGTATGGCCGCGGACGCGGGTCCCATCGGCCTCCAGCTGACCCACTCGGGCAGATGGTCCCGTCCGCTCGGTCCGCCTGCGCCGCAGCCCGCTACGCGAGACGCCCTTCTGGATGAACGCGCCGGCGCGGACGTCGAGCTGCTCACCGATGAGGAGCTCCAGGCCATCCGCGACCGCTACGTGATCGCCGCCAAGGTGGCGAAGCGCGCCGGCTTTGACTTCGTCGACGTGAAGGCTTGCCACGGCTACCTCTTGCACGAGCTGCTCGGAGCCCACGGCCGTCCTGGCCCCTACGGCGGCGCGCCGTTCGAGAATCGCACGCGGCTCTTCGTGGAGATCATCGAGGCGATTCGCGCCGAGGTCCCGGGCCTCGAAATCGGCGTGCGCGTGTCCCTCGCCGACGTGGTCCCCCACCGTCCCTCCAGCCACGATGACCGGCGTGGCGAGGCCGCAGCGGACACCTGGGCCCACGGCTTCGGCGTCGATCATGACCATGCGGATCAGTTCGCCATGGACGAGCCGTTCCAGTTCCTGAAGCTGGTGCAGTCGCTCGGCGTTCGGATGATCAACGTGACGCTCGGCTCGCCGTACTACAACCCGCACCTCCAGCGCCCCGCCGCCTATCCGCCGAGCGACGGCTACCAGCCGTTCGCCGATCCCCTCGTCTTCGTGGCTGACCACCTCGAGATCGTGCGTAAGGCCAAGGCCGCGTTCCCCGAGCTGCTCTTCGTCGGCACGGGGTACACGTACCTGATGGACTGGCTCCCGCATGTGGCGCAAGCAGAGGTCCGCGCAGGCCACGTCGACTTCGTCGGGCTCGGACGCATGGTGCTTTCCTATCCCGACCTGCCCCGCGACGTCCTGGAAGGACGCGAGTTCCAGCGCAAGCTCGTGTGCCGCACGTTCAGCGACTGCACGACGGCTCCGCGCAACGGACTGAAGAGCGGCTGCTACCCACTGGATGCGCTCTACAAGGCGATGCCTGAACGGGCCGAGCTAGAGACCCTCAAGACGGCCAAGAAGAAGACACAGCAGGCCGCTGCGGAGAGCCCGTCTTGAGCCCAACACCGAACAGCACCGGCTTGACTGATTCTGGCTCAGCGAGCGCAGCAGAAGCCGCCGCGCGCGTGGAATCCGACGCGTTCCTCGACTCAATGGAAGGCAAGGGAGGCGGCACGCGCTTCTTTGCGTACCTGCTCCGCGGCGGCCCCGGCTACCTGCAGAGCGCGATGACGCTTGGCGGCGGCACGGCGATTTCGTCGATCTACGCGGGCCGGATGTTCGGCTATGACCTGCTCTGGGTCGCGCCCGTCGGCATGCTGATCGGCGTACTGATGCTGGGCGTGCTCGCCTCGCTGACGCTGCGCGATGAGACGCGGCCCTTCGAGGGGATGGCCCAGAACGCGGGTCGGCCCTTCGCCTGGGCATGGGCGGTCGGTGCGCTGGTGGCGTCGATCATCTGGCACTTCCCCCAATACGCGCTGGCCGGGGCCGCCGTCTCTGACGCGGCCGAGGTCGCGGGAGCGTCGATCAGCCCGGCGTTGGCGGCCTGGCCCGTGCTGGGCGTCGCGCTCGTGATGTCGCTGCTCTACGGGCGCTCCCCGCGACTGGTGCGGATCTACGAGACCTGCGTCAAGCTCCTCGTCATCGGGGTGATCATCTGCTTTGGGCTCGTGGTCGCCGCCACGGCGGGCGAGACCGACTGGGCCGGAGTCCTCCGCGGCTTCATCCCCAGCGTTCCCGAGGCACGCGGCGGCGTCGATCCCTGGACGATGATCGCCAGCGGCATCGCGGCGGCCGTCGGCATCAACATGGTCTTCCTGTACCCCTACTCGCTCCGCGCAAGGGGATGGGGCGCGCGCAGCCAGGGAATCGCTCGGTTCGACCTGATCGCGGGCATGCTGATTCCCTACACGCTCGCGACCGCGCTGGTCGTGATCGCGACCGCCAACACGATCCCCTGGCTCGATGGCGAGGCCGTCCAGAAGATGAAGCCACCCGAGGCCGCGCGCGCCTTTGGCGCCATCCTCGGAGAGACGAATGGCCGGCTCGTGTTCGACCTTGGCCTCGTCGGCATGGCGCTCTCGACCATCGCCCTACACATGGTCTGTTCAGGCTTCGCGCTCGCCGAGATGCTCGGCAAGAAGCACGACAGCTGGACCTATCGCATCGGCACGCTCCTTCCCATCCCGGGCGTGCTAGGCCCGCTTGTCTGGAACGACCTGCTCTGGCTCGTTATCCCGACCAACATCGTCTGCGGGCTGTTCCTCCCGGTGACGTACCTGGGGTTCATCCTCTGGACAAGAAAAGAACGGTCCCAGGGCTCCGCCCGTACAGGTGGCGCGAAGCACGCCATCACCGTGGTGCTGATGAGCGTCTTCACGCTCTTCCTGACCATCATGTTCGTTCGCACGCTGCTTCGCCTCTTCTAGGCCTAACTGCCACACCCTCCCATGCAACTATCCGTCGCAGTACCTGGCGCCACCGAGATCGTTCTCGATGACTCCGTTCTCGATCCGTTTCGAATCGAGCCCGGGAGCGCGGCTGCCACCTCGTCTCCCGTGCTGCCGCGGCGCTGCTTCGCCGCCAGCCATGTCGCTATGCTGCCTGGGTATGCCGAGGTTCAGCACAGCATGGCGAACCCGGGGAGCGCCGAGGAGATTGCGGAGTGGATCGACTGGGACACCTCGATGGCATTCCGGAAGAGGCTCGACGGCCTCGGGTTCGGCATCGCCGAGGCCATGGACACCGCCCAGCGCTTTGAGCTGGGCTGGGCCGGCGCGAGCCGCTTGATCGAAGAGACAGGCCGGCTCGGACTCACGAATGGCTTCGTCGGAGCCGCCTCCGCGGACCAGGCTGATTCCATCGACAGCACGGCTGACCTCTCCCGCGCCATCGCCGAGCAGATCGCATTCGTCCAGAAAGCGGGCGGCATCGCCATCATCCTCCCCCAGCCGTGGATGACCCAGCACGGCGCGACGGAGGACGACTACGTGCGCGTCTACTGCGACGCGATCGATGCGAGTGATGGTCCGATCCTGCTCCACTGGCTCGGCGCGCCGTTCCATGCAGCCATGGAGGGCTACTTCCCCGGCAATTCGCTGCGGACGATCCTCGCCCATGACCCGGCCAAGGTGCGCGGGATGAAGATCTCGATGCTCGACCGAGAGCTTGAGGAGTCCCTGCGACGAAGCATCGCGACGGACGATCAGGTCATCTTGACTGGGGACGACTACAACTTCGTGCCACTCATCCAAGGGTCCTCCCAGGAGTCACGCAAACTCCCGGACCTCGGCGGGCTGCCACTGCGCGGCGGCGACTTCAGCCACGCCCTCCTGGGGATCCTCAACGCGATCGCGGTTCCGGCCTCGCTAGCGCTCCAGCACCTGGATCGGGGCGATCTGGACGCGTACACCAAGATCATGGACCCCTGTGAGGCCCTCGGCCGCGAGATCTTCAAGCATCCGGTCCAGCGCTACAAGTCGGGTATCGTCTTCCTGGCCTGGCTCAACGGCTACCAGCCCAACCCGATGCTCGTGAACCACGAGGAAGCCGCCCGGGCCCGAGAGGATTACCTCCGGATCGCTGAAATGGCGAGCCAGGCAGGCGCCATCGAGAACGCAGAGGCGGCATCCGCTCGCCTCCGCGCCTTCCTGGGCGCCTGATACGGATCTCCTAGCTGGATCCCCAGCTGGGTCTCCAGGCTGGGTCTCCAGGCTGGGTCTTATGGGAGCTGGGCCCCCTGACACCGCTGTCAGGGCCGTGAAATCACACGGATGAGGTTTCCGTGAATACGGAGCGCCCGGACGGGTATCTCCAGAGCTACCCTCGTGCGCGAAATCGCCGTCCCCGTTACGGACACCTAGTCGCGTCTCGCGAATAGCTGAACACCAGAAAGCCCCATGAAGAACATCATCATTTTCGTCGTCGTTGTCGCCGGCGCCTTCCTCGCCTGGAACAACCTTCCAGGCCTACGTGACAAGGTCACCAAGACCGCCAACGAGTACGGTGGCTGGACCGAAGAGGCGCGTAAAGGCGACCCGGTCGGCTTCATCGAGCACGCGATCAGCGAGCTCGAGGGCGACATCACCGAGTTCAAGGAGACGCAGACGGCGCTCGTAGCAACCAAGAAGGAAAACGAGGACAAGCTCGAGGAGTACCGCGACGAGCAGGCCGACGCCAAGACGTTCGCTTCTGCCATCAAGGAGCAGTTCAAGACCGCTGAAGAAACCCAGGGTTGGCCCATCACCCTGGCTGGCAAGAAATACCAGCGCACTGACGCCATCACGCTCGTCAACAGCCTCCTCGCCACTGATCGCGATGCCGGAGCTCTCATGGCAAAGTATGAGCAGGTCATCACCATGATCGATGCGAAGAGCATCGAGCTTCGCAGCCGGATCGACCAGTCAGAGTTCAACGTCAAGGAACTCGCCGCCCAGAAGCAGCTCGTCAAGGCTGACAGTCTGAGCGCCGAGGCCGACTCACTTCTCGCCAAGGTGAACGATCTCGTCGAGGGAAACAGCAAGGTCGTGGACGGGCCCGCTGTGAATTACGACGACTTCCTTAAGGATGTCACCAAGCAGGCGAAGGTCGAAGAAAAGGCCGCCGAGACCGACGCTGCCACCGCGGCCGCCCTCGAGTTCCTCAACAGCTGATCCTTCTCTCTTAGCCCCAGCCCCGCCACCATGCCTCACTTCCTCGCCGTCGCCATGACTCCCTTCGATTGGGGAGTCTCGATCGCCGCCCTGATGATGCTCCTCTTCGCCGCTCGCACCATGGTGAGCGGCAAGGGTAGGTCCCAAATGGGACTGTCCTTCGCCGTCCTCGCGGCCGTCGTCTGGACGTTCGCGATCGGCCGGCACGTCGAGGGATTCAGCACGCTGGACGGCCTGCGGGTATCGGTGGGAGCGCTACTGCTCGTGCCGGTCTTGCGAGCGCTCTTCTCGCAGACGGGTAGCAGCATCACGGGCGCCGTGGTCGCGTTGCTGCTGGCGTCCTGGGCCGCTGGCCCGGTGATCGCACGCTACGCTCCGAACGTCGTTCAGGCCGAGCTGCCGCCCCAGGAACGCCTTGAGGCAAAGCTGGCCGACATCGACTCCCGTCTTGCCCAGCTTGGCGGTACCTCAGAGAGCATCGCTAGCCAGGCAGCTACCGAGCGCAGCAAGCTGGTCGACATGAACGTTTCCTCCGCCGCGGATATCGATGCCAACCCGGCAGCGATGATCGCGCTCAAGCAATGGTCTGGCTTCAAGGACCACCTCGCAGACCTGTCCCGCCAAGTGAAGGAGCTCCGCGCCCAGCGAACGGAGGTCGAAGCGACGCTTCGCGCTCTCGAGCGAACCGGCGGCGACGAGACCTCGATCGCGGAAGCCGAGCGGATCCGCGAGCTTGTGGAGGCCGAGGCCGGGCGTGAAGACCTCTCGGTGCTCGATGAGTACACGGATCGGGCCAAGATGCTGGACCTCTTCGAAAAGGAGTTTGGCGAGGATAAGTCCGAGAAGCTGCCGGACTGAAGTCCCTGCTGAAGTCGCCCCTGGCGACCGTTTTGAGCCAAGAGGGGCACAGCGTGCCCCTCTTGGCGTCTCATAAAGGATCGTTCACCCGAACGCGTCCGGCGTTAGATCAGGCTAGAGCATCAGTGGCCGCCCACCCACCCGTCGGATCGCTACGATGTTGCGTGCGATGCCAGTGCTTGACGACGATCCTGTCACCCCCGACGCCCTGAACAGGCTGTTCCGAGACGCCCACAAAATGGGGCGCCACGTGCAGGTGTTTGTGCTCACCGTCGACGGTTCGGAACGGAGTCACGCCATCGATCAGGCGACGCTTCTCGCCGTCGAATGCCTGGCCAAGCGCCAGGACATCGAGTCGGCGACCGGCTCCATCACCGTCCTGATGACCGGCACCACCGCGGGCGTCGTCGTCGCTCAGCCCAAGGGCGCCCCCACGCTGAAGGTTGTGGGTGAGCATCTCGTCGAGGCTCTAGCGGAGCGGCTCGGCGCAGGCGCCCAGATAGCCATCGGCATGGCCACAACGGCCGAGCACCCTGACCTCGTGGTCGATGACGCGATCGCGGTCGCGATGGAAGGCCTTGAGGTGGCGAGTGCCTCAGGTTCGAGTCGCGCCGTTCACTCGGAGCTGTATGAGCTCACGCTCGCCACGCGGCGACGCCAGGGCACCGTCTTCCCGCTGGAGTCCGTTCAGCATTTGGGCGATGACGTCGAGATTCCTCGGCCAGAGGTCAGGCCCGTTGCGGCGACCGCTCCAGAGCCTGCAGTGAAGGCTGAAGCGGATCCGCCGGCCGCATCCGCGGAGGCGACCCCTGAGCTGGAGCCTTCTCCCGAACGATCCTCCGAGCGGTCATCCGAATTCGGTGACGAGCTCTATCCAGAGGACGAGGAGTTTGTCTTCGGAGGGCGGGGCGACGGCATCGTCGATCCACTCGGCGAGTTCGACGATCCCTTCGCCCATCTCGCGTCCGAGGCCTACGAACTCGGAGCCGACAGCGCCGCCGCGCTCACCAACGGCATTGCGCCCACCGGCCCAACCACCGCTCAGCTCGAACAGGAATCACGCGCCGAAATCGAGCGCCTGAAACTGGAGCTTGAGCTCGCCCGCCGCGAGAAGGCGGCGTCCACGGCGGGCGGGACGGCGCTTGAGAACCAAGAGCGCAGGATCACGAAGCTCATCACCCAGCTCGAAGGGGCCGAGACCGAGATTGACCGGCTCCGGGCCGAACAGGTCGGCGACAAGGGCCTCCCCTCTCAGTTCAAGCGAGTGCAGGGCCTGGATCCAGGCGAAGCGAATGCACCGCTCAAGCGGACGATCATCGATGGCGTCTTCCGGGCCAACCATTCCAAACCGGCTCCTGCACCGACCAAGGATGCGAAGGGCACAAAGAAGTCGAACGGATCGTAGCGGTCCGATACGGAAGGAATCGGCGCGTGCTGCCAGACTAGCCTGCATGACCTTTCGATCCATCCTCGCCGCATCCGCCGCGGTTCTGGCGCTGAGTTCGCCCCAGGAAGCCCCGAGCTCCCTCCTCCAGCTTCGCCACGTTGTTTCGGGCGGTGACCACCAGGTCCAGCTCCAGGACGGCTCCGCCTTCGCCACGCTGCGCCTGAATGGTGCGCGTATCCCCTACCTGTGGCCGGTCGTCGGCCCATCCGGCGACGAGCTGACCCGCGCCTTTCCCATGGAGACGGGAAGGCCCGGCGAAGCAGGGGACCACCCGCACCATCAGTCCTTCTGGTTCACGCACGGCGACGTGAACGGACACGATTTCTGGCACGACCCAGACTGCAGGATTGCTCCAGACCCGGCTTCGGCGCCGGAAGTGCGGTTGACGCCGGGGTTCTTTGAGGTCGAGATCGAGCTCCCGCTCGTCTGGAGCGCACCCGAAGCTCCTTCGATCCTCAACGAGACTCGCACCTATCGCTTCGCGTCCCGCCAGGGAGTCAGGCTGATCGAGTGCGAATCAGTCCTGACCGCGAAGCAGGACGTCACGTTCGGCGACACCAAGGAAGGCTCCTTCGCCCTTCGCCTGCGCCCGGAGCTGCGACTCAAGGGCGACGTGGCCACCGGGTCGCTCCTGAACTCGAGCGGCCAAACGAACGGTGACTGCTGGGGTCAGCGCGCCGCCTGGGTTTCGTACGAGACGCCGCTCAACGGGCACCACGTGGGCGTCACGGTGATGGATCATGCCATGAACCTGCGGCATCCGACGTGGTGGCACGCGAGGGACTATGGGTTGGTCGCCGCCAACCCCTTCGGCACGCGCGCCTTCGAAGGCAAGGACAGCGCCAGCGGCGAGTTCACCCTCCAGAAGGGCAAGTCTCTGACGCAGCGCTACCTTGTGGTGCTCTCCGGTTCAGACGAGACGCGCTCGATCCCAGTGGATGAGCTCAAGAAGCTATGGAGCTGGTGGACGCGCTAGCCGTAGAACGCTTCTCGCCAGTGGGACCGGCACAGCGAAACGTAGGACTCATCCCCACCGATCTGCACCTGCGCGCCATCGGTGACCACGTTGCCGTTCTCATCCTTCCGGATCACCATTGTGGCCTTCCGGCCACAGTGACAGATCGTCCGGATCTCACGGAGTGAATCTGCAATCGCCAGGAGCGTGGCCGACCCCGGAAAGGGCTGGCCCTGGAAATCCACTCGGAGCCCGTAGGTCATGACGGGAACGCGAAGATCGTCGGCGATGCGGCTGAGCTGCCACACCTGCTCGGGCCGGAGGAACTGCGCCTCGTCCACGAGAACGCACGCGAGCGACTCCTTGCCCAGGCGCTCGGCCACGAGCTGGAAGAGATCGTCCTCGGGGCTGTAGCGCTCCGCGGGCGCGTGAATGCCGATGCGGCTGGACACGCGCCCCTCCCCCGCGCGATCGTCGACGCTCGCCGTCAGGAGGAGCGTCTTCATCCCGCGCTCGCGGTAGTTGTAGTCGGCCTGCAGGAGCACGGTCGACTTACCCGCGTTCATCGTCGAGTAGTTGAAGTAGAGCTTCGCCATAGAACTTATTTGAGAGAGAGCAGCTCGCCGATTTCCTGAACCACGGTTCGAAGGCCCTCCGTCAGGGCCTGCGCAATGAGCGCAGGATCCTCCCCTCCCGTGGGGAGGCTCGCCTGGAATCGGCGGTGCATCAGCGCCTTCCCGTCGCCGTCGACGAGCTTGGCGATCAACGCCACCCGACCCTCGCGACGCGGCTTCAGGTGCTCCTCGAACTGGATGAGCTGAATATCGAGGCGCCGCTCGGCACCTGCGTCCAACAAGAACCCACGACGCTGGAACAACTCGTCCTCCAGCATCCGCTGGACAAGGGCGGCGGGCGGTTCGACCCAGCGCGCGTTGGGGAGGTAGGTGAGCTCAACCTCGGAGATGCGCTGGATGAGCTGGTCCGTGATCGCATCGGAAGCCGTCACGGCGCCGAGCCGGAGGCTCAGCACCTTCGGCTGAGGCGTTTTGGTGCCCGTGCCGTTCATCCCAGGATTGGAAGGAGCGGGCATGGGGCTCAGCCAGCGCGTGGGCGGCGCCGGCTCCGGCGTCAGGCTCAGGCACGCGGGCGCCAGCGCTAGAGCGAGGCAGGTCAGTATCCGGATCGACATGGTGATCTTCATGGGAGAATGGGCGACTACCCGCGTCCGCGCAGGATAACGCCAGGGTCGCGCTCGAGCAGCGAAGCGAGCGCCTCGAACTTGCGCATCATGGAACGCAGATCCCGGAGGACCGCGGGCATGCTCTGGGACGCGGGTGCCAGGTCGTCGGACAGGCGCCTCGCCGAGTCTGCCGCACCCTGCACCGAAGTCAGGGTTCCCACCAGGTCCGCGCCCTCCATCAGCTGATCTGCTTTCGCCAGCGAGGCGCGCAGGTCCGCACTAAGGGCTTCAAAACTTCTGGCGGCCAGCTGCAAGGACCCTTCGTCGCTGCCGAAGCGGGCCACGGCCGCATCCACTTTTTCGGTGGTCCCACGCAGACCCGCGATCAGCCCGCGAAGCTCGGCACCGAGGCCAGCTTCCGACGTGCCATCGAGGGTTCCGCGCAGCTCGTCGGAGAGGCCCACCAGCGACTCGGAGAGCGCGGCGGTGTCGAGCGCTGCCAGTCGCTCCTCCATCGTGACCGCCATCGAGCGGAAGTCGCGCATGGCAAGCGGTAGCTCCTCACCGAAACCCCGAAGGGCGTCCTCAAGGCTCTTCAGCGTTGAAGGCGCCGATGGAATGTAGCTGCTTGGCGTCTGGAACGAGAGCTCCACCGTCGGCGAGTCCGGCGGAAAGAAGTCGGCCTCCAGGAACTTCACGCCGGTGATTCCCTGGGAGGCCACCACGATGCGCATCTCAGGCGAAACGTCGCCGCCGGAGTCCTCGGTCGCCCCCACAGCGTTCACCTTGCGAAGCTCATCCACGCGCGCTTCGAAGTGCACCTCGACCAGGCGCCTGTCCGGCGCGAGCACGATCTCGGTGACCTTGCCAATGGTCACGCCTCGGATCTTGATCGGCGCGCCGACCTCAAGGCCTTGGACGGACTCGTCGAAATAGGTCACCCGCTCGACGGTCTCCGTATTCAGACGGCTGGCCCCGAGCCAGAAGAGCGCGAGGATCAGCAGCGCGACGCCCCCCACAACAAAGGCGCCAACCTTCCATTCGTTCGTAGCCTGGGCACTCATAGGTATTCGTCTTTGAAGGGGTCCTCACGGACGATGGGCGGCGGCTCTATCGCGAAGGGCTCTTCCGCAGGACTTGGTTTGGGGCGTGATGACTTGTCTTGCGATGCACTCGACTCAGAGCGCGCGCCGACGGACTCCCGATGGAAGAAGGCGCGCACTCTCGGATCCGAGCTCTCATCGCGGAGGGTCCGTGGATCACCGTCCGCCACGATCCCGCGCGTGTGTTGATCGAGCAGAATCGCGCGCGTTCCGATCCGGAAGATGCTCTCGAGCTCGTGGGTCACGATGACGAGCGTCAATCCGAGGGAACGGTTGAGCGCGAGAAGCAGATCATCGAGCTCGGAGGAGGTGATCGGGTCCAGCCCGGCAGACGGTTCATCCAGGAACAGAAGGTCGTTCTCGAGCGCCAGCGCGCGCGCGATGCCCGCGCGCTTCTGCATGCCGCCTGAGAGTTCGGACGGCAGCCGGTCTCCCGCGCCATCCAGGCCGACGAGGCGCAGCTTGCCCTCCACGATGCCCGCGATCGTGGTGGCGTCGAGGTCCGTCCACTGCTCAAGCGGCAGGGCCACGTTCTGTGCGATCGTCATGGAGCCGAAGAGCGCTCCTCCTTGGAAGCTAACTCCGAAGCGCGGACGCTGGCCCTGGAGCGTCGCAGGGTCCCCCACGCCGGCGATTTCGACGGTCCCTTCCAGGGGCCCCAGGCGTCCGAAAAGCGTCTTCAGCAGGGTGGACTTCCCCGTCCCGGAGCCGCCGAGCACGAGGAACACCTCGCCCCGCCCGATCGTGAAGTCGAGGCCCTTCATCAGTGGGTGCCCGTAGCCGATGGCCAGGTTACGCGCGTGGATCAGGCCAGGCAGCGTGCCGCCGTGGGCCGACAGGGTCTGGGGCTGTGATTCGGGGTTCGACATGGCGCCTACTACTGCAGCCCCCAGATGTTAAAGAACAGTGCGAACATCGCGTCGATCAGCACGAGCCAGAAGAGCGTCGAGACCACGGCCGACGTCGTGACGCGACCGACTCCCTCGGCGCCGCCGCGAGCGCTAAGGCCGCGCTCAGCCGCGATCCCGGCGATCAGTCCTCCGAAGACCGCTGCCTTCAGCAGACCCGTCAGAATGTCGGACGACACGAGCGCTGCGCGCGCGGAAGAGACGAACTGCTCGAAGCTCACCTCGAGGGTCGCGGTCGCGACGACGGCGCCGCTGACAATGCCCAGGATATCCGCCACGAGCGCAAGTAGCGGCACCGCCACGATCAGCGCCAGCATTCGGGGAAAGACGAGGTAGCGATGCGGGCAGATGCCAAGCGTATGGAGCGCGTCCACCTCTTCGGAGACCTTCATGGTTCCGATTTCTGCTGCGATGGCCGCGCCCGACCGTCCGGCCACGACGATGGCCGTCATCAGCGGCGCGAGTTCGCGCGTCAGCGAGAGGCTGACGAGGTCTGCGACGACCGAGTCAGCGCCAAACTTGCGCAGCTGAACCGCGGCCTGGAACGCGGTGATGAGCCCCATCAGGGCCCCGATCACCGCCACGATCGGAAGCCCATCGGCGCCGTGTCGTTCGATCTGACGAAGCACTCCGCGCCACTCAACGGACCGCGGATTTCGAACGGCTCCTATGGCAGCGCGCGACGCTTCCGCCACGAACACCAGCATGTCCCGGACGATGGATACGATCTCCAGCGTCGCACGCCCCACCTGCTCGAAGAAGTGAACGCGCGGCGGTAGCGGCAGCCGAGCCGGGCACTGACCACTGTCCGTGTAGAGATCCAGGATCGCCTGCACGTCGGGGCTCGCCCCGAGCATCGTGGGCATCTGGCCTGTCGTGCAGAGCGCATCCGCGAGCACCGAGGCCGCGCTGCCTTCGAGGCGCTTCACGCCACTCAGGTCGATAGTCTCGAGCGGCCCCCGGTCGATCGCAGCGAGAACATCACGACGAAGCTCGGCGGCGGTTTCCAGCCGGAACTCGCCGCTCAGCCGGAGTCCGCGGACCCCGCTTGCATCGATCGTCTCCTGAACGGAAGCCATGGGCCCACGATTGAACTCTATTCAGGTCACGCGCGGCCACTACCGATCAGCCTACGATCTCAAAGCCTTGTCAAGCGGCGCACTTCTATCACGCCGCGGGCCTCGTCCGTGACGAACAGCGTCGTCCCGTCAAGGGGAGCGATGTCCACGTCCACGGGGCGCGTGGCGAGACTGCCGATGCCGGAGAGAAGCGGCGTGCCTGGCTCCTCCATGTCGTACAGCATCACCGAGCCCGCGCCCTCGAGTCCCACCGCGAGGATCTGGACGCCGCCGATGGAGCCGAGCGCGAGGCTGCTGGGGCGGATTCCATAGAACGTGGCCGCCTCCGCCACGCGGCCGGGCTGCTCTTCATGAGCGCGCTCCTCCAGCGAGCGACTGGACCGCCAGATCTCATCCCCTTCCCGTGAGCGCAGGCTGATCGAACGACTGCCAAAAGCCAGGAGCTGATCAACGAGCAGGTCGCCGTTCAGATCACTGCCCACCGTACTCACGAGGAGATTGCCCGCACTGAGCGGATGCTGGAGCGAGGCCGCAAAGGGGAAGGCACTGGTGTCCAGAAGTAGGCTGCCCAAGCGCGCCCGTTCGTCGAACGGCACGCCCGTCGCGGCGTTCGGCAGCACGCGCGCCAGGCCACCGTTCGCGCTGAGGACACGGCTGGCGCCGTCGATCTCGATGCCAACGAGGGCGAGGGGCTGATGAAGCCCCTGAATCGGCACAACGCGCGGCAGGAACAGATCGTCCGTGCCTGCGAAGTCGCCGGCGTTCCGCAGCAGCAGTGCGTTACCGAACTGTGCAGGCCCGCCGCCGAATCCGACGATCACGCCCGTACCGCTCTGAATGCTCGCGTTCCCAAGCTGGAATCGATCGTCGAAACCCACCAAAGCCAAGCCCGCGCCGTTGAATGCGAGCGCGGACGGCTGGCCGTTCCCGCCCCCCAGGCCAATATCGCGCAGGTCCACGCGCAGCGTCTTGCGCGCGGGCACAACGGGCACGGAGAGACCATCGAGGTCGGCTGGGTCCGTGGATTCAAGGACCGCGCTGACGGCGGCATAGTCCACCGAGCTGAGGCTCCGAAGGTTCGTCGCATCCGTGAGGTCAAGGTCAAAGATGGCGCGGAACCCGTTCGGGTCTGTCGCCGATTCCAGCAGGTAGATCGCGGAGTCCAGCTGGCCGTTACCCGCGGTGTAAGCCATCCCCTCCAACGCGTTTCCCAGCGACTCGAGAACGACCGCGTACTCCCCCAGCAGGGCACCGGAGGAAACGTCCAGCTCGACCAGCCGCGCCACGCGGGAGCCGCGGGAGGCCGCGTCGTCGGCGGTGTCTGGGTTGTCCAGCGGGAGGCGCGTCACCGCCAGGATACTGGCGCGATCGGGCGAGTAGGCCACGGCGCCGAAGCCACCGTGGCGCTGGTGCGGGTCCAGATCGAGGTTCAGGCGGCGCTGGGCGAATACGGCCGGGAGCGTGGGCGTGCCCAGGGCGGAAGGCGTCCCGACGGGAACGTAGCGCGCGAGGACCTGTCCGGTGCTATTGAAGTGCCAGAGACCGTTGCGACGCATCTCGCCGAGCCATGGCTGATCACTGGGGCCGAGGGTCGCTCCACCGAAGCGGGCGCCATAGCTATCGGCCGGGATCGCGCTGCCAGCCAGGTCCAAAACCTCTTCATCGTGCTGCGCGAGGCCGGCCTGAGCGGCGTAAAGGCTCGGAGCCCCCGTGACGGACACGTTGCCCGGCCCCACGAGCGGTTGCTGTGCGGTGACGGTCAGCTCGCCGATGGAAAAGAAGGCGGGGATCGTGACCGTCCGGGTCGCCTGGGCTGCGCCCGCGTCGATCAGCGTGATGTCGCTCGTGCCGTTACCATCGCGGTCCTGGGGCGACGTAGCCGGCCCCGCGGCGCTGACGGTCCGGATGGCAAATTCACCGTTCGAGTTGGACTCGACTCCGATGATTCCCGTGACGCCTCCCATGGAAATCGACTGGCCCGCGGCCGTCGTCAGGAGCGTCGACGCAGACTCAGGTCGCTGACGAATGCCGGTGGTTTCGAAGGAGCGCCCGCCGCTGCCAAACGAGCGATCCTCGAGCGGCACGAGATCGGTGATCAGCGCACTCACCACATCAATCACGACGAGCGCATCGTTCTCAGGACACGACGCCCAGACCGTCCCGCCATCCGGAGAAATGGCCACAGCCCGCGGCGTCAACTCGACCGAAGCCGTCGGGTTGTTCGCGAAGAAGCGAATGCCGGACAGGGCGAGCGCGGCCTCGTCGCCGTCGAAGGGGTTGAGCACGACCGGGATGAGATCGCGGTGGACCTCGATCTCCGTTGGCCCCCCCTCGGGGATTAGGACCATCGTCACGTAACCGAAGGCGTCTCCGGCCCCGACCTCGAGCGGATCGCCGGCGCATGCGATCGCGAAGAGCGAGCCGTCCGCCATCACCTCTACATCTACGGGGTTCGAGCCGCTGGTCGAAACCTGATTGAGCGTCTGCAGCGTGTTCGGATCCACCAGCTGCAGGATCCCTGGGAACTCCGGCGTCTCACCCGTCCAGGTGATGCCGACGGCGCCGCTCGTGCCGGCCGCCACAGCCAGTGGGACGCCCGGGCTGAATCCCGGCGTCGGCTGGGGCATCGAGACGATGCCGACGAAGCTGGGAGCGCCGGGTGAGCTGACGTCGTAGGCCAGCACGTCGCCCGCGACCCCGTCGATCACGAAGAGGCGCCCGCTGCCCACATGCACCGCCGAGTCCGTGGCCCGGCCCTCGCCGCCGCCGCGCACTTCGATGGTCGAGCGCAATTCAGAGCTCAGGCGCGGCCTGCCGGACTGGACCTGGATCACCACGCGATCGCGCGCGATCACCCCGCCATTCGACCCGAGCCCCGCGACCTCGAGCTCGACCGTCGTGGCTCGCTCAGGTGCAAAGAAGCGAACCGTGCCATCGGGCAGCTCGGAAAGAGACACCGCGGCACCGGCTGTCTGCCTCCAGGCGAAGTCCGAGATCCCAGAATCAGTACTCGCGGTGGCCGTGAGCACCAGTGGCTCGCTGCTAAGAACCGTCCGATTGGAGCCCGCAGAAAGCCCGGTTGCGGCCGTGTCGCCCCCTCCTCCACCGCCACCACAGGAAGTGAGGAGCGCGGCTGCGACCAGCGTAGGAAAGAGGGCGGCGAAGGCCCTTGGGTGACGGTCAAGCATGACGATGGGCGGCAGAGGTGTGCGATGTCGTCTCCGGCCCCCTGGCAAGGACCCTGGTTGGGCCCCAGCAGTGCGATGGGGTGGATGTCGGAGCGTGGTCTCTACCGAAGATTACTCCGCTGGGTACCCGGATGCCCGAAAGTCCGGGCCTCGATCTACGCCCCGTACGAGAATGTCATCATGTCGGCTGGCGTCCCCCGTCTGGACCGCCTGCCCCGCAACGACACACGCGAGACTCTGGATGACACCACTCCCGGCCCCCTGGCACGAGCTTCTCACGCCCGCGCTCCTCATCGACCTCAGGGCCGCGCGACAGAATATCGCAGCCGCCATCGCGGTGATCGGAAGCCCTGAGCGCTGGCGACCCCACGTCAAGACCGCCAAGGTCCCGGAGGTGATGGCGCTCTACCTCGATGCGGGCGTCCACCGGTTCAAATGCGCAACGCTACGTGAGGCCGAGGTGCTGGCCGCCTGCGGCTCCGCCGATGGCGGCCAGGCCCCGACGGACATCCTTGTGGCCCATCACCTATTCGGACCGGCGCTGGCGCGGCTAGGGGCCATCGCCGAGGAGCACCCGTCCGTTCGATTCTCGACGTTGGTGGAGTCTGCGGGCCAGGTCGCCGCCATCCCGCAGGGGATCGGGGTCTTCGCCGACTTGGACCTGGGCATGAACCGCACCGGGCTCTCCGTGGAGGACGGCGCTGAGATCGAGTCGATCGCGCGGTCTGCGGGCGCAGGTAAAAACGGAGCCTTCCGTGGACTCCACGCCTACGACGGACACATGCACCACGCCGACCCGGCCGTGCGAGAACGGGAGGCCCACGGGTGCTACGATCGACTCGTGAAGCGCTGCGAAGCGCTCGCTGCCGCTGGACACCCACCGGCCGAGGTCATCACCTCGGGAACCCCGTCCTACCCGGCAGCGCTGAGCCACAGCGGACTGAAACGGCTTCCGCACAGGGTCTCACCTGGAACCGTGGTCTACCACGACCTGCGAACGCGCCAGCAGCTGCCAGAGCATGAGATCGAGTTCGCAGCGATCGTGCTGGCGCGCGTGGCCAGTCTCCCCGGCCAGGACCTGTTCACCGTTGACGCGGGATCGAAAGCGATCGAAGCGGCCAGCCCGGACCTGATCGCGAAGGCCCTCGAGTGGCCCAACGCGGTGGCGCTCCGCCAGAGCGAAGAGCACACCGTATTCCAGGTCAAGGACGGGCCGCGGCCTGGGCGGGGTGACCTGGTGAGGCTGGTACCCGGCCACGTCTGCCCCACCGTAAACCTGGCGTCGACCTGCGTGCTCCGTGATGGAGACGAACTGCTCGGCGTGGCCGAGGTGACGGCGCGGGGACACTCCGTGGCGTGGCGACCCTGACCTGCAGCGTCGCGTCCATTGGGAGTCAGTCGGCCTTAGCGAGTCGCCCGAGGAAGTAGCTCAGCTTCTTCGCGCCTGCGTCCGTGTTCTCGGTCATCC
>JBLIHL010000031.1:0-20576 GCA_047635895.1 Paracoccaceae bacterium | reverse complement strand
GGATGCTGGAGCTCCTCAAGTCATCGCTGGCTGCAGGTACGAAGTCCGCGGATGCAGCTTTTGTCATGGGGCACATCTGCAGCGATGGCCTCGCCGGCGAGCCGAAGTCACTGGAGAATGCGCGCGGGTACTACGAGAAGGGGGCCCAGCGAGGGAATGTGGGCTGCATCAGCGAGGCGATCCTCTATGGCGGTTCACTCGAAGGGAAGCTCAGGAAGGAAACCGAGGAGAAGCTGATCTACTTCGCGGAGAGCCTGAACGAGAAGGTAAAGGTGTACGTGCGCGATGCGTACGCCCTCGCGGCGTTCACCTCTTCGTTTCGCGGGGCGTCGGAGGATGCCAGCAGTCGTCTCCTCAAGGGCATCGAGTTCCTCCAGTCGAACGTCGACCTTCGCTTAGCCCAGGGTCTCACGCGGGACCGTGACATGGATCGGCTCGCGATCCTGTTGGCCACGATGCTGCGCGCTTCCGCAGACGGAGGCGAGCTCGCCCGCGAGGACGCTCTTGAGTGGGTTTCGTCGCGTAAGGACGACCTCGCCAAGGAAATCTACTCGGGGGGGGTGCTTTCGCGCGCTCTGCCCGCATGGACCGTTCTGTTCGCGCTCGATCCGGAGTTGGCGAGGGAGATCATGATCGCAGGGGCCGATCCGAACCAACACGAGAGCATTCGCATGACGGACGTGAACGGGCTGGGGAAGGATTTCGCGAACAGCGTGCAGCCAGAGGACTACGCCGAGGCGCCCTACCTCTGGTCGTCGATCGGGCCTGCGCTTGAGATGGTCAACGGGCGCTAATCGCCGACCACCGCCTATGACGCACATCAAGGTTCAACTCTTCGCCGACGTCTCTGGTCCCGCCGTCGAACGTGTGTTCTCAGAGGGTCGTGTCGTCGTGGGCCGGGGAGTGGACTGCGACGTAGTCCTCGACCCCCGCCATACGTTGACCTCTGGTCGGCACTTGGCGCTCCAGCTGGAGGCAGGGACCCTGCTAGTCCAGGACCTTGGTTCCACCAATGGGACCCAGGTCAACGGTACCGCGCTGGAGGGCCGGGCTCTGCTTGCGCCCGGTGATCGCGTCACGCTGGGGCCGGACGGTCCGGTTCTCACGGCCCAAATTGTGCAGCCGGGGACGGCGGGTGCCCCAAGGAGTGAACCAAGAGCGTCGGTGGGTCTCGAGACCATGGCTCACATGGTGAAGGCTACGGTGCGACGTGAGCGGCGCCGCGGCTACCTCCTGGCCATCGTGGCCCTCGGTGTCGGCGCGGCCGGCTGGCACCTCCTCCGTCAGCGCAATCTCGATGCCGCCGAGATGGAAGCAGCGGTGGGCGCGGGCATGCCCGCGTCTGCCAGCGCCCCCGCAGCTACGTCCGAAGAGGCTGGTCCGCGCGGATTCGAAACCGTGCTAGCGTCGGTCGCTGAGTCGGTCTACGTCGTCGTCAAGCGCACCGAGCGCGAGGGAGACAGCGAACGGATCATCGAGAGCGGCAGCGGAACGGCCTGGTCGATCGAAGGAGGCCTGCTCGGGACCAACGGCCACGTCGCCGCGCTCTACGCCAGCCTTCAGTCTGGCGAAACCCTGGTGGCTCGCTCGAATGCAGCCCCCACGACGGATCTCCGGATCGTCGGCGTCCGAACGCACCCGGGCTACCGCGGCTTCGCCTCGCTCATCGAGCGCATCCGTCCCTACGACAAGAGCAGTCGCGAGGTCCTGGACCTACCGCCGGCCTACGACGTGGCGCTGCTGGTGATCCACCCAGACGACGTCGTCCGACAGGCGCAGCCGCTTGTGCTCGCGTCCGAGGCCACTGCCTTCGGCCTGCGTGCCGGCCAACCCATCGCCTTCGTTGGATTCCCAGGGGAGGGGCTGGTACGGGGCGGGACGGATCTCGAGCGGCCCTTGGCGAAGACCGCCATCGGCTCCCTCAACCGCGTCATTGATCCCTTCTTTGGCCGGCCGGCCAGCGCTAGCGTTGGGCACTGCCTCGAGTACAACATCGAGGTCGTCGGCGGCGCGAGCGGCAGCCCGATCATCAACGCGGACGGCGAGGTGATCGGCCTCATCAACGCGGGCGACGTGCTCTCTCAAACGGGCTACGGCCGCGTCGGCACCGGCGGGACCTCCTATGGACCGCGCGTGGATCTTATGCGGGCGCTTCTTGCCGGGAACGGAGCCGCGGAGTGGACGCGCCTCCGGCCGGGGATTGAGGCACGGATGCTGGAGATCTTCCGGGACGGTTCCCTGGAGGCGGAGGAGCATGCGGGTCAGATAGGCACGGCGCTCCTCAAGACGGTCGCGGGCGCGCTTGACACGGCGGTCAAGAGCGAGTTTTCGTGGGCCTTCAAGGGTCGGGTGCGCCTGGACGAGCCGGGATTGAAGGGTCGAGTCACGCTGGAGGTGCCCGTTGGGGCGCCAGGCCTGCGGGTGATCATTGCGATCGCCGAGGGCTCGCCTCTGGGCGTCCGTATCGAGGGGCGGGGCCGGGTGGATCGCGGGCGACTGATCGACCGCGTCGAGGGCGAGAGCGCAGCCTCCACGGTCGACATCCGCCTCGTGGCGACGAACGTAGATGGTGAGATACTGCGACTCGACTTCCGCGCGGAGGATGACGAGTACTTTGCCCCCGGCGAAATGTCGGTCTACGTGCTTCGGCTCGATTAGCGGCGCAGGAGCGCGCCGAGGGGCGCAGAGCCTCTGGCGCCCGCGCCTTACCTGTCCAGTGGAACGAAGGGACGCGCGCTCGCTCTATGGAAGTCGGCGGATGCGCAGGTTACGGAATGCGATGGGAGCGCCTTCGGCCTCGAGGGCCAAGTAGCCGGTCGCGGGCATGCAGTCCTTGCCGCCGTTGACTTCCTCGCCGTTCACCCAAAGGCGGACTTCGCCGTTGATCGCTCGGATGTAGTAGTGGTTCCATTCGTTCACGTCGTTCGACAGACGCTTGGTCGGAAACGAGCGATCGTTGCCGGGCTTGCCAACCTTGTAGCTCGCGCCGCCCTGTGCCTCGTAGGTGATCTCGGGCGTGAAGGCCGTCATCTTCGAGTCACCGACGGGGAACACATCGCCGTGGCTAGTGAACCAGTCGGAGTGGGCGCCGTTCTTCTCCAGATGGCGGGCTTCGTAGCCGAGGTCGAGGACCTGCACCTCGATGCCGCTGCGCGGAAGCGAGCCCGGCTTGAGGTCGGTGAATGCGGACTCGGGACACCACAGGAACACGCCTGAGTTGCCGGCGACGACGCTGTGCTTCCACTCCAGCACCATCTCGAAGTTGGTGTAGGTCTCATGGGTCCGGGCGCCGCCGACCGGGAGGCCGGTGCAGCGGATCTCGCCGTCCACCTCGGCCCAAGTCGTCTCATCGCCGTTGACGTTGACGAAGTCCTCCAGGGTCAGGGTCGTCCAGCCTTCGCCAGTGATCATGGCGGGCTGTAAGGGAGCGCTCAGAACGAGCCAGGTACCCGAGGCAACAACGGCGGAGGAAAGCAGCACCGCAGCCGTGGCTGCGCGAAGGGAGTGGAGCATAGACGTGAACGATTGGGGAAAAGACGAGGGGGGTCGATGGCGACCGTCGTCATTATTCTACAACTCACCATGCCTGGTCCCATGATCGCCTGCTCGCTCCTCTTGGCGGCCCTACTCCCCTGCCTCTGGGACCGCGATACGTTGGCGGTTGAGGCAGTCGGTGCCCCCGGCCTCACCGAGGTGCTCATGGGGCGCTGATCTGGCCCTCTTCGACGACGCGGCCGTGGCCAACGACCGAGCGGACCTGGAGCGGGCACGAATTCTGATCACATCGGCAATCGAGAAGAATCCGGACGCTCACTTCGGGAGGGAGCGCTACCAGCTCCTCGCCATTGAGTCGCTCCTCGATCCGGTGGAGCCAGCCTCCACGGAGTCCCCCGCCGCGCTGGAAGAGGTCCTGGGGCTGCGCAGGGATGCGTACCTCGCACGGCTTGCAGCGTTCTGCGTCGTCCTCATCCGCCGGCGAAGAAAACGCCTCGCCGCCGCGGCCTGATCAAGTCTCTCGGCGAAGGCCGCTAACCTGGTCCAGAACGGATAGGTCGTCGCTGTGGCTGTGCGTGAAGCCCATGGCGCGTTCGGCGTCGACCGTCGCTTGGGTGCGGAAGGCTACGACGTAGGCGCGGCGCCAACGGTCGCTCGTGTTGCCGCCGGACCCGTGGAGGAGACGCTCGCGAAAGCAGAGCGCGTCGCCGCGGCGGATATGCGCCGGTTGGATCCTGTCGGCCTGATCGTTCATTTGGGCCACGATCGTATGTGACGTATCGCGGTCGCCGTGCAGCGGAACGTGCGGACGAAGCTCCGCTTCCGCGTGGCTCCCCGGGACGAAGTTGAGGCAGCCGTTGTCATCGGCCGTGTCGTCGAGCGCGAGCCATACGGTGACGGTTTCCGGATCCGGCGTCGCCGGCCAGTACGCGAGGTCTTGGTGCCAGTGAAACACGGCGCCGGGGCGCCCCGGCGGCTTGGCGACGAGCTGGTCGTAGTCGAGGACGGTCGCCTGCGGGAGGAGCGCGCGTGCCACGTCGGCGGCGGCGCGTTCGTAGGCGTTCCCCCGCCACTCGGGGTGATAGCGCCGCGGCAGCATGACGTTGAGCACGTCGAGGCGGTCGATGGCGGTGCTCCGGTCGGCTGCTTCAGGCTCCCCGGGCGTGTACTCGCCTGCCATGTCGCAAAAGTCCCGGCCCTCGACCGGGATCTCGCCGCGAAGGAACCGCATGTAGGTCGTCTCGAGCTCGGCCAGGGTGGCTTCGTCCAGGAGGCTAGGGACGTGGATGAAGCCGTCGCGCGCGAAGGCTGCACGGTCGTCCTCGTTGATCTGGGGTGGAGAATGGCTCATGGCTTGCACCAGTATCTGCCTGGTGCGCCGCGTCGAAAGGGCCGGAGCTAGGATTCTCTTGCCAGGGTGTCCGGACCGGCTCTCGCGGCGCGGTCCTCAGGGTCAATTCAGGTCCAACAGGCCGCGACCGTTCCCCGCCAGGGTGGCGGTGAAGGCAAAGTAAGGGTTGGCGTGCGCGGCCGGTGTCTTCCACGGCAGCGGGGTCGACTCACAGAGGAGCCCCAGACCTACGATGGCGAAGGCGCGGGACGCCGTGGACTGCCCGCCGTCGCCAAGCAGCTCCAGGAGCGGCTCGATGGCGCGTGAGTCGCCCACGCGGCCCAGCGCGGCCGCGGCCGCGCCTCGACTCGATGCGCTACGGGCGTTCTTCAGCGTATCGACGAGCTTCGGAGTCAGTTCAGGATCCTGTATCAGGGCGAGCGCCACCGACGTGCTCCACAGAAGCTCCGGCTGGAAGCGTGATCGTTCCATGAGCTCCACCAGATCGTCACGCGCCGGTTCATGATCGAGGAGTCCGAGGGCCAGGGCGAGCTGGCCGCGGGCGACGGGATCCTTCGTGCGGTTGAAGGCTGCGTAGACTTGGGCTCCGGCCTTCGCTCGCTCGGCTGCGTTCGCACCCTCATGGGCGAGGGCGCAGGCGATGCCGTAGGCGCCCACGAACGCCGCGCTCCGGGTGGTGCGGATTTTGTCGCGTAGCGCGAGTCGGGTCGGCGAGTCGCCGGGGGCTCCTGCTCGGTGGAGGTGCCAGTTCTGCACGCCTAGCGCGAGCGCGAACCAGGGCTGGGACTCGGCGCGGCCGCGGGCCAGCTGGCTCAGGAGCGTGCGCCGCCCTGCATCGACGCCGCGCCATGGATCGATCACGCCGCCGTCGTCAGCCATTGCCATTCCTGGCCGCGACGTGACCTGTGCCAAAGCGATGCTGGCGAAGTGCTCCTCCACGCCGTACCCCGACTTCAGGACCTCGGAGAGGGCGCTCACGCCTGCGCGATCGATCGAGCCGGCGCCCGCGTTGAGCGCGTGCCCGAGGCCCATGAGCGCTGCGGTGCGCAGGTAGGCTGGACTCGCCTTGGCCCGGGCGAGCTCCATCAGGGCTTCGGCCGTGCTCGCCCGTACCTGCGGACGGGCGTCAGTCGCCAGTCGTCCGAGCGCCGCCACGGCGTGAACGTGCGCGATTCTCGCGAGATTGTCGCTCCCTTGCCTCTTCGTTTCGATCCGGTCGAGGAGCCAGCGTATCTGTGCATGCCTCGCCGTGACGTCCTGCGCGTACTCCGAGCGCCGCGTGGCCTGATCGGGCAGGGTGAGCCTGTTGGGTACCGGGCAGAGACCCATCGCCAGAGCGGCCGCCGTCGGCAACTCGTCGGCGGCGTGCCGGTCCGCAAGGACGTCCATCAGCGCGGCCGCGATCCTCTGGCTCAAAGCACCTTCGCTCCTTCGGTGAGCCATAAGCCCGAGTCCGAAGGCCGCGAAAGCTCGTGTGCGGGTCGGGACCGAGGTCTGACCCACGAGCTTGCCCCCTTCCGGAGTTGAGGCCATGAGCGCGAGCAGCGATTCGAACACGGCGTCCTCACCCAGGATCCCGAGGCTGAGCGCGGCCGTTTCTGACACCTCCTGGGATTTGGACAGCAGCTGCTTTTGGATCGCGCTCCCAACGCGGGCAGAAAGCTCGGGATCGTCCCCGCTCCCGATGCGGGCGACGGCGATCAGCGCGGACGAAATCATGCTGTCGTCGCGTTCGCTTTCCAGGACCGCCAATAGCGGCGGGAGGATCGATCGGTCGATCCGCTCGCGGCTCGGCCTGAGCATCTGTCTCGTAGCTTTGGTCCCGCTGGCACCGGAGAGTGGGCCTTCCACCTCGATGTCACGGAGGAGCAGGAAGCGCTCCCGCTCAAGATCCCACCAGCGCTTCCAGTCGAGCTCGTTCAATCCTCCGGGCTGGGTCGAGACACCTGACAGCGGACCGCCCGGACCCGGCGCTGACGCAGGGATGCTGGGAGAGCCCGGAGCGCGCCCGCCAGGGGAGGGGGCCGCATTGCCGGGAGAAGGGCCGGCGGGTGCAGGGGGCGGCGCAGGGGCTGGGTAGGCGCCACCGTGCAGGGAGGCCAAGGAGGCCAGGGAGGCGATAACGAGTTGGGACAGCATGGTGGTGGCTCAGGCGACGGGACAGGGCAGGGACTATCCCTCAACCGTCGGGTCGTCGCGTTATTTTTGCTCGAATCGAATGAGGACATGGGGGCACTGCGTCGCCCGGGTCCGGCCGGGGCGGCTTCAGCCCGCCATTTCGGCGGAGATCGGCGCGGAGGTCGGTGGCTGTAACCGGGGGACCGTGCAGGGATATAAGTTCCCGCGGAGGTCCTCCGGGCTCGACTCGCTCCCTTCCCTGCTCTCGCCCCTCCCCAACGGCCTTCACGCATGAAATCGCTTCCCAGCATCATCGCTCTCCTTGGCCTCGCCGCCTCTGCCTCCGCACAGTCGGAAGTCGTCGGCGTCGACGTCCGAGGCGACGAGACGTTCACCACCACAACCGCCAACTATGTCAGCGACTACGTGTCGCTGAGTCCCGAAGTCCGCAGCATATACGGGCTCGATTTCAACGCCTCAGGAACCACCCTCTATGGCGTGGACAACGTGACTCTCGAGGTCCTCACCATCGATCCCATTTCGGGAGTCTCGACGCCGACCGGCACGGTCGTTTCCGGCTCCGGTTTGACGGGCCTCACCGGCCTGACGGCTGCTTCGGACGGAACGACCTGGTACCTCTCCGACTACGACGGAGCGAAGTCCAACCTCTTCGTGGGTGACATCCTCACGGGCCTATTTACGTTCGTCGGTATCTGCCAGTCCAACGGCATCATGATCGATATTTCGATCGACGCCAACGACAACCTGTACGGGGTCAGCGTCAGCGATGACTCGCTGCACTCGATTGACACGACGACCGGCGTCGGGACGAGGATTGGATCCATCGGCTTGCCCGCGGACTTTGCCCAAGGCATGGATTTCGATCCGGTGACGGGTCAGCTCTATGCCGCGATCTACACCGGCAGTGGAGCGGGGAGCTTCTGTACACTCAACCTGACGACAGGCCAGGCGACACAGGTTGTGAACACGCTAGCCCTTGACGCTGAGATGGAGATCGCCATCCGCCCGATAAGGATCGGCACGCCGTACTGCGCGGTCAACCTCAACAGCACGGGCGTCGCGGCTGCGATCTTCGCATCCGGTTCGGAGGTGGTCAGCGCCAACAACCTGACCCTTAGTGCCGTCGAGCTTCCGATCAACTCGTTTGGCTTCTTCATTGTCAGCAGCGCGCAGGGTTTCGTGATGAACCCTGGCGGCAGCGCTGGCAACCTGTGCCTGTCTGGGTCAGTGGGGCGCTACGTCGGTCCAGGTCAGATCCAGAACTCCGGCGCCGCCGGTGCGTTCTCTCTGACCATCGACCTCTCCATGATTCCGACGCCGACTGGCGCCGTGGCCGCTAGCGCCGGCGACACCTATAGCTTCCAGACGTGGTTCCGTGACAGCAGCCCAGCGGGCCCGACGTCGAACTTCACGAACGGCCTTGAGATCCTCTTCGAGTAAGGCCCCCTGAGCGCTGAATAGAGGGCGCCCCCTGGCGTTCGGGTCCAATGACTCGAACGACAGGGGGCGCCCCTCTTGACTCTCAGCTCGCTCTTGGCTGCCGGGCGACCTACAGAATCGTCACGGAGATGCCGTCCGTGAAATTCGAGGTCGGGACGCCACCGCTGTTGTCACGGAACCACGCCTGAAAGTTCCAGTTCTGGCCAGCGGTCAGCGCGACAAAGCCGGTAGGCGTCGGCACGCTCGTGAGGTCGATCGGCAGCTCGATCTGCCCCGTTGTGCCCGAGTTCTGGATCTGGCCGGGGCCGACGTAACGGCCGACCGAGCCGGAGAGGCACAGGTTGCCAGCGCTGCCGCCGGGGTTCATCACAAAGCCCTGTGCGGGGCTGTTGATGAAGAACCCGAAGGCGTTGCTGGGCAGGGACGCTGCCAAGAGAGTCATGTTGTTGAGCGAGAGGAGCTCACTACCCAGGACGCGCATCTCTGCGTTCAGCCCAGCCGAGTTCGTAGCGGCCGGACCGCAGTAGTTCGTTCCGACGCTCGCACCGGTGTCGAGGACGAAGTTGTCGAGGCTCAACGTGTGCTGGCCGAACCAGGAGGCGCCGCCCCAGGGGCGGTTCATGGCGATACCCACGTAGGAAACGTCTTGGATGATCGTGTCCCAGAGGTCATCGTCGCTGAGCGTCGCGTGCAGGCTGCCGGGGAGCGCGGCGACGTCCCAGTTGGTCGGGAGGGTCAGGCTCTGGGACGGGATGGGCGTGGCGATCGTGGCGTAAGGCACAAAACCGAACTGGAAGTTGTCGCCCGTCGCGGCGAAGGCCCACGCGTCGTCGGAAAAGTCGGTCGGGGTGCCGCCGTCGTCGCCGAGCACGAGGAAGGGCAGCGTGCCGAAGTTCGCTGAACCCAGCTCAACCTGGCGATCGAAGCTAAACGAAGCGACGCCGAGTGAGCGGAAGTCACCGCGGTAGGGGTGCGTGGGGGACGCGGGCACGATCATCGCAGCCGGGAGCATCGAGGTTGAGCTCGACACCATCACCTCGAGTCGGCCGCCCGGGTTGCCTCCCATCGTGTCGTGGGTTCCGGCGGTGGTGAATTCCACGCCCCAGCTGTTCGGGTTGCCCACCTCGAAGTCGTCCGATGCGATCTGTGCCTGGGCAGTCGATGCGGCTCCCAACAGGCCAAGCACGGAGAGCGTGCGGAGGGTCGCGGAGAGGGAGAAACGCGGGGCAATGGGGCGAGTGAAGCGCATGGGCGTGGCGGCGGTGCCGTTCAAAGAGAATGGGTGCCGCCGCATTCCAACACCCACGCCAGCCTCCAGGGTGAATGTTTCCTGGAAACTTGCCGAGTCTGCCAGTGGGTCAGATTTGCGAAGCGGCCGCCCGCTCCTGTAGGGCCTTCTCAGCGTAGCTGCCCAGGGCCTCCACGACGATCTTCTCGGCCGCCTCACGGTCGCCCCATCCGCGGTTAGCGGTCTCGCCTCCCTCCAGCTCCTTGTAGGTCATGAAGAAGTGCTCCACGTGCCGCTTGAAGTGCGCCGGCATGCTCTCGAGGTCGTGGATCTCGGCGAAGTGAGGGTCGCGGTTGGGGACCGCGATGATCTTCTCGTCGCCCTTCCCGTCATCGACCATGTAGAACACCCCAATCACGCGGGCATCGATCAGACAGCCCGGGAACGTGGGCTCGTTGACGGCGATCAGCACGTCGAGCGGGTCACCGTCATCCGAGAGGGTCCCGGGAATGAAGCCGTAGTCGCCCGGGTAAACGTTCGAGGTGGAGAGGTTGCGGTCCAGCCGGATCAGACCCGTGTCCTCGTCCATCTCGTACTTGTTGCACGAGCCTTTTGGGATCTCGACCAGCGTACGGACCACCCTGGGGCTATCCGGGCCGGCGCCGAGGCGTGAGAGGCGTGCGTAGAGGGTCAGGTCGCGTCGTTCTTGGCTCATGGAAGTGTCCTGCAGGGAGGCACGGGCTCCATCGGCGAACGGGGCGAATAAGCTGAGCGCCTGCCCGGGAATTTCGTTCCCCGGTGCAGGCCCTGCAGCCCTCCGTCCGCCGCTCTTCGACATCGACCGCTTCGACCATCGGGAAGGGCTTGGCTGGATGGCAGTGAACGAGTTGGGGCCAGTCCCGAGCCCAACGGTTCCTCTATCGTTGTGTCGCGGCCGCAATCTCGGCCGTCTGACGATCGATTCGAGACGCCAGGCGCCCTACCGTCAGTCCCTGGACGACGATCGAGAACACCACGACCACGTAGGTGGCGGTCAGGAAAATGTCCACTCCTGACCCGAGTCGGTCGCGCAGGATCAGCGCCAGCGCGATCGAGATGCCTCCGCGAAGGCCACCCCAGGTGAGGATGCGCACCGCGCCCGGGTCGAACGTTCGGCCGACCGAGAGAAGCTTGACCGTGCCTCCCACCGCCAGGAAGCGGACGCCCAGCGTCAGCGGAATCGCCACGAGCCCGAATACGAAGGTCGCCTGGGTCCAGGGGATGATCAGGACCTCCAGGCCAATCAGTACGAAGAGGAGGACGTTGAGCAGCTCATCGCAGAGCTCCCAGAAGTCATCGAGTCGCTGGACGGTCAGGCTGGACATGGCCGATCGCCGACCCTGGTTGCCGATCAGAAGGCCCGCGACGACGACCGCGAGCGGTCCCGAGGAGTGCAGCGCCCCCGCAAGGCTGTAAACGCCCACGCAGAGCGCGAGGGACAGCAGCACCTCTACCAGGTAGTCGTCAATCTGGCGCATCAGCCAGTACGTGACCGTGCCGAAAATCGCGCCGAGCGCGAGGGCGCCGAAGACCTCCTTCGCAAACAGCATGACCACGGCCGACGACTCGGCCGCATGGTCCGCCGTGGCGAAGCCCAGGAGCGCCACGAACACGACCACGCCGACGCCGTCGTTGAAGAGCGACTCTCCGGTGACCTTGGTCTCCAGCGACTTCTTGACGCCGGCTGACTTCAGGATGCCGAGCACGGCGATCGGGTCAGTGGGGGCGATGAGCGCCCCGAAGAGGAAGCAGGGGAGCCAGTCCATCGGGTAGCCAATGGCATCCAGGAAGACCTTCGCTAGCACGCCCACGGCGGCGGTCGAAACCACGACGCCGACGCTCGCGAGGGTGCCGATGATCCACTTCTGGCCGGCGAGGTCCTCAAGCTTGACGTGCAGCGCGCCCGCGAAGAGCAGGAAGGCCAGCATGACGTCGAGGAGCGCGTCGCTGAAGTTGACCTCCTCTAGGAGCTTCCGGACGCTCTCGATGAACGCAGGCGACACCGCGCCAATCCCGACCAAGAGGAGGGAGAAGAGGAGCGCCATGGCCATCACGCCGATCGTCGAGGGAAGCCCGATGAAGCGGCGGTTGATAAAGGCGAGGAGCGCCGCGACCGTGAGGAGAATCGAGGCGAGAGCGAAGGCGTCCATGTTCGTTAGCTAGCCGCTTAGAAGAGGCCAAGAACGTCGCCGTTTTCGTCGATATCGACCTGCTTGTAGGCCGGCGTGCGGCCCAGGCCGGGCATCGTCATCACGGCGCCAGCGTAGACCACCACGAACCCTGCGCCGGCTGCGAGCCGAGCCTCACGGACCGGGAACTCGAAGCCGGTGGGTGCCCCCGCAAGCTTTGCATCGTGGCTCAGGCTGTACTGGGTCTTGGCCACGCAGACGGGCAGGTGGCCGTAACCCTGTGCCTCAAGCATCGCGAAGGTCTTCGCAGCCGCAGGCTCGATGTTGACCGAACCGGCCCCGTACAGCTCCATTGCGAGCGTCTTGACCTTCTCGGCCAGCGGCAGGTCGCTCGCGTACAGCGGCTTGAAGTTCGCTTCGCCCGACTCAGCCGCCGCGACGATGGCGCGGGCGATGGCTTCACCACCCTCGCCTCCGCGGCCGTGGACCTCGGAGATCTCAGCAGCGCGGGCGCCCGCATCGAGAGCGCGCTCCTGGACGATACGGATCTCCGCGTCGGTGTCGCTCGGGAAGCGGTTGACCGCGACGACCACGGGGACGCCGAACTTGGCCACGTTCTTGACCTGGGCCTCCAGGTTCGAGCACCCCGCCAGGACCGCGTCGGTGTTCTCGTCGGCAAGCTCCGGCGGCAGCTTGCCGCCCGGGCCCTTCTTGAACGCACCGGAGTGCATTTTGAGCGCGCGGATCGTGGCCACCAGGAGCACGGCGTCAGGCTTCATGCCGGAGGCGCGGCACTTGATGTCGAAGAACTTCTCAGCGCCCATGTCCGCGCCAAATCCGGCCTCGGTCACGAGGTAGTCGACGTAGTTCGCGGCGACGCGGTCGGCCACGATGGACGAGTTGCCGTGGGCGATGTTCGCGAACGGACCGGTGTGCACGAACGCGAGCGTGCCCTCGGTGGTTTGCATAATCGTCGGGTCGATGGCGCGCCGGAGGATGGCGGCCATCGCGCCGGCGCATTCAAGGTCGTCCGCGGTGACCGGTTCGCCTTTGCGGTTCTGCCCCACGACGATCTGGCCGAGTCGCTTGCGGACGTCCGCGAGATCGTCGCTCATGCCGAGGATCGCCATCACCTCCGAGGCGGACGTGATGTCGAAGCCGGCCTCGGTGGGGACGCCATTCTTCTTACCGCCAAGGCCCGTGACGATCTGGCGGAGCGCCCGGTCGTTCACGTCGACCACGCGGCGCCACGTGACGGTGGATGGGTCGATGTCGAGCGGGTTATCGAGCAGGATCGAGGCGTCGATCGCGGCCGAAAGAAGGTTGTTGGCCGCCGCCGCCGCGTGGAAGTCACCGGTCAGGTGGAGGTTGAAGTCCTCCATCGGAACGACCTGGCTGTAGCCGCCGCCGGCGGCGCCGCCTTTGATGCCGAAAACCGGGCCCATGGAGGGCTGACGGATCGCGCAGGCGGCCTTCTTACCGATCTTGTTCAGTGCCAGCGAGAGCCCCACCGTATGGACGGTCTTGCCTTCGCCTGCGGGCGTTGGCGTGATGGCGGTCACCATCACGTACTTGCCGCGCGCAGGCCCCTCGGCCTTCTTGCCGAGGCGGTGGTCCAGCTTGGCCATGTAGCGCCCATAGGGCTCCAGGGCTTCGTCGGGAATCCCGTAGGCCGAGGCGACCTGGCTGATGGGCTGGAGCTTGATGTCACGGGCAATGTCGAGGTCTGAACGCATCTCGGGAGGTTACCGCTTCTGAACCGTTCCGGGGTAACTTCTCGCGGCCACGGCGCCAGTAAGACGCCGGCGTTGTGCGGCCGCGATCGCTGCTATCCTTCCAGGATGAGCTGCTACAGATCGCTGACCGTGACACTCCTGGGCGCTGCTGCTTGCAGTGCGCCGACCGCTTCCGTGGGAGCTGGCCGGGGGATCAGCCACTTGCTGGTGGACGAGGTGACTGCCGCGGATTGGGGCGGCGGCCCGATGTTGGGGGTGGTTGCCGTGGACGTGGTCGCGCTGGTCGACGGCGGCGTCACGCTTGCGGGGACGGAGGGGCTTGCGCGCACGTTCCGCCACTTCGAGTACCGCTTTGCCCACGAGGCGTCGTTGGCCGTCTTCGAGCGTGAACCCCTGCGCTACGCCGTCCAGCTCGGCGGCGCGTGCGGGCGAATGGGGGCCTTGAGCGGCCTCGGCTCACCGGCGATCCGCGCTATGCACAGAGGGCGGCTCTATTTCTTCGCGTCGGAAGCCTGCCGCGAGGAGTTCCTGGTGGCGCCTGAGCGCTGCCTCGCACCGCTTTACGACGAGTTCCTTCCACCGGCAGGCGCGGTCGACGGGCGCGAAGCCTGGGCGCGCACGCTGAGCTGGCTCGGCGGGCCGCCTCTCGAGAAGGCGAACATCGTATGGACGCAGGATCGCGACGTGTCGTTTGGCGGTGTCGAGCACACCACCACGCGGCTGGTGCGCATCGGGCCGCTTGGGAGCTATCGGACCGAGTCGGCCTACGATCGGGAAAACTACGTCCAGGAGATAGCGGGTGCGGCCGGCGGCCGGTTCATCGACCCGCTGTACGGAAGCTACGCCATGGTGAAGAGCCAAGAGCGAGCGCTCGTGCGCGAATCCCAGGAGGACGTGCTAGCGGTGGCGATGCACTACGACCCCGAGCGCGATCGCGTAGTGGCGCTGGAGAAGGGGCCCAGGACGCTGCTGATCCTGTCGGTCAACGGGATCGTCCATCGGCTCGAGACGGAGGCCGAGAGCGGAGCGATTCTCTCCCATGAGTACTTAGCCTTCGACCCTGAGCATGGCCTCGCTCCTGTGCGGACGGACTATGAGGACTGGGAGAACGTGAAGGGCCTGCGACTGCCGTTCCGGTGGAGACGGAGCATGGGGCGTGAGGCGGAGATCATCGATAGGAAGAGGGCTTACTGGAATGTGACCGTGAACGGGATCGCGAGATGAGCCTTGGCGACGTCCTCAAGGCCGGCTTCGACCGCCCGGGCACCTTGTCGCGGATTCCTTGAATGGCGCGGCCGCTGCGGTGGTATCCAAGGTTCCCCTAACCCGTTTCGCTAATCCCGTGGAGCCTGTTCGATGACTGACCGCCCCGTATCCCAAGAGAAGAGCCTCAAGGCCATCAGTGGCTGGCCCATGCTGGCGCTCCAGTTCCTGCTGTTAGTAGGCGTGATCGTTGCCTTCGCCAGCGGCATCGGACAGCTCGACCACGGCAACGGGGGTCTGGGCGCCTTCCTGGTGATCAGCGCGGTCCTGCTCATCGTTCTCAGCCTCATCAACCTGATCGGGTTCTTCGTGGTGAACCCGAACCACGCGCGCGTGCTCGTTCTCTTCGGTCGCTACCGGGGAACGGTTCGGGACGAAGGCTTCTACTGGACGAACCCCTTCACCTCCAAGTGCAAGCTCTCGCTGCGTGCGCACAACCTCGACGGTTCCAAGCTGAAGGTGAACGACCTGCTCGGCAACCCGATCGAGATCTCGGCCGTCGTGGTATGGCGAGTGCGCGACACCGCGCGTGCCTCGTTTGACGTCGAGGACTACGAGGAATACGTCCAGGTCCAATCCGAGGCGGCGCTGCGCCACATGGCAAGCCGGTATCCCTACGACGACCTCCACAGCGAGGGCGCTGAGATCACGCTACGGGGCTCCACGGAAGAAGTCGCCGAGCAGCTCGAAATGGAACTCGCGGGCAGGCTCAAGGAAGCCGGCATCCAGGTGATCGAGGCCAGGCTCAACCACTTAGCCTACGCCCAGGAGATCGCGTCCGCGATGCTCCAGCGCCAGCAGGCGAAGGCCATCGTGGCGGCGCGTGCCCAGATCGTGGAAGGCGCTGTCGGAATGGTCGAGCAAGCGCTCGAGCAGCTCTCCGCCAAAAAGATCGTGCAGCTCGATGATGACCGCAAGGCCGCCCTTGTCGGCAACCTGCTCGTGGTCCTCTGCGGCCAAGAGAACGCCCAGCCGGTGCTGAACACCGGCGCGTTTTCCTAACTGCTCCGGCGTACGTCCAGGCTCCGGTACCGCAAAGCCCTCCCTTCGGACAGCGGCCGCCAGCTAGCGATTCCGATTCATTCTGCCAGTACGGGTTCTTAGGGTTCCAGGATATCCAAGCCTGCCAGGTGCTCTTTCAGTACCCCCGCACTTTCTATCGGGGCCCTCGCCGGGCCCCATCCAGCTTGGGGGCCCAGCCAATCAGCCTGCGGTCCGTCAGAAGGCGCCGTGGTCTCCTGCGTCGAGGTAGTCCGCGGTGCCGCCGAAATCACGGCTTGCCCTGCGAACAATGGGAGCCTTAGGCTGTAAGCGGGAGCAGCATCCTGCTGCAGACCCTCCGCAAACAGCCATACGGAAGACCAGACCATGCCCAAGTACCTCATCGAGCGAGAGATCCCCGGAGCGGGAAGCCTCCCACCCTCTGACCTGCAGGCCATTTCACAGAAATCCTGCGGCGTGCTCAGCGCCATGGGGCCGCAGATCCAGTGGGTGCAGAGCTACGTCACCGGCGACAAGATCTACTGCATCTACGTGGCACCGGATGAGGCCGCGATTGCCGAGCACGCCCGCCAGGGCGGGTTTCCTGCGAACCGCATCTCGGAAGTGACCACGATCATCGACCCGACGACGGCTGAGTAGCGAGGCGTCCTCGATCACGCTCGCCGATCACTGACCTTTGATCACTTCTGTCCGGACGCGGCCCGGCCGGGATACGTCAGCAGGAACTGCTGGTCGGGCTCGGTGAGCCAGCGATCCAGCACGGGCGAGTAGCTCTTGGCCTGCACCGTGCCGTCGGGGCGAAACTCGTAGAGCCGCAGGTAGCCGTCGCCGCCTTCGTGCCACGTCTGATAGTTGCACAGCATCTGGTGGACCGAGTTGCCCTGCTCACCGGTGCTCTTCAGCCAGGCCTGCCCATCATTCAGCACGTGACCGTTCAGGGTCATGATGAACCCAGGGTGCTTGGACACGAGGCCCTGCCACAGCTCCTCTCCGTCGTAGGCCCCACCCTCAAGGCTCGCCATGCCATAGCTGTGCGGGTTCCAGGTCTGTGACGTCCCGCGCGTCGACCAGTCATACCGCGTTTCATCGGAGAACATATAGGCGTGGGTCACGAGGATGACCTCGTGACCCGGATGGCGAGCCACGACGTCGTTGGCCCAGGCTACACAGGAAGAGCGCGGCCCCCACTCGAGCACGAGTACAAGGAAGCGCCGGAGTGAGTCACCGGTGCCGGCCGTGAACACGTGATAGCTCGAGTCCAGCTTGCCCTCCTCGTGCGTGCCGCCAAAGGTGGGCCAGTCGTCGAAGCTTGAAAGGGGGAACGTGTCGTTTAGCAGCGTGTCGCGCGTCGACGCATTGCCGTTCGGGCCGTAGTCATGATTCCCGGGTGCGAGGGCGTAGGGGACTCCGCCCTCGTGCAGGACGTCGATGGCCGCCTTCGCGTGGACCCACTGCTCGGGCGTATTTCTGTTCGTGATGTCGCCGAGGTGCAGTACGTAGCGAATGTCGAGAGCGTCTTGGTTCTCCGTGATCCAGCGCGTCTGCGCGGTGAAGTGCTGGGGGTAGCGCTCGGCATAGATCTGGGTGTCGGGCAGGACCGCGATCGTGAACGACCCTTCGACGAACGGCGCCGGCGGGAGCGCGATCCACGGTGTGCTGGGGATGACCTCGGGTGCATTCCCGGCTCGAACCAGTCCTACATAGGTGTGGAGCCCCCGGAACCATTGGCGCGAGATCTCCACGAAGTCCTTGGGCGCCGCCTTGAACGTGGCGCCGTCCTCGGTCGTGCCATCGAGCTTGTCGAAGTGCAGGGCTGCGAGCAGGACGCGACCCTTGCCGAGGGCGCCCTCCAGCACGGCGGGGCGCCTATGCGAGGTGGAGTCTCCGGCGAGCACGCGCATGCCTTCGAAGCGGTCAAAAGCTTCCCATGCTCCGACGCGGTGATGGGAGCTCCAGCTCGGGAAGCGAGCCGGCGTTCCGGGTGCAGCACCAGCGGCCGCGGACTCCGTTGCGATCGCGTCGATCAGTGGATGTCCCGGGGCGAGGGCGAGCACGGTGGCTAAGTCGACGTCATTCCGGGAGGCTGACATACGCATGTCACCGCTGCTCGGGAGGAACATCGGGGACGCCTCCGTCTGGTCAGCCTGGGTCATCTGGACGAGCGTTCCACCGGCGCCAATCCACTTGTGGAGGGAGGCCGAGTTTTCCGAGGTGTTCGACCAGAAGGCGGCGTAGGTGTCAGCTTCGGAGACGAAGCTACCGAGGAAGAGCACGTCGACCTTCGCGAGCTGAGGCGCGAGAGACGCCGCGTCGTCAAGTGCCTGAACGGCGAAGCCAGCTTCGATCATGGCGCGCCGCGCGCCGGTTTGCGCGGTGAATGCATCGGCGATCTCCCAAACGAGCGCCCGTGGCCGAGGAGCCTGAGCTGTTGCGGGGCCAGCGAAGGCGGCGGCGCAGGTGACCGTAACGAGGAGGAACGAACGGAGACGCGAGAGGAAGAGTGTGGGCATGGGTAGCGAGATTACGCGCAGCGGAGTTTTCGCAGTACCGTTCCGGAACCAAAGCTGCGGGAATAGACGCGCCCCACCGGTTCACGCATCGGCTCCGCCGATGCAGCACCCGCTTTGCGGGTGCGTGAACCGGTGGGGCGCGTCTATTCCCGCAGCTTTGGTTCCGGAACGGTACTGCGAAAACTCCGCTGCGCGCGTGGCTAGCGGGATGCTGCGACGGTCTCGGGACCTGAGTCGGCTGAATCCAGCGCTGCGACGACATTCGGAGTGATGTCCGCGATCTCCGCTCCGTTCCGGTGCGTGATCTCTTTCCAAACGCTGCAGTGCTCAAGGCGCGTCATCACAGCGTGGCAGGCCGTGTGCACGCGCCGGCGGGCCTTTGTCTCAAGAACCTGGCCCAGCGCCGACGTCGGGTCGATGCTCTCCGCCTGCATGCGCCGCCTCTCGGCGGTCGCGTTCATTAGATCGTCATACTGCACGCTCGCTGGCTTAGACAGGACGCGGACGTCGTCGAGGCCACAGATCGAATCAACGTGTTCAGCGATGTAGTCGGAGCCCGTCGCGCCGGTCTCGGTACCAGACGCCCAAGTCATGCCCAAGCCGACGACGAGGCCGCTGCCAGCAACGAGAAAGGCGATGAGGACGAGTGGGGACAGCCAGAGGGGTCGGTAGGACTGGGACATGGCGTTGGGCAAGATGGGCTTGAGGCGGTGGATACAAGATCGACTCGATCTCGACGTTAGGCTGAATCAGCGCGTCCTGCCAGGGCGCCCGCCGTACTTCTCGCTGATAAATGTGACGGCTTCTGCCCAGGTGCCGGGCCCGTCACACTAGTAGATCGGCAGCGGCTTCTTCGTCCAGCCGTTGGCCGCGAGGGGCGGGACCTCGATGCGTTGGATGCGCCAGGCGAGGAATACGTAGCTCAGAGCCGCCAGGCTGAGGACGAGCGCGCTCCACATGAGGGGCGAGGACCCGAGTCGCGCGTCGATCCAGGCGTGCGCGTGTTCGACGAGGACCTACCACGTCGGCCTCGACCACCAGGCGCCTGACCAGCGGGCGCACCCGCTCAACCGCGTCTTGCGTCGACCGGGCGGCGTCATGGGCGGGTGGCCCGGTGGCCCAGCCACCTACCTCTGCAGGTCTTTCCGGGCGGCTGCCGCCAGGGCCACCATGCCGTGGTCCGCCAGGTACTCGGCCACCCGGTCCAGGGGCGCCCCCTCCAGCTCGAACCCTGGCCGGCGGCGATTCTCCAGGTAGACCTGCGCGGCCTCACCGTCGCGATCCTTGGCCAGGAGGTCCTCGATCCGCGCCACCGGGTCTGTGGTGACACGCAGCGGATCGGGGTACCACGTGTCTGAGTCCTCGCTCTCGCTCACGCCGAACTGCTTGTGCAGGATGAGGGCCGCACCAACGCCGGCCACCACGCCCGCCCAGGTCGCGCCGCGCACGCCGAAGCTCATGTGCCCCAAGATCGCCGCGGCCATGGTGAGCACCGGCAGGATGATGCGAGCTTTGATGAACTGAGTGCCCGCCGTCGCCGGGCGCCAGGCTAGCCGGCCCACGTAGACCACTTGGATCTCGTTGTACCGAAAGAACACGTAGTAGGCACCGAGCACTGCGCCGAGGGCGCTGGTCGACGCGAGCACCGGGAGCGTGCTGCCCACTAAGGAAAGGTGCGAGCCCAAGAGTCCACCGAAGGCCCCACCTCCCACATAGAGGCCCAGGAAGTACAGGCGCCCAACGTGGTGTTCAACGTTATCGCCAAGGATCCAGAGGAGTAGGAGGTGGAAGCCCATCGCCAGAAGGCTCGCATGCAGGAACAGCGACGTGAAGAGCTTGTAGAAGAGCAGGGATCCCGGGCGGTAGCCGCTTCCGAAGAGGAACACCACGTCGGGGTCAGCTCTCATGCGCGGCGTGGAGAAGCGCTCGACGTCATCGGCCATCTTGCGCTCTTCGACGGTCATCGCTTCCCGCTTCACCAGCGCTTCGGGTGTCGGAGCCTTCTGCACTTCCTGGCGCCATTGGGCCGCCAACCGCGCGTCAACCCTGGCGCCGTCGGACATCGTCGGCAGGACGGCGACGAGGAAGACCATCACGTGCAGGGCGAGGAGCGTCCAGGTCACCACCGGCGTCGCGCGGACATTCGGTGAGTCGCCAACCGGCAGCGCGATGGGGAAGATCGGAATCGGCATGGGGGAGGGGCTACAGTTTCCGCAGTACCGCAGTACCGTTCCGGAACCAAAG
>JBLIHL010000030.1:0-20658 GCA_047635895.1 Paracoccaceae bacterium | reverse complement strand
TTGGGATTCACCCACGTGCGGGCGCTCAGCCGAATTCTCGCGCCGGGGACCGGTTGTGCAAAGGCGTCCAGCACGACGCCCTTCAGCTCAGCCACCGTGGGGTTCGCAGGCAGGGTGACGCGAACGGGACCCGACGATGGATCCATCGCCTCAGCGTCATGCATCAAGAGCGTCTCGGGGTCGATGAAGCGCAGGTGGTAGGGGCGGTCCAGAACCTGCGGGATGGTGAAGATACCTCTTGGACCTGTGACGAGCGGGTCATCAGGGCGGCGGCTCTCGCGCGCGTGTTCGAAGCTCCAATAGCTCCCATTCAGTGGCGTTCCATCCATGACGTACACATGCATCCCGTCGACGGGGCGGCCCTGCGAGTCCACGAGCTGGCCGCGAAGCCGTAAGTGCACTGGGGGGGAACCGAAGCTCGAAAGGACCCGTACCGCCGGGAGCGAGGGCTTCCTCCCTCGTAGGGGCCGGTACTGCCTGGAACTGACGGTCTCTTAGCTGGGCCACCAGCATGGCGTCGGACGGGTACCAGGACCGCGATTCAAACAGGAAGCGTCCGTCGTCGTCGGTGGTCACGGACCGGTTCCCGAGGCGGACGGTTTTCCCCGCCATGGGGGAGTCGTCCGCGGCGACTGCGGTTCCGAAGACCGCCATTAGCGGCTTCAGCTCCGCCTCGGTCATCTGGAGCAGCAGCTCCGCTTGGTCGCCCTCTGGGACGGCTACGGACGGCGCTTCTTGCCCGTCGTGACGGGCGGTGATCCGGAAGGCGGGATGAAAGGGCACGGGGCCAAGGTCAAACCTGCCGTCCTCCTCGGTTCGTAGAATGGGCGAGCTAGCTGACAGGTTGCTGAGTACGAGCGAGAAGGATGAGAGCTGGTGAAGCCCCGCATTGAAGCTGACGCTGGCGCCAGCCAGCGGGCGCATCTCAGCGTCTCGCACAACGCCGGCTACTCGCACCGATGGTGCGAGGACCCGCACGATCGTTCCGGTCGCGTCTTCGCCGGTGGCAATGGACACTCGAGGTGGACTCCCGAAATCCCACACGGCGTTGAGCTTCTCGGAAGACGGGTAGCGGTCGATGGAGAAGGCGCCTTCGCCCTCGCGGCCCCTCCGGCGAGGAGGCCCGTGCGGCAGCACGCCCGTCCGGCGAGGACCCCTGCGCGGCGAGCGCACAGAGACATAATCGCTCCAGCGCCGTCAGGCGATGGGCGCATAAATACAGCGCGGTGTCTCAGCCATCGGGCGGTTCGGCATTCAGTGCCTTGGTAGCAGTCTCGACCGCTACCGACTTCCCGGTACCGACCTGCTGCCGTCGGCGCGCAGCGCTCGACGCGTGGGCGGCGTCTCGGCAGGTAGTGACCAAGCCGATACCAACCTGCCTGGTACCGACCGCCTGCCGTCGGCGCGAAGCGCTCGACGCGTGGCCTGGGGCTTGACCGCTACCGCCTTGGGTCATGCCGACGGGACCGCCCAGCACCCCGCGCGGGACGGTATCGGCCATGACGCAGCCCACGCGTCGACGGCAGGCGACCGGTCGCGAGAGATAGGTGCTGTACAGGTCGGCCAGCTGGACTGCGGCCAGGGCACGAAATGCCAGGCGGCGCGATGGTTGTGACAGCGAAATGCCGGCGCGCCTGATGACTCGTAGACTTGTCGGTACCGGTCTGGGCACAGGTGCTGCTCGCCCGCATGGGCGAGTCGTCAGCGGCAGTCGGGACCTGGGACCCGCCCATGCGGGCGAGCAGCACTCAATGTGTAGGCTCAACCTTGGGTACTGCAGGCATCAGTAGCGGCCCGGTGGAGCGGCTAGCGGGACTGGAAACGCAAAACACAAGAGGGCATCGCGGTGGAGCGCAGCGACAGAGGCAGGGCCCGAGGCAAAGCTAGCGACTCATACATAGGCATGTCGGGCATGCCCAGTCTGTCATGGTTGTGTGATCGATCGCTTCGGGTTCCGCTGTGGCGGTTGGCTCGATATGGTGCGGAGTCCATTCTTTGTTTCCGACTCCCGACGAATCGAGGTCCCTGTGCCAATCACTAGAAGAATCACGCGTCGCCACTTCATCCAAGCATCGGGCGTAGCGGCCGCAGCGCCAATGCTTGCTCCGCGAATGACCCGTCTGAATCCGATGGAGACGTTGAACGTCGCCTGCGTCGGCGTTGGCGGAATGGGCGGTAGCGATCTGAGTGCGACCGCGAGCGGTAAGAACGTTCGCATCGTCGCGCTTTGCGATATTGATGCGAACAACCTCGCCAACGCCGCCAAGCAGCACGTTGGCGCCAAGACGTTCGATGACTACCGCAGAATGTTCGACACGATGGGTAAGGACATCGATGCCGTGGTCGTTGCGACGCCCGACCATATGCACGGTTCGGTCGCGCTGGCCGCGATGAGCCTTGGCAAGCACGTCTACTGCCAGAAGCCGATCGCACACAATCTGTACGAGTGTCGCGAAATGGCCACGTTGGCGGCGAGTACGGGCGTCGTGACCCAGATGGGCACGCAGATCCACAGTGAAAGCGCCTACCGCACGGCAGTGGCGGCGCTGCGCACTGGCGTCATCGGAAAGGTGCACGAAGCGCACCTCTGGGTCGGCAAATCATGGGGCGGCAGCGCTGCGGGTCGTCCCGACACCGTGGATGTCGTTCCGGATCACGTCGACTGGGATCTGTGGCTCGGTGTTGCCAAGGACCGGCCGTATGCAAAGGGGCAATACCACCCGGGGCAGTGGCGTCGTTGGCTCGACTTCGGTAGCGGCACGCTGGGCGATATGGGGTGCCACATCTTCGATCCGGTGTTCGCAGCGCTTGGCATTGGCGCGCCGAAGAGCGTGGTCTCCAACGGTCCGGGTCACTTCCGTGAGATGTTCGCGCCCGACGGCGACTTGCTCTATGAGTTCCCCGGCACGGACCAGACGGCCGAGACCATCAAGTTCCGCTGGACGGACGGTGGCGCCAAGAAGGCCGCTGAAAAAGCGCAGCTGCCTGCCGGCGAGGCATTGCCAGGCGCCGGTTCGTTCCTTGTTGGCGAGAAGGGCGTGATGGTGATTCCGCACTGGGCGGCACCGCGCTTCTATTCCAATGGCGAGAAGATGGATGTCGAAGTCACGACGCTGCCGAGCAATAACCACCGTCACGAGTGGACGGATGCATGCCGTGGCGAAGGCACGACATCGACGCCGTTCTCGTATGCATGCCCACTGACGGAGGCGGTGCTGCTCGGGACGGTTGCCGGCCACTTCCGTGGTGAGAAGTTGAGCTGGGACTCTGACAAGATGGAATTCGACAACTATCTCGCGACGGCTCTTGTGCATCGCATCTACCGCAAGGGTTGGCAGCTCTAAGGCACCCGACGCGCACCGAGGCGCACGCGCCTCGTCACGGGCGGCTGCCGTTCAGTAAGTACGACGAAGGAACAAAGCCGCGCGCGTGCCGTGGAGTCCGTTGCAACGAGAGCAGCCAGTACTCTTGGGAGTGTTGGCTGTTAGTCATTCCGCAGTACCGTTCCGGAACCAAAGCTGCGGGAATGAGACCCAACTCGTCGCGCCCGAGTCGAGCATGCTGGCCGCGAAGCGCACCACGCTGAAGCTTGTGGTCGATGGACGAGTCCGGCTGCGCTTCAAGACGCGTGATTCGGCGGCAGCCCATGCATGCCTGGGGAGATCTGCTAGCGCGGGAGCGACGTGCTGAACTCGCGCAGGTCCGTTAGTAGCTTCTGCACGTCGGACCGGTCCGTGAGCGGGTTCTGGACGGTCGCGCGTAGCCACAGCGAGCCGCGCAGCCTTGCCTGCGTGATGTAAGCGCGTCCTGATTCGACGATCGCTTGGCGCAGGTGCGCTTGATGGGCGTCCAGGTCGTCGGCCTTCACCGAGCCATCTGCGGGCACGTGCCGGAAGCACAGGATGTTCGCGTCAGGGAAGGTCGCCAGCTCGAATTCGTCGCTCGCTTCCAACTCGTGGGCGAGGTGCTGGGCGACGTCCATCAGCTGTTCGATGTGCTCGCGGAAGTAGTTGGTCCCGAGGCTCTGGAGCATCGTGTAGGCGACGACCGATAGCCCGCGCTTCGTACATTCCATCGTGCGCCGGCCGATCTGGAACCACTCGTCCCGATCGGTCTCGTCGAAGAGATAGCTCGCCTCCTGGGCGAACGCCTCGTAGGAGCGTTTGCCATCGCGGAAGAGCACGGCGGTGTTGAGCGCGGGGAGCCCCATCAGCTTGTGCAGGTCCCAGGTGATGGAGTCAGCGCGCTCGAGGCCTTGGACGGGCGCACGATAGCGATCCGAAAGCGTGAGCGATGCGCCGTGGGCGCCGTCAGCATGGAGCCAAAGGTCGTGTTCGGCGCAGAAGTCCGCGATCTCATGGAGCGGATCGAAGCTGCCCGCCGCGGTGGAGCAGCTGCTGGCAACCACCGCGAGGACCTGGCGGCCTTCGTCCTCCGCCCGGCGGAGAGCCCCTTCGAGGAATTCGGGTCGCAGGCGGAAACGGTTGTCGGTCTCGACGGTGGTTGCGCCCTTCTGGCCCCAACCCATGCACTGAACGGCGCGGGCGATGCAGTAGTGCGCTTGGTTCGAAACGAGGACTGACATCGGAGCTCGTTGGCCTTCGGTCCAAACGTCGTACCCCGCCTTCGCTTGGCGCGCGGCCAGCAATGCGGTCAGGTTACCGAGGGATCCGCCGTGGGTGAGAATGCCGTCGCTGGTGCCATTGAAACCTACGCAGCGAGCGAGCCATTCGATGACGCGCCGCTCCATGGCTGTATGGAGCTGGCCCATCTCGTACACCGCCATGCCGTTGCTGAGCAGCGACGATGCCATGTCGACCAGCACCGACGCGGGGACGGGCGCGGATACCTGGTGCCCGATGAAGCCGGGGTGGTGGACGTGGTTGGCGTGGGCGATGACTTCGCCGATGAGCCGCTCGAACTCGGCGGGTTGCGCAGAGGCTTGACCGATCGGAGCGAGAGTGGCGAGGAGCTCCTCGGGATCCTGCGGCTTGAGCACCGGGCCCTGGCGAGAGTAGACCGTCTCAAGGTGACCGGCCAGCTGTTGTACGACTTGGCCGGCGAGGGCGCGGAACGCCGCGGGGTCGTGGGCGGCGCGTACGCAAGCGGGTGCGTCACTAGAGGGGGTGCTGGCGTTGGGCTGCATTTTGAGCGCAGAGCGTAGCGTGTAGGCCCCGGCCGTATCCTGTTCGCTATCGTTCCCAACCTGGACCTTGCGCGCTTGATTCACGAGATAGAACCACCAGCACGCCTGAACGACGTTGTGGCTGCGACAATCGCGACCTGTTCGAAATCGTGGCGCTCATCTCGCGGAGGGAGCGCAGCAGCGAGCATCAGCTCCCCGGTTCGATCCACGCCGCCTTTCGGGCAACACCCTCCCGTAGATGGGGCACTTGGCCCTTGACGGTTCGATGTCGCTAGACCAGATTCGTACTGCGTCCTCGCAGGAGCGGGGCAGCGTCGAATGAGTCACGGACACGTCACAAAATCTCCTCCAGGCACGCTGACTCGCCTGCGTGCACTGACGTACCTTGCGCCCGGAATTCCGCTGGAGCTCTTCCAGATCGTGACCGAGCACTTGGGGCGTGCCCTCGAATGTGAGATCACGCTTGAGACTGAGGAGCGCGTGTCCGGCCCCATGCATGGCGTAGCCGACCCCTTTGCAGATGGGCACGCGGATATCGGGTTCCTCTGTTCTCCGTCCTACCTCTACCTGCGAAGTCAGCCGCGCCCCTCGGTGGAGCTGGTCCCTGCCGGATTCGTTTTCCGGGACGAGCGTGGAGGCGGCGAGGCCGTCTACTTCTCCGACCTCGTGGTGCGCGCCGATCACGCTGCGCTCCGCTTCAGTGATCTGGCTGGAAGTGTTTGGGGGTACAACGACGATTGCTCTTTGTCCGGCTACTTTGCCGCGCTGCAGAACCTCTCAGAGATCGGCTGTGCCGGGCCCTTCTTTGGACAGCGTGTCTGCACGGGGTCCCACGACGCCTCGATCGATGCAATCCTGCGCGGAGCCATCGATTCCGCGGCGATCGACTCGACGGTGCTCGCGCGGTTAGGCCGCGAAAGTCCCGAGCTCCTCAAGCAGCTCCGGATCGTCGACTCCTGGGGCCCCTTTCCGGTCCAGCCCATCGTCGTGCGCAGCGACTTAGGCGCCGCCCGCGCAGGGGCGATCGCCGACGCCCTCCTTGACCTGAATTTGGCTAGCTGCCGCGACAACCGGCTCCATGACCTTGGCCTTGATTGTTTCGTGCCCATTGGCGACGAGGCGTATGCGGCGGAGCGGCAAGCGCTATGCGCCCTCGGGCAGATCTCCAGCCAAGACACCGGTCACTAGCGGGCACGCGACCCGTGGGCGTCGGCACTCGAAGCCCCACGGCAGGGCATCACCCTTCCCCGGCAGCGCCTTTTCAGCGCGATTCGAGACGGGGGAATGGTTGGGGAGGGGCCGCAATCGGGTTGAATAGCGTGCGTTGGCGGGCGTACCGCAGCCTGATGCTTCACCTCGACCCTAAGAACTGGCTCTCCGAGACGTATGTCGTCCGCGAGTCTGCGCGCCTGATTACGGAAGTCCATATCCGCTGGTTCAAGGAGGCTGGAGCCTTCACGCTCGAGGGTGAGCGCTATCGCATCGGTCGCGAAGGCCTGATGAGCGGCGAGTTCTTCATCAAGGGACCCCGGGCCACGATCGCGACCGCTACGAAGCCCAGCGCCTTCACACGCCACTTCGTCGTTCGCATCGACGGCAAGACGTACAGCCTGCGCGGGAAGTCTCTTTTTGGGCGAACGTACGAGTTGCGCCGCGGACGAGAGCTCGTCGGGACCGTCGCCCCTCAGTCCTGGCTGAGCCGCAAGGCCCAAGCCGACCTCCCGGAGGACATGCCGATCGAGACGCAAGTCTTCATCGCGTGGTTGGTGCTCGTGATGTGGAAGCGCAGTCGCAGCGCGAGCTCCTCGTAGAGCAAGCTAGCGGGACCGCCAAATCGGACGCGCGCAACCAGCCTCGTTCCCAATTTCGGCGAGATGATGCAGCGCTTCAGAGGCCCGTTCGACGTCCTGCGCTGGAGGCCTATGGAGCGCGTACAAGTCGATGCTGATACCCAGCCCAGAGACCCAGCCCAAAGACCCAGCTCAGCTACGCCCCACGGATCACGGCCGCAGCGGCATCGAGGACACAACGGTCCGAAGATCTCTCAGGCCTTCGTCTGTGCCGAGATTTCCTCGCGCAGCGCTTCGACCAGGTCGTCGGCGATCTCTTGGATTCGGGCGGCGTCCGCGCCTTCGATCATCACGCGTGCTTTTGGCTCGGTGCCGGAGTAGCGGACGTTGACCCGGCCGTCCTTACCGAGCTCTTCCTCGTAGGCACGGCGCTTCTCCTGAAAGAGCGGTAGCCTGTCGAGGGACGGCTTGGAGGCGACTCTCAGTCCCAGGAGAACCTGGGGGAAGGGCACAAACGGGGCGGCTAATTCGGACAGGGTCTTGCCCGTCCGTGCGCGGACACTCAGCACGTGCAGGGCCGTCAGGAGGCCGTCGCCGATGAAGCCGCTGTCGGCCCCGAAGATGATGTGCCCGGACTTCTCTCCACCGAGGTGAAGACCGTGCTCCCGGAGGCCCTCGACGACCTGGCGGTCGCCCACGCCCACCTCGACAACGCTCACGCCCACCGGCTCGAGTGCGCGATGGAGGCCGCGGTTGCTCATCACCGTGGCGACAATGCGGGGGTCGTCCCAGAGGCCGCGCTCGGCGGCATCCCGGGCGAGGATGGCCATGATGGCGTCGCCGTCCACCAGCGCGCCGTTCTCGTCCACCAGGAGGCAGCGGTCCGCGTCGCCGTCCAGGGCAACGCCGAAGTCCGCGCCGCTTGACTTGACGCGCTCCTGCAGAGGCTCCGGATAAGTGGAGCCGCAGCCGTCGTTGATGTTCGTTCCGTTCGGGTCGCCGTAGAGGGTTGTGACCTCGGCGCCGATCGCCTTGAGGACGCGGGGGCCCACGTGGCTCGCGGCTCCGTTGGCGCAGTCGATGACGACCTTCGTCCCAGCGAGATCGAGGGCCTCGCCGCTCTTGGCGAGCGCGATGAGGTGCTCAGCGTAGAGATCCTCCAGGTGGTCGTCGTGCTGCAGTTCCTCGGCGACTTCACCGCCCGGAGAGACTCGCTCCATCTCCTCGCGCAGGCGCATCTCGATTTCGGCCTGCTGCGCGTCGGTGAGCTTGGACCCACCGCCCGCGAACAGCTTGATGCCGTTGTCTTCAGCCGGGTTGTGCGATGCGCTGATCATCACGCCGAGAGAGACGTCCTCCGTGGCGGTCAGCCAGGCGAGCCCAGGCGTGGGGAGAAGGCCGGCCGTGCGGGCGATGACGCCCGAAGCGCGGAGTCCGCGCCCGAGCGCTTCCTCGAGCGGCTTCGCCGAGGCTCGACCGTCGTGGGCGATGAGCGCTTCGGCAGCGTGGCCGGAGCCAGGGCCGAGCACCGCGCCGGCCGCTCGACCAAGGGCCTCCACGGCCTGAACCGAAAGCCACCCCTCGAGGGCCTTACCGCGGATCCCGTCCGTCCCGAAGATCTCCTGTGTCTCGACTGTTCCCATGCTACTCATCCTGTCCCTTGTCTTCAGGCGCCCGCGTGAGCGTCACTGTCCGGTCCGATTCGTCGAGCTCCAGGCGCAGCGAGGCCCCTGGTTGATTCTTTGCAGCCCCGAAGAGGGGGCCGAGGTGCTGCCGCCACTGGGCATCGAGGGGCCCCACCTCGACCGCCGTCCGAAGTCCGGGGGCCGTCGCCGCTTGATCCACGTCCACGAATACACGTGCGTGCTCACGGACGAACTGCAGGATCTCTAGCCGCATCGTGGTCTGCAGCGACTCGTCCAGGTCCTCGCCGATCAGGCCGCGTGTTTTGACCTGGGCGGTCACCATCTCTGTGGGTGGCAGGAAGCGAGGGCGTCCGTCGCCGGACGCTGCCCTGAAGGACACGAGCGCGATCTCCAGCTCAAGCTGGCCCACAACGGTCTCCCTCGGAACCAGTCGTCCTCGGAGGAAGAGGTCTTCGCCCAGCGTGACTTCACCGAGGCCCCGCGCCTTCATTTCGTCTCGGTCAGGGTACAGGTGCTCTACGAAGCCGGTTCCCGCTGCCCGCGAGAGGTCCACGGGCTCGAAGGCGAGGAGCTCCGGCGCCAGGATCAGGCGATCGATGCTCTCCTTGGGCCCGCGTACCGTGATGACGCTGGGGTTGAACTCCACGGAGCCGGTGCCGAGCCTGGTGCCGGTGGGCGTCTGAATGTAGAGCTCTTGGGGCCCAGGCCCGGTATTCGCCGACTCCTTGCCACCAAAGGACGCGAGGGACAGGGTGATCTCCCGCTCGTCGTAGCGCTCGGTCTTGATCAGAAGTGAACGACCAGGCCTCACCATCTCGACGTCTAGTCCGCGCACCTGGCGGTCCACGCCCCACGTGATGTCGCCGGGGTCGATGGTCTTCTCCGTGCCGGCCCACTCAGGGTCGACGGTCAGGACACCGCCGATCTGGCCATCGATGAGCGCCAGGTCCGCCTGGGCAGCGGTTGCGCTGATGACGATGGAGCTCCCCGGTGCCGGCCAGGCGAGGTGCAGGTTCTCGGAGGGCAGCACGATCCGGAGGACGCCGGGCGTCGGCGTGCTCTTCGCGTCCTCGCCAGCTTCCACGCGTACCTCGAGGCTGTACTCCTTGGACGTTCGGATCGATCGGAACGCGAGCATGAACAGGCCTACGCCGACGGCGAGGGCCATGGCCTTCTGGCCCGGGTTCGCGATCAGGCTCTTGAGCCAGCGGACCGCAACGTTCGGTCGACGACTGGGCGCGGCTCCCGCGCGGCCATCAGGGCTAGCCTTGCTCTTCTTGCTGGTTTTGACGTCGTCCTCGCCGCCGAGGCGCGAGCGCAGGACCGCGCCCAGTTCGTCCCGCAGGACGCGTCGCTCCATCTTTCCGTTCTGGCACACCGTGATCAGGCCGGTCTCCTCGGAGACGGCGACAACCACGGCGTCGGTTTCCTCAGTCAGGCCAAGGGCCGCCCGGTGCCGCGTGCCCACCGACTGCGCGAGCCGATCGTTCTCGGAGAGGGGTAGGATCGCGCCGGCGGCGGCGATCCGATCCTCGCGGATGATCACGGCGCCGTCGTGGAGAGCGCTGTCCGTGTGAAAAATGCTGTCTAGCAGGAACCGGTTAACCCGCGAATCGACGCGCTGGGCCGTTTGGGTCCAAGGGTCAAGGGGCGTCTGGCGCTCGAACGCGATGAGGGCGCCTCGCTTGCGCTTGGCCATCGAGACGCAGGCGCTGGCCACCTCATCCACGACGTCCTTGGCCCGGGAGCCGATCACCTTGCTCAGGAGCGGGTTGTCGCCGAGGCTGATGATGCCGCGCCGCAGCTCGGGCTGGAACACGATCGCGAGGATGACGACGGCGAAGCCTGTCACGCCCTCCACGATGAACTGGAGCTCAGCGAGCCCTAGCCAGCGCGCGACGCCCAGGAGCGCTCCAAAGACCACGATGAGCGCGATCACGACGCCCCGAATCAAACCGCTGCCGCGCGTCGTCCGCAGGAACGACAGGACAATGTGCGACCCAACCGTCAGAACCAGAATCTGACCAATCGTGTTGGGGTCGAGCAGCATCGTGGGAGCAGTTAAATGGAGGGAGGGAGCGGACTAGGAATGCATTTCCTGACGTCTCCCGGGGAGCGTCATCTGAATGATGCCCTCCGGGTCGCCAGGTTGAAGCGGGTTCCGCGCTGATTTGTGGATGGGGGGCGTCCTCCCACTGCGATATCTATCGGCCAGATCAGGGTACGTAACGGAGTCGGACCCGTCCGGAGCTACCCCGGTTGCCCTACTACGGGAGTTCCTTGCTCGATTCGTCCCGATCAGGAGCAACCGCGGAGGATCGCGCGTGCGACCAGTACCGCTTCGCGCATAACGGCCACGTCATGAACCCGGAGGATCTCGACGCCCTGCTGGGCGGCGAAGACCACCGCGGCCGCGGTTCCACCGATCCTGTCGGAGGGCGTGTCGCGACGCTCCTCGGCGAGCCAGTCATGGGGGTCCTCGGCCCCCGTGATGTGGCCGATAAAGGACTTTCGCGAGGCGCCGACGAGGATGGGGTAGCCGAGCTTCCGGAGCTCACCGACGCGCCCGAGGAGCGCGAGGTTGTGGGGGAGGCGCTTGCCAAACCCGATACCCGGATCGAGGGCGATCCGGTTGTGCGGAATCCCGGCGGCCTCGGCGGCTTTGGCCCGCTCCAGTAGGTGCTCGGCGACCTCCTGGACCGGATCCCTGTAGGTCGGGTTGACCTGCATCGTCTTCGGGTCGCCCTGGCGGTGCATGAGCACGATGTGGACGTCGGGGGCCTCTGCACCGCGGCGCAGGTTCGCCACAGCCCCGAGCATGCGGGGGTCGGCCAACCCCGCGCTGACGTCGTTGACGATGGTGGCACCCGCCGCGACGGCTGCCTCGGCGACGCCCGCCTTCATGGTGTCGATGGAGATCGGCGCACGAGTTTCGCTGGCGATGGCGCGGATGACCGGCACCACGCGCCCCAGCTCTTCCTCCTCGGAGACGGGGTCGGCGCCCGGACGCGTGGACTCGCCGCCGATGTCGAGCACGTCGGCGCCCTCCGCGATCAGCTCCTTGGCCCGCCGCAGCGCGGCCTCCGGGACCTGGTCCGGACGCATGTCTCCAGCGTAGAACCGGCCGCCGTCCGAGAAGCTGTCAGGCGTGACGTTGAGAACCCCCATGAGGCACGGGCGCCGAAGCGCCCGTTCCTCATCGTTCTCAGGCTCCCATGGCCATGGGGTGTGAGATCGCAATGTCGTGGGCCTCGTGCCCCGTCAGGCGGGAGAGAGCCCAGAGAGCGAAGGGCCTTCGCCGCCGAGCTCGAGGTCTGCCTCGGGACGCGGCGGGGGTGTTGCCTTCTTGCTCCGGCGCTCCTCGCGCAGCTCCTCGGCCGTTTGCTCGCGAAGGTCTGCCGGGTCGGTGCCCGCAATGAGCTTCTGGATCTCAGCCTTTTCGAGGGTCTCGTAGAGCAGGAGGCCCTTGGTCAAACGCTCGACCGCCTCTTTCTCTTCGCCCACGAGGCGCTTGGCCAGCTCGTACGCAACCTTGAGGAACCGCTTGATCTCTTCGTCGATCTCGCGGGCCGTCTCTTCGGAGTGCCACTTGCTGGCGCCCAGCTCGGTGCCCAGGAAGTCGGAGCCCTGCCGCTCGGCGTAGTTGATCGGGCCGATGGCCTCGCTCATGCCGAGCTCGGTCACCATGGCGCGGGTCAGCTCCGTCGCGCGACGGATGTCGTCCGAGGCGCCCGCTGAGATGTCGCCGCAGAAGATCTCCTCGGCGACGCGGCCGCCGAAGAGCATGGCGAGCTGCCCCTCCAACCGTTTCTTCTGTGTGTGATAGCTCTCCTTCTGGGGGAGCATCATCGTCGCGCCGAGTGCGCGGCCTCGCGGAACGATCGTCACCTTGTGAGGCACGTCGATCTGACCTTCGAGCTTGGCTGCCACGATCGTGTGACCCGCCTCGTGGTAGGCGGTGATCTCGAGATCGTCGGCCTCGACGTTGCGCGAAATCTTCTGGCGACCGTAGCGGATCTTGGCCGCGGCCTCCTCGAGGTGCGACATCTCAATCTCGTCCTTCTTATCAAGCACGGCCATGATGGCCGCCTCGTTGACGATCGCAGCGAGATCAGCACCGGAGTAGCCGGGCGTTGCGCGGGCCAGGTCGATGGCGTCGACCTCTTTGTCGACCTTCACCTTCTTCAGGTGGACGTTAAGGATCGCTTCGCGGCCCTCCATGTCAGGCAGCTCGATCGTCACTTCGCGGTCGAAGCGGCCCGGACGCAGGAGCGCCGGGTCGAGCACGTCGGGTCGGTTCGTTGCCGCGACGACAATGATGCCCTCGTCGGTGCTGAAGCCGTCCATCTCCACGAGGATCGCGTTGAGCGTTTGCTCGCGCTCATCGTTTCCGCCGCCCATGCCGCCGCCGCGGCGGCGACCGACTGCGTCGATCTCGTCCAGGAAGATGATGCACGGTGAGTTCTCACGCGCCGTCTTGAAGAGGTCGCGGACCCGGCTTGCGCCGACGCCGACGAACATCTCCACGAAGTCCGAACCCGAGATCGAGAAGAAGGGCACCTCGGCCTCGCCGGCGATCGCCTTGGCGAGCAGCGTCTTACCGCAGCCGGGCGAACCCACGAGCAGCACGCCGCGTGGAATGCGGCCACCGATGCGGGTGAACCTGCCGGGGTTCTTCAGGAACTCGACGACCTCGCGCACTTCGGCCTTTGCCTCCTGTGCGCCGGCGACGTCCTCGAACGTCACTCCGGTGTGGTTTTCCTTGGTGTACATCTGGGCGCGGCTGCGCCCGAAATTCATGACGCCTTGGCCGGACCCTTGACTGCGCATCTGGCGCATGAAGAGCAGGAACACGGCGAAGATCAGGATCCAGGGACCCCACGCCAGCAGCATCATCGTGATGGAGCCATCGGCCGGTCCGTGGACCGTGCCCCCGTCCTCAAGCAGATCGAAGCTGAAGACCTCCGGTGTGACGCCCGCTGTGTTGAGCTTGCCGAGGAGGGACGCCAGGTGGGGCGACACTTTCGTCACCTGCAGCCCGACGACCTGATCGGAATCCGGGCTGCCGCCGAGGATCTTGTCGAAGCTCGCTCCGGCCTTGGCCGTGCCGAACACGAAGAGCTTGTCCGTATGGCGCGTGGCCCCGCGGGGCTTCACTCCGTCGGAGGAGTCTGACGTGTCGGAACCGGAGTCGAAGTCCTCTGAGCCGTCATCGTTCATCGACGAGGCGTCCCGGCTGATCTCGGTCACGAGCCAGGCCTCGCTGGGGACGAAGTTGCCCGCATCGATGGCGGCCTCGACGTCCGGAGCTTGCACCGGCGTGTACCGGGCCTTGGCCTTCATCTCGCGCCAGCGGCTCTCCTTGGCTTCGAGGCTTGCGAAGGACGTATGGAAGCGCTGGCCGTTCTCCAGCACGCCCTCGACGTCGTTTTGCCCCTTGAACTCAAGGCGCTGGATTCTGCCTGTGACGAGTGAGTGCTCGAAGACATCCTGACTGAACTCCTTCTCGTTCCGCAGCTGGCTGCCGCTGAACGCGACGAGCACTACGATGATGACGGTTAGGAACAGTAGGAAGGATCCGAAGGGACGCGGCTTGCGCGCCTTCTCCCCCTGATTTTGCGAATCGGCCATGGCTTGGTTATCGGCTCGACCAGCGCCATTCTCCAGTGGAGAAGTCTCCGGAGGTCCATAAGCCAGTCAATCACGGCGGCGTCACGAAAGGTGACACCACGTGCTGGCAGACGCGCGGTCGGTCCCCGAGTGTAGGCCATCGTGGTGCAGCTACCGACCGCTACGGGCGATCCTTCGCGCTGGAGCCCGACTTTTCCCCTGCGACTACGCGCCTGATGCGTCTTTGAGCGGCAGGTCGGCGGGGGAGCCTGGGCCTGAATCCGTATCCGTAGCCGGAATGGAGGGGGGCAGGGCGGTCGGGAGGTCGGGGTTCAATTCACGTAGGCGCGCGCCACCAGGCTCTGCTTCGCTTGGTGGACGGTTCTCCGGGAGAAGTGGGTCTCCCGGGCGCGCGACCCCGTACTCGAGCCCGGCGAGCAGGAGTAGCAAGAGGCGATCCGCCGCGTTCGCGAGGGCCCGCTCGCGTGAATCGACCTCGCGCCCGGGGACGTCGATGGCCGAGCCTACGACCGGCTGGGCCTGGGCTCGTCCGAGGACCTTGCCCGTCGTGCCGTCGATGAGCTCCGCCTCGATCGTGATGATCTCCAGCGTCTCCACGGCCCGGTTGTTGCTCGTTCGGGCTCCGCCTCCGCGACGGAAGTTTGCTATGCGGCCGCGAATGAAGAGGTCCGCCGACCGAGGCGATACGAGGCGCAGGGCCGCGTGGCGACGCGCGGACTGGGTGAAGGCCGCGTGCAGGTCACGCTCGAGATTCGGCAGCAGCGACTCGTTCCCGAAGATCTGGATGCCGATGGACTGGCTGACAGAGGCCTCACGCGCCGTGGCGGCGGCTCCTTCCAGCTCCATCCGTGCGCCGGACTCCAAGGCTTCCTCAGGGATCGCCCTGGGCGGGAGGGCAGGGGCCAGCCCCGCGTGGTAGCCGCAGCCGGCCAGGAGCATCAGCGGCACCAGGCAAAGTGGAACCGCCCGTGATGGTTGGGGGAAGCTCATCACTGATTCCCTCCTTCACCTTGATTCCCTTCCGGCTCGTCGGGATCCCCGCGCGGGTCGCTGCGCGATGACCTGTCTGGCGCAGAGTCGCTCAGCCCGGCCGGCCCTGCGATCCCGAGCCCGGAGTCGCTTCGGAACTCGTCGTTGATCGATCCGTCGAGGATGATCGGCGCTTTGACGCGCTCGATCTCGTCGACGCTCGCCAGGAAGGTGCGGATCTCCTCCTGTTGCTCCGCGTTTCCGGCGCGCTTACCAAACGCCAGCGCCCTCGCGGCGTGCTGCCGGGCGCCCTCTGGGCTCTTCACCGTGCGATAGAACTTCGCCACAATCAGGTCATTGTCCGCGAGTCGCTGGAGGCAGTCCACGAGTGTCCGGTCGACGTCAGGGCGGAGCTTGTGCTGACCATAGTCCGCGATCCAGGCTTCGAGCTCACGCATGGCGAGCAGCATGGCGGAGCGGTCGTACGCAGGGCCGTCCAGGTCGGCCAGGCGTAGGCGCGGAATCTCGGCTTCGCTGCTGATCCGGTAGGGGGAGCCAGGGGACCAGAGGACGAGCTCGCGATACTTATCGATCGCGAGGTCGAACAGGCGGTCCGCGGAGTAGATCTCGGCGAGCATCACCAGGGCCTCGTCGCTCTTCTCGTGGGTGGGGAACTCCGTCGAGAGGTACTCGAAAACGCCGGGCGCGCGATTCGAGTAGGGGAAGAGGAAGAGGCGGCGGCGCTTGTCATTCGCGTAGGAATTTCCGATATCCCAGAGCAGGTCGCCGGCTTCTTCACGCAGCGCGTGGCTGGGGTAGCGCTGGTCGATCCGCTGAATCAGCCGGTACGCCTCGCTGCGCTCGTCATCTTCCAGGAGCAGCCGCGCGCTGCGCAGGCCCGCCGGGACCGCGATGCGTGCGGGAAGGTCACTGAGCGCCAGGTCCTCCAGGTCCTCCGGGTTCTGGCTGCGCTCGGCGAGCGCCTCGGCGCCGCGCTCGAGGAGAGACTGCGCGGTTGCGCGCTGGTCCGTTTCGATCAGCGGGGTCTTCAGGACCGACAGCATCGACCCGACGGCCTTCGCGAGGTCTCGGTCATTCGACTGCGCCAGGTCCGTGGCGGCGGCCGCCTCGATGGCGGCGGACACCTCGTCCAAGTCAAGGGGCTTCGCGCTGCCGATGGGGCCGGAGCTGCAGCTAGAGGCGGCGGCAACCAGGATCCCGGTCAGGAGGAACAGTCGAATGGATGGCATCAGGAAGTCACGAAATAGGAGGGCTGGTTCAGGCGTCCTTGCCCAAGGGGCGCGCGCGGCGGTTGCGGTCAGGGGCTCCGAGGAACTCCGCGTGGCTCTTGGGACGGGTCTCTAGCTGATGGTCCAGGAATCGGCCGGCGAAATCGAGAATACGCTCTCCGAACTGTGCCACGTTCGTGCCATGGGGGGTTGTGAGGCTCTTTCCACCCCCTCGGACCAGGGCGTCCGCAGCGTCGAGCACATGGACGGGCAGGGTGCCGACCTTCCAGCCGGAGGCGTGGGCCTCACGGGCATGGCGAGCGCACAGGCGCCCACCAGCTTGGGGGGAAAACGGGGCGCGGGGCTCGTGCGGGGTGCCGTCCGCTGGAGGGCCACCCGGAGAGTGGACCGCTGGGGCGGCCTCGCCGCAGGTCGCGCAAACCCGGAGCGCCGGCTCGAGTCCGAGCGCCTGCATCAGTCGCAGCTCAAAGCGAGCGAGGCGCCAGGGGAGGAGCTCCAGGCCTGGGGAGGCATCCAAGGGGTCGTCTCCCTCGGCTTCCTGCGCCTGCTTCGCGGCGTGCCCAACCTCATTGAACTCACTGAGGGTGGCCTCCAGCAGGGGATAGATCTCGTCGTCGACGAAGCCGGAGCGCGTGGCGACCTCCACGAGCTCGAGCACCGTGTGGGCGGCGCGATAGGTGTCGAGGGACGCGGTGATCCACCTGCGCCGGACCTGGATGTCGCCGGAGCGAAGCGTCCCGAGGCCGCTGATGCGTGCCGTCTCGGTCCGGGCGGCCGAGGCATCGCGCGGCGGCATCCAGTCCAGGGCGAGCGTGTCGAACCAGTCGAGGACGCCGGAGAAGCGTGACTTAGGGCGATGGGCACCGCGCGCGATGATCTCCACGCGGCCGTGATGGGCGGACAACGCGTGGACGACGAGCGAGGACTCGCCGTAGGGGGTGCGCTTCAGCAGCAGCAGTTCGTCCTGGACCGGCCCAGGTCGGGCTGCCGGAGATGGACGCCGGGATGGACTCTTGGATGGACTCTTGGATGGACGCTGAGAGCCTTGAGATGGATCAGCTTGATTCCGTTGAACGCTATCGCTGCGGCCACGGTGGCGGGACGGCTTGGCGCTCAAGAAGCCATTGGCGGGCGCGCCTGGTCGTTCGTCCGGCCTTCGCGGGTCGGGGACGTGCTCTTCCTGCCCGCTTGATCAGCTCCCGCGGTGTTTCCCGCGGCTGCGGTCCCCGCGCGATCGCCGCGCCGTGCCGCGCCTTGGGGTGACCCTTGCACCACTTTCTCGGCCTCCATTTGGGCCTTCTTTTGGGCGGCTGCAAGCTCGCTGTTCATGCAGATCCGTCCCGCCTTCAGATCCAAGATGACCTTGTGAACGCGGCGATCGCTGGCCTCCGATACCTGATAGATGACGCCGTCCTTGATGAACGACTCGCCGTCCTTGGGGAAGCGGCCGAACTCTGCAAGAACGAAGCCCGCAAGCGTCTCGTAGTCCTCCTCCTCGGGGATCGAGAGGAAAGCCTCCTCGTTGATCTCCGCCACGTGCTCGCTCGCATCGACCTGGACCCGCCCATCGGCGAGCCTTTGAAACGGCGGCGGCTCCTCCTCTTCGAACTCGTCCTGGACGTGCCCAACGATCTCGGCCATCACGTCAGCAAGCGTGACGAGTCCTGCAGTGCCACCGTACTCGTCGACGACGATCGCCATTTTCTGTCGCTGCTCCCGGAACTCACCGAGGAGCTGTGGCACCAGCTGGGTCTCGGGAACGAGCAGGGGAGGACGCATCACCGATCGGATCGAGGTCGTGTCGACGCGATCCTCCGCAACGGCCTTGGCGGCTTCGAGGGCGGTGAGCGTCCCGATGATCGTGTCCACGGTCTCCACGTAGACGGGGATTCGACTGAAGCCGCACTCCGCGAAGACCTCGATGGCCTCGCGCAGCGTGGCGTCCGCGTCGATGGCCTCGATCTCCGTGCGGGGCGTCATGACCTCGGCGGCGTCTGCGGCGCCGAATTCGATCACGTTGGCGATCAGCTCGCGCGTGTCTGCACCCAGGTCGCCGTGCATTTCCGCGCCTTCGACCATCGCCCGGAAACCCTCGACGAGTCGACGTGTTCCATAGTTGGCATCGGGCGTTCGAATGGCTCTGAGCAGCATGCGCCGAATGAACGTCAGTCCGTGCACCACCCAGGTGGTCGGACCGAGCATCGGCGCGAGCGCCGGAACGCCCGTGGCTACGATCTTCTCCGCGTGCGACTGAGCGAGCGCGAGGGGGATCGACATGGTCGTCAGGTGCAGGCCAAGGCCCCCGACCAAGCCCGTCACGGCGAGGGCCTGGAGGAAGCGAAGCGTGGATGAGCTATCGGATGAGAGCCAATCGAGCGTGAGCGTGAACAGAATGGAGGCTGCGATCACGCGCGCGACGAAGGCAAGCACGCCGGCGCTTGCGGCGAGCGTTTCCGTTCGTCCGAGGACAGGAGCGGCGACCGGGCCTGGGCCTTGATGATTGGGCGGGATGGCCGACTGCCCTGAGTCCTGTCCGCTGGGACTGTGCTCGGGCCCGAAGTGCCCGGGAAGTGCGCGGAGGAGGCTCGTGCTCAGGGTCGAGAAGATGCCTGCGACCACGACCGCGCCCACAAGCCCCATGAGGAGCGTCGAGGTCTCGGGGGCGACGAAGCGGAGGCCGAGAGCCTCTGGTGGACCGCCCTGAGCGATCTCGATTGAACTCGTCCCTATCTGAGACCCCTCCATGGACCCGGCGCCCTCCGTGGGGCCCACGTTATCCAGGGGTACGGAGCCCACCTGGGGTTCCGATTTCGACTGAGAACCTGAGTCCTCGGGCGACAGCCCTACGGGCAGCTCGATAGAGGGAGGCTCGTCCGAGTCCTGAAGCGGCTCCTCGGACGTCGTGGGGTGCGGGGGGTGGGTCACGGGTATGCGGGGCGGGAAGCCGCATAGATCATAGCCCATCAGAGGCGGGTTGCTTCGCGGGAAAGTGCCTGGGCGTTCAGTCCTAGGAAGTCGGTGAACGACTCGGGGACAGTTCGTTACGCCTGCGGAACGCTTGCGTCGCGGAACGGCGGAGTCGAGAACTCGGTCAGGAGCGTAAGTGTTTGCGTAATAGAAGGTTGGGTTTTACGGGTCGTGGATCTCGAGCCCGTTGGCACGCGACTCGCCTCTGTGGGGGCCCAAGGCCAAATCAGCCCCCTCCTGAGCCTGACCCGACATGACTATTGCATCCCTCGCCCCAGAATCTGCCCCAGCGCCGCTTCCGTCCTACTCCCTCCTTTCACGTGCCGATGAGACGGCGCTGATGGTGGAGTTCCGCGAGAGCCGGACGCCTGAGTCCTTCGAGACTCTCTATCGGGCCACGGCGCCGGGTTTGCTTCTCTGGATCGAGCGGCTGCACGCCCAGGGGCGCCTGGTGGGCGACCCGATGGATGCTCTCCAGGACACCTTCGTCAACGTCTACCGCTACGCCGGCTCATTCCGCGATGCGGCGATGGGTGGGTTTCGGGCCTGGGTCCGAACGATCGCTTCCAACGCGCTCCGCAGGGCACGCCGGCGGCCTCGCTCCCTGGGGATCCTCTTCAGCGAACTCGACGGGGACGCTCTGCCGGATCCTATCGATCGCGGGGCCGGACCTGCGGGAGCAGCCGAGCGGCGTGAGACGGCGATCGACCTTCGGAAGGCGTACACCCTGATGCTCCTCCAGTACGCGCAGGCCTACGAAACGCTGAAGGAGCGGGATCAGGCGGCTCTCTCCATGGTGGAGGTGGAGGGTCTGAGCTATGCCGAGGTGGGGGAGCGTCTTGGGGTGGGCCGCTCGAACACGAAGATGATCGTATTTCGCGCGCGCCAGCGGCTGCGGGCCGCGATGACGGGATTCAGCGCCGCGGCCGAGGTCGCCGTTACTAAGCAGAAGCATCGCGCGGAAGCACCTGAGCGGGCCGTCGCCTAGCCTTCGGATCGACTACCATCTCGGGCCATGACGGCCCCATTGGAATCGCGCACGTCGGTCGACCTGTTGGTCACCGGAATTGGTGAACTCGCCACACCCAAAGGCGCGTCGGCATTGGCTGGACGCGCCCTCGGCCTCGTTGAGATCTCGAGCGGCGTGGCCATCGCCTGCTCTGGCGATCGCATCGTCGAGATCGGGCCCGAGGAGGACCTTCGACGCCGGTTTACGGCTTCTCAAGAGCTGGATGCGGCGGGCGGCCTGGTCATTCCCG
>JBLIHL010000029.1:0-20679 GCA_047635895.1 Paracoccaceae bacterium | reverse complement strand
GTGATCATCGCGGCGGCGAGCAGGCCCGCGCCGGTGCCGCGGGCGGCGCTCCAGAACGGCTGAACGATGCGATCGTGGTCGAACGCGCGCGCCGTCAGGCCGAGCATGCCCACGTGCAGAAGGGAGATAAACGCGTGATGATCCCCGTTGCCCAGGTGCGAATACCGAACGTGACCAAAGGCAAGCGCCAGGGAAACGCCCGCAACGGCGGCCGCGACGAGGGAAGCGGCGGAGAGGCTCGACGCCAAGGGATCGCGCCCGGCCTCGAGGCTCAGCTGCCCGGAGAGTCGCCGCGCGCGCCCCGCCGCAATCAGCGCCACCAGGAGCGCCGTCAGCGCGCCGAGGTAGCTCGGGACGCTTGCAACAAATCGCTCGATGCGGTTCTTCTCCAACTGCGCCAGAGGCGGCCCGGGAGGGTGCTCCTTCGGGTGCATCAGCGCGTCGGTCGACGGGATCGACTTCCGGTAGAGCGCCGTCAGGAGGAGGTCGTAGAACGGTGGCCAGGGGATCGGCACGCCGAGCGCGGAGTCCACGTACGTGCGCAGCTCCTGGGTCTTGGCTTGCTTGCCTTCGCCCTCCTGACCCTGACCCTCAAATTCAGCGCCAAAGGCGAGAAGCGGGTCATAGGACTCGATCCACCCGTGGTCGCGGACGCCACGGGCCACGCGGCGCGCGTGGTAGAGGGTGTCTGGGTCGTAGGAGCCCCAGTCTTCGCTGGGAGCCCCCTCTTCGCTGGGAGCCCCCTCTTCGCTGGAAGCCCGGCCGAACCCGACCGCGCTCGTCACGCGGACTTGGTACGCCAACCACCCGGAGAAGAGCGCTAGCGCCAACAACACCACGCGCGTCACCGTGGAAGACGGTCCGCGCCGTTCCTGATCATCGAGCGACATGAGGCGCGGAGTCTACCGGGAGAACTACTTGGGGACGTCCAGGAAGCGGACGCACTCGATCGCCATTTGCTCCAGCGCGGCCCGCTCGGCGCGGCAGCGCGCCGCAAGGTCCATGAGCGGCTCCCACTGACGGTTGTAGCAGTCAATATCCTGCACCCAGCCGCCGAGGCCCGGCGCGGTCAGCGGTAGATCAAAGATGCCCGAATCCGTCCACAGCCCAATATCGCTCCAGCCTGCGACGACGCGCTCGCGCTTCTCGGCGGGATTTAGGAGGTCAAACCCCAGGCTGTAGCCCGGGCGCGTGGCTGGGTCCGCCCCGAGCAGCTCGAGGAGCGTGTTCGACACGTCGAGGTGCGAGGTTGGGCGGCTCTCAAGGCCTGGCTCAATGCCGGGACCACGGAAGAGGAACGGAACCTGGACCTGCTCCGGTGAGAAGCTCGATGTATGGCCCCAAAAACCGCACTCGAAGAACTCCTCGCCATGGTCGCCGGTGACGATCATGTACGTGTCGTCGGCCTCACCCGAGCGCTCGAGCGCCTCGATGAAGCGCCCCGCCGACGCATCTGCGTGGTGCACCGAGTTCATGTAGGTGTTGCGCACGCGAAGCTGGAGATCGCGCAGCTCGGGACCCTCGGTCGTCCGACCGAGCTGGATGTAGTCGAGCTCCTTGACGGTCGGCTGGTAGGGACCGCCGGGATTCGTATACGGCTGGTGCGGTGCATCGAGCAGCACAAACGTGAAGAACGGCCGATCGTCGTGCCGGGCCTCGCGGGTCTCAAGCCAGCCTTCAAACGCCTCGCTCAGCAGTTCGTCCTTCTCCCACGCGACCATGTTCGGGGGGAACTCGTCCACAATGTTGGCCTCGGGGACCGTGGACCAGGCCGTGTCGCGGAACTCTGGAAAGTTCATGGACGCGCTGGAAAAGACGCGGACGTCGTAGCCTTCGGCCTGGAGCGCCTCGATCATGACGGGTGCACGGCGCTCGGCGAGCATCGGGAACCAGTACGAGCCGTGCAGGCCGTACATCATCGTAAACAGACCGTAGCGCGTTCCATTGCCGCCGGACAGGTGATCGTCGAACACGCGAGCGCTCTTCGAAAACTCGTGGATGTTCGGCGTCAGCTCGGGCGTGTACATGTCGCGACGCCAGGAGTCGAGCACGCAAATAAAGACGTTGCGGCGCGGTGCGGACGGACTGAGCTTGGGGCGCTCGTGCGGCCAGTTGACCTTGGCGTTCTCCGGCAGGAGATCAAGCTCGGGCGGGCGGGGTTCGCTGGGCTCGAGGAACGGCTCTAGCACCTGGCCAAGGCGCACGCGCGGGACGACAGGGATCGGCTGGATGGCGCGCAGAGCCTCGCGGTTCTGGGCGACGTCGGCCGCGGCGCTCACGGTTTGACTGAAGAGGAGCGACGGCAGGAATCCAACGAGCACCACGGTCCGCGGACGCAGGAGCACGTGCGGTTTCTCGTCGCGCGATTCCAAACCCTGGATGCGGCGGACGAAGTACATCGCGATGGCCGTCTGGGCCAGCGTGATGGCGGAGATAAACACGGCCGCGGTCGTCCAGATGTAGCCGCCGAGAATGATCGAGTCGCCGCTGCCCTTCGTAAAGGCGACGTTGAGCACCGCGCTATCGAAGAAGTGATAGCGGAGCAGCCTGTAGACGATCGTGTCGGTGTAGAGGACCGCCAGGAACCAGGCTCCGGCCATGCCCGCAAGGAAGCATGCCGCGCGCCAGTTCTTGACCCAGCGCAGGATGCCCAGGTACACGACGCCGGGAATCAGCGTGAGCACCGCCACCGACGAGACGAGCGCCAGGGAAACGTAGAGCCGGATCCAGGGGGCCCGATCTGCCGGAGCATCGAAGAACCAGAGGGATCCGACGAGGGTGCCTGCGATCACATTCAGGAGCCATAGCCGAAAGAGCCCCTGGGCGAGGGCGCTCCGGGACGGGGCTGGAAGGGCTGGCTTTGAAAGGCGGGGCATGGCGGTGGGAGCTCGGGGACCGGTTGACGCTCTATTGTGACGATCTTGAAGGGCGATTGACGACCTCAGCGGCTGACTTCTGCGTCATAGGACCGTCATCGTTCGCGTTCCGGCGCCCAAAATTCGGCCTCCGGGTCCCAGAGTTGGCTCCGCATGGCTTGCTTCGCCACCACGCCCATGGGGGTAAAAGCGGCCCCAGGGGCGCCTTTGGGCCCAACAATCCGCTTTCGTACGCCACTCCTGAGAAATCTTCCGCTCCCCTATGGGCACGGGCCTCTCCCCATCGCTATCCTTCCCGCCCGCGCGGAGAGGTGGCAGAGTGGCCGAATGCGCTGCCTTGCTAAGGCTGTGAGCTCTTACGGGCTCCGAGGGTTCGAATCCCTCCCTCTCCGCCATTACCCACTTCGGGTGTTGGGCCCATGTGAGCCCCGCCCGAAAGCCGAATCGTAGAGGGGTCGATGATGCCAGTTCAGTTGCCGTCTCGGCCTCCGACCCGCCAAAGCGGTTGGACCTCCCTGAGCAGGCCCGTCATCGGCTGGCTTCTGGCTGGAATCCCGGCGGCCGTGCTCCTCTCAGGCTGCCGCGGCGATCGGATCCTCCGGATCGAATCGATCCCGCCGGGCGCCACCGTCCGCCTGGACGACCATGTGATCGGACGGACGCCGCTCGAAATCGACTTCGAGCACTACGGCCAGCGCCGACTTGCACTCTACAAGGCTACCTATCGGACGTACTCGGAGCCGCTAGAGCTCCTTGCGCCGTGGTGGGCTCGGTTCCCCATCGATCTTCTGACCGAGGTGATCCTGCCACTCGGCCTCGATGACGTGCGTGAGAAGGTCATCGTGCTCACGGTGGATGCCGGCGAAACCGAAGCGACGGTGGCTACGCAGGAGTTCATCGAACACGCGGTCCGCGCACGAAGCGGCGACAAGCTCGAGGGGGTCCCGCTTGCGGGCGACACTCCCGACTCTGGCCCCGACTCTGGCCCAGATGGGGATGTCAACGGGGCATCCAAGCAGCCTTGAACGTCGGCTCATTGCAGAGATCATGAACCTGAAGTTCGTCATTTGAAGGCTCCCCTCCTTCCCGAGTCGGACTGGAACGGCAAGATCGTGACGGTCATGGGCCTCGGCCTGTTCGGCGGCGGACTCGGCGCGGCTGCGTTCGCTCTTCGCCAGGGCGCCACGGTGACGGTGACGGACCTGCGCGACGGCGACACGCTGCGCGAAACCGTCGACGAACTCATGCTGTTGCCCGGTGCTGAGAGGATCAGGCTGGTCCTTGGCGAACATCACGAGGACGACTTCACTGGTGCCGACATCGTGCTGGTCAACCCGGCGGTTCCGCCCCAGGCCCGGTTTGTGCAGCTAGCCCACAAGGGTGGCGCACGCGTAACGACCGCGATCGAGCTGCTACTCGGTGGACTGTGCTGCCGCGTGGTGGCCGTCACCGGCACGCACGGGAAGTCCTCCACTGTCCACTTCACGGCGGCGCTGCTGCGCGCGAGCCTCGGACCGGACGTACGCGTCGTGCTGGGTGGCAATATCGGCGGCTCGCTGCTCTCCGAGATGGAATCACTGCGGCCGCAAGACATCGTCGTGCTCGAGCTTTCCTCGTACCAGCTAGAGCACCTGAGCGAGTCGTTCCTCGGCACGACGGCGAAGACTCGCGCGGTCGACGTCGCGGCCATCACCACGCTGGGTATCGATCACCTCGCGCGCCATGGAACCATCGAGAGCTACCACGCGGCGAAGCGGCGAATCGTCGAGCTTGCGGGCCAGCTGGGTCTCGACCCGGGGACGATCATCGTTCCTGCGAACGTGGTCGACGCCTTCCCTGATGCCCAGCAGCTCAAATCACACGGGGTATCTCTGGGGGGCGCCCCCAGCTTGGCATCAGGCACCGACGGCCTCCGCGTGCCGGGCAGCTTCCAGCGGGAGAACCTCGCGCTCGCCCTGGCCATCGGCGAGGCCCTGGGAGCTGATCGCGGTGCGATGGAGAGCGCCGTTCCCACCCTCACCGGACTCGCCCACCGGATGGAGCGCCTTACCGAGCTGGTGTCCGGGCGAGGCGGCCGGCCTCTCTTCGTCCATGACAACGGGGTTTCCACGACGCCCGAGTCGACGGTGGCAGCCCTTGAGAGCCTCGGCACGCCCGAAGGCCAGCGAGTGGTCGTCGTCGGCGGCCGGGCGAAGCGTGGCTGCGACATGGGCGCCCTGGCGGCGGCCGCGGCAGGCCTGGATTGGGTGATTCTCCCGTTCGGCGCGGCCGCGAGCGAGATCGCGCTAGCTGCCAAAGAGGCCGGCGCGCGGCTTCTGGACTCTTCTGGCAGAGAGAACGCCCAGGATCGAGACAGCTGGCCTGGCGACGTCGAGGAGGCCATCGAGGGGCGGCTTGCACCCCTCGTTGCGGGGCCCTCCGCGGGAACCGCTGAGAGCCCCGAATCACCGCTCCATGTGCTGTTTTCGCCGGCCTGCACCAGCTTCGACCGCTATCCCAACTTCAGGATGAGGGCGCTAGCGTTCCGTGAGGCGATGCTCGCCCTGACCCTCCCTGCCGTCGATGACGCCGCGACAGGAATCGACCATGCGACCGAACGCACGCAATCGAAGGATTGACCAAGTCCGAACTTACGACTACATAAGGGTCTGTGGAAAGCGGCCTGGTCGGCTGCTCGACGCTAGTTACGAGCTCACGTCACCGAATCTCCTTCCCTTCCGTCCATGCTGTGCCAGCGCTGCCAGAACGCCCAGGCCACCGTCCATATCGACGAGGTCAACTCCTTTAAGGGGGCTGGGCATTCGGAGAACGAGGTGGAGGAGCACCACCTCTGCGAGCAATGCGCGCAGGAAGCCGAGATTCCGCACATCGCCGTTCAGCAGAAAACCATGGACGAAGTCTGGAAGCTCCTTCAGATGTCTGCGATGAAAGCGCAGAAGAAGGAAACGCCGAAGAAGACGCTCACGTGTGTGGGCTGCGGCACGACGCTGGAACAGCTCAGGCGCAAAGGGCGAGTCGGCTGCCAAACCTGCTACACCACGTTTTCGCAGTACCTCCAGGGCTTGCTCGAACGCATGCACGGATCGACCCATCACGTCGGTCGAGTCCCAGGCGTCAATTCCGACGAGCTGGAGCGCCAGCGACAGATCGAGGCGGCGCAGGCGGACCTTGATCGAGCGATCTCCGAAGAGAAATTCGAGCGCGCAGCAGAACTGCGTGACGAGCTCAACCTTTTGGCCCAGACGGATGCCAGTCGCGAAGACGACAGCGCATCTGCGACTTCCTAGAGCGCTTCGCTCAGGAAGTTTGGGGGTCTTCCAGAGGGACTTGCCCCGGGACTTCTCCGGTCCAGAACTTCCTTGGGACGACAAGTCCGCCCCCGTGACTGAAGTCCGCGAGTCGACCGGCTGGAAAAATCGTTCCGCCACGTAAGATGCGCCCCCGCGTGAGCGGCCCCCAGGGTCACTCAACCGGGATCTCATCGGCATCCGGCAAGCGAGCGTCAACTCCACCGCCTTGAAGGCCGATGAGAGAAGGACCACAAGCTTCTTGCACGATCCATTTGGCTCGCGCCACGCTCACGCTACCGCACGCCCGGGAAATTCTTTCCGGAACCCCGCCTCCGACGGCCACACGGCCACACGAGGCTCAACGAATCCCCACTTATCTATGTTCGATCGCTTCACAGATCGCGCCAAGAAGGTCATGAACCTTGCTCGCCAGGAGGCGCAGAGGTTCAACCACGAGTATCTCGGTACCGAGCACATCCTGCTCGGCCTCGTCCAGGAGGGCAGCGGTGTGGCCGCTAACGTCCTTAAGAACATGGGGATCGATCTGAACAAGATCCGCATGGAGGTCGAGAAGATCGTCAAGACCGGTCCGTCCATGGTCACGATGGGCCAGCTCCCCTTCACGCCGCGCGCCAAAAAGGTACTCGAGCTTTCCATGGAGGAAGCCGGCAACCTTGGCCACAACTACATCGGCACTGAGCACCTGCTCCTCGGTCTCATCAAAGAGAACGAGGGCATCGCTGCACAGGTTCTCCTCAACCTCGGCGTCAAGCTCGAAGACGTGCGTGAGGAGGTCCTCGACTTCCTCGGCGCTGACTCTGGCGACGATGAGGACGACGAGACCACCGTCAGCGATGACGGCCCGAGCGGGCAGGCCTCGAACTCGAAGTCCAAGACCCCTGCGCTCGATAGCTTTGGCCGCGACCTCACCGAGCTCGCTGCCGAAGGCAAGCTCGACGCGGTGATCGGTCGCGAGAACGAGATCGAGCGGGTCATCCAGATCCTCTCGCGTCGTACGAAAAACAACCCCGTGCTCCTCGGTGAGCCCGGCGTCGGCAAGACGGCGATCGTCGAAGGCCTCGCCCAAGGGATCATCGACAACACCGTCCCGGAAATCCTTCGCGGGAAGCGGATTGTCGTGCTCGACCTCGCGCTCATGGTCGCCGGTACGAAGTACCGCGGTCAGTTCGAGGAGCGGATCAAGGCAGTTATGACCGAGGTACGGCGCGTGAAGGACGTCGTCCTCTTTATCGACGAGCTGCACACGCTCGTCGGTGCCGGTGGCGCCGAGGGCGCGATCGACGCTTCGAATGTGCTGAAGCCCGCGCTGAGCCGCGGTGAGATTCAGTGTATAGGCGCCACGACGCTCGACGAGTATCGCAAGCACATCGAGAAGGACGGCGCGCTCGAGCGTCGCTTCCAGTCCGTGGCCGTCGAGCCGCCGACCCCCGTCCAGGCCATCGCAATCCTCAAGGGTTTGCGCGACCGCTACGAGGCGCACCACCGCATCACGTACACGGACGAGGCGCTGGAGATGGCGGTCGAGCTTTCGGTTCGCTACATCAACAACCGCTTCCTTCCGGACAAGGCCATCGACGTGATGGACGAGGCCGGTGCGCGCGTGCGGATCCGTTCGATGGTTCCACCGCCCGACCTGCGCGAGATCTCCCAGCAGATCGACAAGCTTGACCTGGAGAAGGACGAGGCCGTCGCTGGCCAAGACTTCGAGCGCGCGGCCCAGCTGCGTGACCAGGCGTATCAGCTCAAGAAGAAGAAGGAGACGATCCAGGAAGAGTGGCGCTCCGAGCAGCAGGAAAAGGAAAGTGTCGGCGAGGTCGACGTGGACGTGATCCAAGAGACCGTGTCCAAGATGACCGGTATCCCGCTGACGCGTCTTGAGAAGGCCGAGGCCGAGCGACTCCTCCAGATGGAGGTCGAGCTGGGCAAGATCGTCATCAACCAGGACGAGGCCATCAAGGCGATCGCCCGGTCGGTGCGTCGTAGCCGCTCGGGACTCAAGGATCCGCGTCGCCCCATGGGCACGTTCCTCTTCCTTGGGCCGTCGGGCGTCGGCAAGACGTACACCTGTAAGCAGCTCGCGAAGTTCATGTTCGGCGACGAAGACGCCGTCATCACCATGGACATGAGCGAGTACATGGAGAAGCACAACGCTTCCCGCCTCGTCGGCGCGCCTCCGGGCTACGTCGGCTACGAGGAGGGCGGCCAGCTGACCGAGAAGGTGCGTCGCCGCCCCTACGCGGTCGTGCTCCTCGACGAGATCGAGAAGGCTCACCCGGACGTGTTCAACATGCTCCTCCAGATCATGGAAGAGGGCCGGTTGACCGACTCGTTCGGCCGCCACGTGGACTTCAAGAACGTCATCCTCATCATGACGAGCAACCTTGGCTCGCACACGATGAAGGCTGGCTCTCAACTCGGCTTCGGCCGCTTCGACCAGGCGTCCTCGGACGCTGCTGATCGCAGTAAGAAGATGAAGCAAGACGTGATGGTCGAGGTCGAGCGCCACTTCCGTCCCGAGTTCCTGAACCGCGTCGATGAGGCGATCGTCTTCAACCCGCTGACGAACGAAGACCTCAAGCGCATCGTCCACCTGCAGCTCGCAGAAGTGCGTGGCCGCCTCGCGGACCACGACATCACGATCGACCTCACCCCCGCAGCCTTCGAGTTCTTGATCACCAAGGGCTTCCACGAAGACTACGGCGCAAGGCCCCTTCGCCGCGCCATCGAACGCTACATCGAGGACCCGCTCGCCGAGCAGCTCCTCCGTGGCAAGTTCGAGACGCAGAAGAAGGTCTGGATCGACCGCGATGACGAAATGAACGATGGCGAGGGCGGCCTGGCCTTCCTCGACGAAGCGCCGGTCGTGCGCGAGGCCATGAAGGCCGCGAACGACTGATCTGCCCGCATCGAAAGGCTCAGACGTAAGCCTGAGCTCTGAAGAAGCCCCGGCACTCCCCAAAGAGTGCCGGGGCTTCTTTGGTGGGGTGCATTGCCATGGCGCCCATGACCTCGAACTTCTCGAGCAGCTGTCTCTCGACCTCTTTCTCCTTTTCAAGAGCCCCCGCCGCCTGGGCCGCGTCACCGTCCGGGTCGAGATCACCGGGCGTTTCCTTGGGATAGCAGACCTTCCCCATGAGCTCCAGAGGCCGTTCCAGTGGCGGCTCGGTCGTTCCGACCCCGATGACTGATCCGTTGGATGAGCCATCCCCATCGTGGTCATCGTGGTCAGGCGCCTTGGCTCCGCCGTCGACGCAGGCCACAAGCAGGCTCGACGCCAGCGTCCACTTGATGCCCGACAGCACACGGCCTGCTGCGGCGGTCTCCGGGGCATGAACGGGACGACCCTGCCCGTCGACCTCCACCCGCATGCACACGCGCTCCTCGGACTCCTCGACCAGCTTCTCTGCCGCGGACTGCGTCATCGAGGACCCGTCGACCACGTGCAGGGTGCACTGGTCGCAGAAGCGGCGGGCACCAGCTCCCTCAAGGTCAGCCCAGCTCATGTCGCAGGGCTCTTCGATCTTCAGCTCGCGGTTCTTCTTCATGGGTCTCTCCGGTGCTCCTGGGCGCGGTGATGGTCTCGTCGTCCCATGAACGATCGGGACCCGTGCTTTCTTGGTGGCGACAGAGGATTCCTAAGGCGCTGTCCTGGATTGAGATCCTCTCAGGAGCACGGCTGAACGACCCAGGCGTCCGGCCTGAGAGCCCCCGCAACGAGATTCCAGGGCCCAGCTACAATCGAGCTCTCGCCGAGCCCCGACGGGGCTTCCCAGGCCTTCCTCGCAGGCAAACTTCCCAGGCCGAATTCCCAGGCCACCCCATGCTCGATCACTCGCAAAGAGACCCGCTCGGATCTCCAAGGCGCTACGCGTATCGATCCACCGCGTACCTCTCCGCCGCCTTGGCGAGCGCCTCTGGCGCGATCGCCGCACCGCAGTTTGCCGCGCCCTCCGTCCTGAATCCTTCGGTCGTCTCCGCGGACACGTTCCTGGAGGACGTCGACCGAGACGGGCTCGTCGATGTGGTCGTGGTGAACCCCTTCCGACGCAGGCTTGAGTGGCTGCGCGGGCTAGGAGGCGACGCCTTCGCACCCGCTCGGCCGCTTTTCAACAACGCCAGTGCGCTGACTCCGCCAGCCTTTGGCGACGTCGATGGAGACGGCGATCGCGACCTCATCCTGGCCACAGCGACTGACCAACTCCAGCTTGTGCTCGCGGCACCGAGCGGCCTCGTTGGATTCCCCATCGACCTCGGTGTCCAGGGAACACGGGTTCGCGATATTCAGCTGGGCGACGTCGACGGTGACGGAGACCTGGACATCGTGCTACTCGAGGTGCCTAACTCCTAGGTCGACCGCGTCTCGATCTCACTCAACATGGGCACTGGCGGCTTCGCGGCCCCCACGACTGCGATCCAGCTTTCATCCGGCTACTTCGAGGCCCTCGCCGTCGGCGACATCGACGCGGACGGAATGGATGACCTCGCGTACCTCCGGAGGGCGAGCCTCATCGGAGGTAGCCAGCTCCTCACGGTGGCGCTCGCAGGTGGTCTCGGCGCGTTTCAAACGCCCACCGTGGTCGAGTCCTATTCGGGTGGAGCCGGCGGCTTTCTCCTGGCCGATTTGACCGGGGATGGAAGACTCAACCTCGCGCTCCGGGATGGATTTCCCGTGGCCGGCGTCCTCGTGCACCAGGGGCTCGCTGGGGGCCAATTCAGTGCCGCACAGTCGTTCAATGTACCCGGCGCAGCACCGCGAGACATCGGCGCGGCCGACATGGACCTCGACGGCGACGTGGATCTCGTGATCACCACGCCGAACAACCAGGGGCAGCCCACCCTTCAGTTCTTCCCCGCCCAGGCCGGTGGCGCCTTCGGCGCGCTGCTTCCCGCCGGGTTCGCGCAGCTCCAAAATGAAGTGAACTTCAGTGACCTCAACGGCGACGGCTGGCCGGATGCCGTCGGCCAGTTCAGGTTTGGGGACTCGGCGCTCGGATGGTCGCCCCACGGCGGGCCCGCCGCCGTGCCGCTCCTCGGATCCGCCCTTCAGCTGTCGGACTACTTCGCCGGTGGCCGCGCGGCGACCGTGGGAGATCTCGACGGCGACGGCCTCGAAGACGTGATCTCGATGGATCGCTCCGTAGCAGGCAGCGATCTAGTGGTCGTCTCCCATGCGGTCGTCGGCCCCTATGGGATCCGCTCGCTTCCGTCGCCGCTCGCGAACAGCGCGGCCAGGCTTCTGGAAACCGCGGACCTCGACGCAGATGGTCAGGATGATCTCATCATCACATCTGCCGCAGGTGACCTCGTAGTCGCCCGCAGCCTGGGGAGCACCGGACTCGGTGCGCCGGTCCAGCTGGGCGACGCGGAGCCGTCCGTTCGGGTGCGTCCCGAGGACATCGACGGAGACGGCGACCTCGACCTTGTGGCCGTCCGTGCCAGCGGCATCGAACTCGCGTGGTACCCGAACCTTGGCGCCTTCAGCTTCGGACCGCCACAACGACTCGCGACCGCTACGTCGCCGATCTCCACCATCCGGGCAGCCGATCTGGATGGCGATGGCCTGCGCGATCTCGCCATCACCCAAACGGGAACGACGGGCTCGGGCGGGACCTTCTGGCTCCGTCGCACGGGCCCCGGAGCTTTCGGCGCTCCGACTCAGCTGAGCATGGCGCCCGACGAAGCCAGCGGCCTCAGCATCGGCGACTTCAACGGCGACGGGGTCGTCGATCTCGCATGGGCGTCCCACTCAATCGACGCGCTCTTCCTTGCGAACGGACTGGGTGCTGGAGCCTTCGGCACGCCCGTGCTCGTGAGCACAGCCACGGACAAGAACACCCAGCTCGAATCCTCGGACCTTGATCTCGATGGAGACCTCGACCTCGTCATTCGCGGAATGGCGGGCAGCATCCGCGTACTACGCAACGACGGCGCCAGCTCCTTCGCGGCTCAGCCATTCCTGGATGACCTTGCCACGGGGATGAACCTCGTCGACCTCGACCGAGACGGAGACGTGGACCTGATCAGCTCGGAGTTCCCCAGGCAGAGGCTCCGCTTCTTCGAGAACCAGGCCATCGGCGCCGTAGGTACGCCGGTCTGCGGCCCCGCCGTCCCAAACTCCACAGGAGCGAGCGCGCGGGCAGCGGCCATCGGCTCCGTATTTGCGTCGGCGAACGAACTCACGCTGCGCGCGACCGAACTGCCCGCGGGCACGTTTGCGTTCTTCCTGGCAAGCCAGACCGTGAGCCTCACGTTCCCCGTCACCGGGTCCGCCGGACGCCTCTGCCTGGGCAGCGGTATCGGTCGAATCATCGGCCCCGGTCAGATTCAATGGAGCGGAGCATCCGGAACGATCTCGGTCCCAGTGGACGTTCAGCGCCTGCCCACGCCCAACGGACTGGTCGCCGCCGCGGCGGGCCAGACCTGGTCTTTCCAGGCCTGGTTCCGCGATACGCTGCCCAACGGCGCTGGGACCTCGAACTTCACGAACGCCGTTTCGGTGTCCTTCCAGTGATGGGAGCCTGCGCCATAGAACGTGATTCCGGGAGCGGGGCTCGGATCCGCGCCCGCTGCGTTGCGCCGAAACCCCAATGGCGTCAAACCATGGGGGTCCGGACGCGCCTTACTGGCACGAATCCGGACCCCACTCCCTAAACCACGTTCTGTGGCGCAGACTTCTAGCTACGGCCCTTCCGGCCCCACGGCGCAACATGAACGCGGCTGGCGCTACGCATCACAGGGCTCGCGCCCGCCTCCCTTCCCGAATCTCAACCGCATCGACCTCGGGCGTTTCCCAGGCCCAAGCCTTACGGCTTCCCCATGCAACACTTCACTCGCCTCGCACTGCTCGCAGCCTGCGCCCTTGGCAGCAGCCAGCTCACCCGCGCCCAGGACATGTTCATCAGAAGCTGCAGTCTGGGCTGTAGCACCGGCGCGCCCGGCAGCCAGATCTTCTGCTCCATCGTCGACGTCCACGAGAACGAGGTCTACGAGATCGAGTTTAGCCTGCCGATCGACCCCTCGTCGCTCAGCCCCAACTCGTTCCGCGTCATCGACGTGAACAACGGAACGGCGCCGGCCGGCATCCTCAGCGTCTCCCCCATCGACCCGCACATTCTAGTCTTCGAACCGGAGACCTCTGCGGGCGCGACCGGCGGCATCACTTTCTCGATGCAGCGCAATCGTTCCTACGAGCTCCGCATCGACGGCGTGAACCAGGGTGACACGGGCCCTTTTGTCCGCAGCGTCGGCGGATCCTCGAACTTTGGGCGTTTACTGTGCACGGTCTTCACGGGCCAAGGAACGCTCCCTCTCGCACGGCCGGAGTGCATCACAACCGCTAACTCCGTCGGAAGCGGCGCGCGCATGTCGGCCACCGGAACGACGAGCGTCGTGCTGAATGACCTTGAGATCCAGGTCGGCGGTTTGCCCACGAACTCCTTCGGCATCCTCGTCGTCGGCGTGGGCCAGAACTTTCGCCCCCTCGGCGCAGGATCGCTCTGCATTGGAAGTTCTCTGACCCGCCAGGGCATCGCCCAGTCCGGCGCCGCTGGAGTGGTCGACTGGCCGATCGACGTCAACGGCTTCGGGAGCGGCCTCATGATCGCACCAGGCTCGACCTGGCGCTTCCAGCACGTGTACAGGGACGTCATCCAGGGAGTCCCGATATTCACGGCGAGCGACGCGCTCCGCGCGACGTTCTATTAGTTGAGCTGATCCATTTGCCGCCGAATCACTTCCTCGCCCCACTTCCTCTCGAGACGGCGAACCGTGAAGTGGCCGCGCGCGATGCACTGAAAGTGATCCATGAAGATTGAGTTGATCGCTCCGCCCGTGACGGCGCCGATGACCGGCACGGCCGTTGCGGCAATCTTCGCTGACACCTGGACGCCGAATCGCTCGGCGACCATCGTGAGAAGCCGGAGCAGCGCCGGCGCACTCCGGTTCGCAAGCGCTGCTTCGGATGCGATGTAGCTAGCAGCCCGGGACACTGCCGAGGCAAGGCCGGCACGCGTCGCGAAGTACCCCGTTTCGGCGGCATCATCTGCCGTGCTCGTTCCACCGAGCGCCAGCACGGACAGGCACTGCATTCGGGCTTCAGGGTCGTCGAGACGCTCTCCCTCACCACGCGCGATGTCGGCGATGGAGCGCAGGATAATCGCCGTCGAGATCGGCAGCTCAACGGCGAGCGCGGCCCACCCGAACGCTCCGCCCGCGGCTCCGGCCGCGGAAGCAGCCGCCATGTGCAGCCTCGAACTCGGCGCCACGGTGGCCGTAACGTCAAGAGTGCTGAGCGCAGCGGAGAGGGCCTGACCAAGCGCCTTCTGCGTCAGGTTATGAACGCGCGCGGCGTTCTTCTTGCCGGCAGCACTGGCGAGCGCCTCAAGCGGCCCCCCAAGGAGGTCGGCAAGCCGCGCCGCAAGGTGCGGCGATTCGAGAAGCGACTTCGCCACCCGCAGCTCCGCCACCACCGCAGCGGGCAGGCTCTCATAACCGGCGGGATTCGTAGACGGCTCAACCATGACTCAAGAATCGTAGACGCCACCAGCGCCAGGCAGAAGGGGCTGACTCACCGACAAATCCAAGATCCGCGGTAGCGCGCCCGGGATTCCCTAGTAAGGTCCGACCTCCATGACTTCCGTGCGCACACATCGACCGAGCAGCCTCGCGCTACTTTCCGGGTCGGCTCTCCTACTGAGCCGCCCGGGAGCGCAATAGTCGATTGGCGTAGCGGAACACCGCAACGAACAAGAGGCCTGCGACTCCCCTTTGGGAGTCGCAGGCTTTTTTCGTAGCCGCTCTCAATCGGGTTTCCAGCCTCGCTACTCCCCTCTTGAAAGCGATGCAAACTCTTCAGATCTTCGACACGACGCTGCGCGACGGCGAGCAGGCCCCCGGATTCACCATGCGGATGGGCGAGAAGCTCCAGCTTGCCCGCGCGCTCGCCTCTATGGGTGTCGACGTGATCGAGGCTGGGTTCCCCGCCGCCTCACCCGACGACTTTCGCGCGGTCCAGACCATTGCGAGGTCGATCCAGGGTCCGATCATCGCGGGCCTTGCGCGCTGCACAGACACCGATATTGACGCCGCGTGGGACGCCCTGAAGGACGCACAGAGACCGCGTCTTCACGTGTTCCTCGCCACGAGCGCCATCCATCGCGAGCACAAGTTGAAGCTAGCTAAGGACGAGATTATCAAGCGTACCCGCGCCGGCGTCGAACGCGCCCGGTCCCACTGCGCTGACGTCGAGTTCTCGCCGGAAGACGCCTCGAGGACAGAGAGGGAGTTCCTCGGCGAAGTCATCGCCGAGGCGATCCGCGCTGGCGCGACGACGATCAACGTGCCCGACACCGTGGGCTACACCACTCCGCAGGAATTCGAGGACCTCTTCCGGTGGATCTCCGCTGAGGTTCCCGGCGCGAATGAAATCACGCTGAGCTCCCACTGCCACGATGACCTCGGTCTCGCCGTGGCGAACTCGCTCGCCGCTGTACGCGGCGGCGCACGCCAGGTCGAGTGCACCCTCAATGGCATCGGCGAGCGCGCTGGCAATGCGGCCCTTGAGGAGATCGTGATGGCGATCAACGTTCGCCCGGAGGAGTACGGAGTCACGACGGCTATCGACACGAAGAAGCTTGTCGCCGCTAGCCGCCTGCTCTCCCGCATCACCGGTATTGCGGTCCCCCCCAACAAGGCCATCGTCGGCAAGAACGCCTTCGCCCACGAGGCCGGCATTCACCAGCACGGCATGCTGGAGCACGCTTCGACGTACGAGATCATGACGCCAGAATCCGTGGGGTTCGACGGCGAGCGCTTCGTGCTCGGCAAACACAGCGGGCGGCACGCGCTTCGATCGCGCCTTGAGACGCTGGGGCACACGGTTCCAGACGAGGAATTCAAGGCAGTCTTCACCGCGTTCAAGGATCTTGCCGACCGCAAGCGGGAAATTCTCGATGCCGACTTGGAGGTACTGCTCGTTTCCAGCGCGACTGAATCCACCGGCCCCTGGGCTTTGACGAGCTTTCACACAAGCACGGGCATGGGCCAGCTTTCGACGGCGACGGTTGGGCTCTCCAGGGAGGAGTCGCCCGAGATCCATGAGGCCGCAACGGGCGACGGACCCGTCGACGCTACTTTTCGCGCGCTCATGCGCGCCACCGGCCATACCGAAGGCACGCTCACGGACTTCCACGTCCACAGCGTTACGCTGGGAGAGGACGCCCAGGGCCAGGTCACCATCGACTGCCAGCGCGGTGGCCGCATCTATCGGGGCGTTGGGTACAGCACCGACATCGTCGAGGCGAGTGCCCACGGCATCCTGGATGTCATCAACCAGTGGGAGCGCGCCGCAGCCACGGGTGCCGAGCCGTCCGTCGCGACGGCGGGAGCGGCGAACTGATGGCCATTCAAGCCACAAACTGGATCTGGATGGACGGGGAGATCGTGCCTTGGGAAGACGCGAACGTGCACGTCATGACCCACGCGCTGCACTACGGATCGTCCATCTTTGAGGGCATCCGCGCCTACGCCACCGAGGAAGGCCCCTGCCTCTTTCGACTCCAGGCCCACATCGACCGCTTCTTCGACTCAGCAGCGATCTATCGAATGCCGCTGCCCTTTGGGCGGGACGCAATCATGGAAGCCTGCCGCGCTGTCCTGCGGGAGAACCACCTGGGCGCTGCCTACCTGCGCCCGCTAGCCTTTCACGGCTACGGACACCTCGGGCTCAACCCCGGCGCCGAGCCGGCGCGCGTCATGGTTGCAGCGGTTCCGTGGGGCTCCCTGCACGGAACGTCCGCGATCGACGACGGCATCGACGCCTGCGTCTCGTCCTGGCAGCGCATTGCCCCTAACACCATTCCTGTCCTTGCTAAGGCCGGCGGCAACTACCTCTCCGGTCAGCTCATTCACATGGAGGCAATACGCAACGGCTACCACGAGGGCATCGCGCTCGGGCCGGACGGGACCGTCAGCGAAGGCGCGGGCGAGAACCTCTTCATCGTCAAGAACGGCGTCATTCGAACGCCACACGTGAGCGGATCGCTGCTCGCCGGCATCACCCGCGACGCCGTCATCAAGCTCGGACGCGACCTCGGCTTTGAGATGGTGGAAGCGTCCATTCCCCGAGAGACCCTTTACACCGCCGATGAGGTCTTCATGACTGGAACCGCCGCCGAGATCACACCCGTCCGCTCCGTCGACCGCGCTTGCATAGGCGACGGGTTACCAGGGCCTATGACCCGTCAGCTCCAAGACGCCTACTTCGGACTCTTCCAGGGAAGGACGCCAGATACCCACGGCTGGCTGGAAACGGTGGCCGAGGAGGTGCAGGCATGAGCGCCCCCACGACGCTGTTCGAAAAGATCTGGCGACGCCACGTCGTCGAGCAGACGAAGGCCTCTCACCCGAGCCTGATCTACATCGACCTGCACCTCGTCCACGAGGTCACGTCGCCCCAGGCGTTCGCCGAACTGGACCGACGCGGCCTGCGCGTACGCCGGCCTGATCGGACGCTCGCGACGATGGATCACTCGACGCCGACGACCGCGATGGACCGCGCGGATGGATGGAGCGAGGTCACGCCCACCGTCCAGCATCAACTCGACACGCTGCGCCTGAACTGCGCTACCCACGGGATTGATCTTCTCGGCCCCGGGGACGATCGCCGCGGCATCGTGCACGTCGTCGGGCCCGAGCTCGGACGCACGCTCCCCGGCTCTACGATCGTCTGCGGCGATAGCCACACGTCGACGCACGGGGCCTTTGGAGCCCTGGCGTTCGGCATCGGGACGACCGAGGTAGGACACGTGCTCGCGACCCAGGTGCTGATGCAGCGCAAGCCACGAACGCTCCGCGTGCGCTTCGAGGGGACGCCGCCCGCGGATACCAGCGCCAAGGATCTCGCGCTCAAGATGATCCGGGTCCTTGGCGTCGACGGCGGCACGGGGTTCGTCGTCGAGTACCAAGGCGAGGCCGTTCGCGCCCTCTCCATGGAAGGCCGCATGACGCTCTGCAACATGTCGATCGAGGCCGGCGCCCGCGCGGGAATGATCGCGCCCGACGAGACGACATTCGACTACCTCCGCGGGCGGGGCGACCTGCACCCAGGGGAGGCCTTCGATCGCCAGTGCGCCGCGTGGCTCGGACTCCGCAGCGACCCTGGCGCGACCTTCGACGCCGAGATCACGATCGACTGTAGCGCCCTACGACCGATGCTGACCTGGGGCGTCCAGCCGGCCCAGGCCGTCGCCGTGGACGAGCCCCTCCCCGCGCTCGATGAAGGCAACCGCGCTGCCTTCGACTACGCCCGGCACGCCCCAGGCGCATCGCTTCTGGGCTCCAAGGTGAACGTTGTGTTTGTCGGAAGCTGCACGAACGGCCGGCTGGAGGACCTCCAGGCAGCCGCGACCGTCCTCCGTGGCCGCAGCGTCAACGAGTCCGTCCGGATGCTCGTGGTGCCCGGCTCAGAGGCTGTCAAGCGTCAAGCGGAAGCCCTGGGCCTCCACAGGGACTTCCTCGCCGCCGGTGCCGAATGGCGCGAGCCTGGCTGCTCCATGTGCATCGCCATGAACGGGGACCTCGTCCCACCGGGCGAGCTGGCCGTCAGCACCAGCAACCGCAACTTTGCGGGGCGCCAGGGGCCCGGCTCGCGTACCCTGCTGGCGAGTCCGTCCACGGCAGCCGCCTGCGCCATCGCAGGCGAGGTCGTGGACCCCTCTTCGTTTTCACCGATAGACGCCTGATTGTGATGCCACCCACCCCTTTCGAACGAGTCCGATCACGCTACGTGACGCTGGACGACGCGAATATCGACACGGATCAGATCATCCCGGCGCGGTTCCTCACCACGACGAAGAGCACCGGCCTCGGCGCCCACGCGTTCGCCGACTGGCGCAGCCGCTCCGGTTCGCCCCTCAACGACGAGCGCGCAACGGGCGCACAGATCCTCGTCACGGGTGACAACTTCGGATGCGGATCCTCCCGCGAGCACGCCCCCTGGGCCCTCGTTGACCTTGGCTTCCGCGCCGTCGTCTCCACGTCGTTCGCGGACATCTTCCGCCAGAACGCGCACAAGAACGGGCTCCTGACGGTGACGGTTGATGCGAGCTTTCACAGCGCTCTCCTCGCCAACCCGTGGGCTGAGGTCGAGATCGACCTCGCCACGCGCACGATCACGGGGCCGGACGGTATGTCCGACTCCTTTGACATCGACGAGTTCTCCGCAGACTGCCTTCTGGGCGGCACGGATGAACTCAGTTACCTCCTCAAATTCAGAGACACGATCACCCAGTTCGAAAAGGGGTGCCAGGCATGAGTAAGCTCGTCACGGTTCTAGGCGGAGACGGTATTGGTCCCGAGGTCACAGACGCGGCGGTTCGCGTTTGTAAAGCGGTCACCACGTCCGACCAAATCAAGTGGGAGTCTGCGGACTTCGGCGGCAACACGTTCTTGGAGCAAGGCTCGGCCTTCCCGGAGCGAACGCAGTCTCTTTGTGCGGAGTCGTCCGCCGTGCTCCTCGGCGCGGTCGGTCTCGGCCCGCTTCCTCCGGGCGCAAAGTCGCCCGAGCTAGGGCTTCTCGAGCTTCGCGGCGCCCTGGGCACCTACGCGAACATTCGCCCGGTGAAGCCCTTCCCGTCGCTCTACGACCTCTCGCCCATCAGGCCTGAGCTGCTCGAGAACGTCGACATTCTCTTCGTGCGCGAGCTCACGGGCGGCCTGTACTTCGGCGAGAAGACGAGGACCGCGGACAAAGCGACGGACATGTGCGTCTACACCAGGTCCGAGGTCGAGCGGATCGTTGTTCGGGCGGGTGAGTTCTGCCGCCAGCGCTCAGGGCGCCTCACGTCAGTCGATAAGGTCAACGTGCTCGCGACGTCGCGCCTCTGGCGGGAAGTCACGACCCAAGTGGTCGCAGAGCAGTTCGCGGACCTCGAAGTCGAGCACCTCCTCGTGGACGCGATGGCCATGTACCTGCTGCGCCGCCCCGCGGACTTCGACGTCATCGTCACCAGCAACATGTTCGGCGATATCCTCACGGATGAGGCCTCGATGCTTTGCGGTTCCCTCGGCATGCTGCCCTCCGCCAGCCTCGGCGACGGCAATGGCATCTACGAGCCGATCCACGGCTCCGCACCGGACATCGCGGGCCAGGGCATCGCGAACCCGTGCGGCACCTTCCTCAGCGCCGCGATGATGATGCGCATGTCGCTCGACCTGCCCGAGGCAGCCGACGCCATCGAGCAGGCCGTCGAGGCCACGATTGATGCGAAGTTCCTGACGCCGGACCTCGGCGGCAAGCACACGACCGAAGACATGACGAAAGAAGTCATGCGCCGTCTGGGGTGAGCGTTCACTGAGGGAGGCGGCGCTAGTGCCCTGCGGCGGAAGTTCGGCGTATTAGTTTCAGCGACTTTCGTTTCGTAGCAAGGCGTCCGAACCGCAGTACGTAGCAGTAGTTCCGTCCAAAGTTCGGCAACGCAGCTACGGAGCGAAAG
>JBLIHL010000028.1:0-20789 GCA_047635895.1 Paracoccaceae bacterium | reverse complement strand
CTGTCGCTCCCTGGGGCTCCGCACCTGACCGAACCCGAGTCCGGCCCGCCTGCGGACGTTCCTACGCGGAGGCCGTAGCGGCCTCAGGCTCGGCTACGGGCGCCAAGAGTCGATAGAGGCTCGCGTAGGCGCGGAGGACCGAGAGATCGCCTGCGTCCCCCGCTTTCATCACGCGAATTTTCTCGCGCGGAGCACCGGAAGCCTCAGCCGCCGCTGCGTCGGAGGTCGAACGAACGATGATCCGACGCACGCTGGAAAGCGCCGATGCGTAGAGATCGCGGGTGCCTGGGCTGCCTTGGTCGGCGGCCTCCATCGCGGCCTTGAACTCACGGACGCGCTCGAGTGTCAGCACGGTGGGGACTTCTGCAGCCTCGAGCGCAAGGAGCACGCCGGGCCCGAAGCCATCCAGTCCAAGCACGTGCACGAGCCTTGGCCTGCGGGCGCGGACCCAGTCGAGGACCGAGCCCTCAAGGCGCGCCTCGGTGAGCTCGTTGAAAGTGGCGGCGCGGTTGCCCCCCTTCACCCTGCGCACGCGAAACTTCACGCCCGGCGCAGGGATGTTCCACTCATCGCGGTAGGCGAAGCGCAGGCCCTGGGCCTCTCGATCAAGGGCAAGGACCTCGACTCGCTCCTGCCCGGATGCTGAAAGGACGCCCGCGTGGCGCCAGAGCGCCGCTCCGCGAGCCGACTTGCGAAGGGCCCACTCTGGGCTGATCAAGCCGATCGGCGCCTGATCGATGGCCGCGGCGCCTGCCTCGGCTGCCCCCACTTGAGGGGCTGTTTCGCTGGATGGTACGTCGAACATGCTGATCTCTCGCGTGGGGCTACGCCGCTGGGGCGGGGCAGGGGATCCAGGCGAAGAGAATCGACTCTCCAGAAAACGTGTCCGGAGAGACTCTCAGTCGAGGGAGCTGGCCTGCTGCAGCGCTCGAAATTCGCCTATGGAAGGCCTATCGGAATCTTCGCCCCCAAAATGAAGGGCTGTCCTTTCACGCAGCAACAGGGACTCCCATGACGATTGGGCCGCTAGAAGCGCCTCAAGAGAGGCCTCTCGAGCGGCATCTCTGCCCTCCCCAGCGCTGGAAAGCGGGGTCCCGTTGAGGCCCGAACGAAGATTCGGACGCCCCCTGAGATGGGTCAAGGTTCGATCCAAGCTCCCTGGAGTGCCGTCGGCGACGGGCGGCCCGATGCCCCAGGACCGCCGGAGGCTCTGGGGAATTCGATCGGGGCGGTACAGCGTCAGGACGCCGCCCTTCTCCACCACCGCTGAGCCGGCACACATGGGCGCCGACGCGAAAAGGCGCCGCCGAACTCCCTCATTCTTCCCGGTCATGGCCGGGGAGAGCGGCAGCCCCTGCATGCGCCCGGTCGCCGGAAGGTCGAACAGGTCCACCAGCGTGGGAGCCACGTCGAGGAGCGACGCGAGGGCCTCGCTCGTCCTCCCCGGCGCTCCGTCCGACGGCGCCTCCCACCCGAGCTTCTTCCGCAGCGCAGCCGAGGGGCGAATCACCAGGGGCACTCGCAGGTCCTCCTCCTCCGCGAGCCCGGCCTGGAGGTACAGGCCATGCTCACCTAACTCGGTCCCGAAGCTTCCGACGATGACCACCGTCACTTCGTCCGCCCGCCCGAACTCGTCCATGTGCCCAATGATCCGTGCGAGGTTGGCGTCGAGTGCTCGTAGGCCGCGATCGTAGCGGAGCTCGTACTGCCCCATCGTGATCCCGTGTATCACGCTGGCGCGCGACGGAGGCAGCACATGGAAGAGAGGCTCCGTTACGCCAAGCGGTGGCGAGTACCTGAGCTCCTGCCGCGGGAGCCAGTTCGCCGTGGCTTCCTCGACGCCTCGAGTCTTGGTCACATTTCCGGCGGGAGTCCAAGTCCGCTCCAGATCGTGCATGTGGAGATAGGCGAACCAGTCCTCATCCAGCGGGCGCTTGTTGACCCAGCGAACGAATCGACCGCCGACGCCGAAAACGCCGATCGACCGCTCCTCCTTCAGCGGGTCACCGCCAAACTCGACGAAGGATCGAAAGCCTGCGCTGAATCCTCGGAGCTCGGCGATCATGGGATCATCCACGAATGCCGCGGTGTTCCAGCCCTTGCTCAGGAACAGCGCCCCGAGGAGCGGCAGGTCCTCTGGAACGAACCAGGCTTCCTCTTCGCGGCTCTCTGGATCTTGCGCCCGACGAAACGAAGTGGGCGGCTGGGCGAGCGAAGGATCCGACCCCGAAAGGAGCGCCAGATGGGAACCCACCAGGCTTGGCGTCGCGCTCCAAGCGTCGGAGAACGATATCCCCTGGTCGGCCAGCTTGGCCAAGAACGGCGTGGTGTTGCGGTCGTAGCCGGCGAGGGAGGTGTGGTCCCAGCGCAGGCCGTCAATCGCAATTACGAGAACGCCCTGGCCGGTGACCTCGGCGCGGCCGTCGATCACGTCCCCGAGGGTGGGCTCTCCCCCGCAGGCGAGGAGTGCCGAAGACGCGAGGCCGGCCAGAAACAGATCGCGGATGAGAGTGCAGTTCATGGTTGCCCCTACTGTCCCATCCCAGAGATCAGAGCCTGAGTGAAAGCACGGAATCCTCTTCGATCCAGCGCTCTTCTCCCCGGTCAACGACTTTGACCCACCCGGGCAACTCGTCCAACAGGTACGTCTCGTCACCCGCAGCGAACTTGCCGAGGCGCTCACCGCTGAGATCGGGCGTTCCGTAGAGCGCCACACCGTCCGCGGCCACCACCATCGCGACCTTGCCACCACCCGTCGCGATCTGCCCGACCAGTGGCGCCCAGAGGATGGGAAGCGCAAGGATCGCCAGCCATGGACCACGGGCCCAGGCGCCACCGCGGAAGGCGTCTAGCGCGCCCAGGACGAGGATCAGCGCCGCGCCCAGCATCGCCAGCCACTCCGCTTCACCGCGCGTGAACCTCTGCACGAAGCTGCCCACGATCCCCGTGTCCTTCGGATCGAGCCCGGCGTCAGCACGCGACAGGTCGCGGTTCGCGCGCGCCGCGTCCCACCGGGGAGCCAGGCGCAGCGCGGTCTCGAACCAGGCCGTGGCCAGGAGCGGCATGCCGTCTGAGTGGTGTGCCACGCCGACGTTGTAGGCGAGGCGCGCGCGCTCGCGCGGAGTGAGGTCGTCGCCGCTGGAAAGCGTGTCCATCCAGAAGCGGAGGGCGCCAGTCCTGTCACCGGCGCGCCAGAGGTTGGCCCCCTCGTCGGCCCCCGTCTCCGCCGCGACACCTGATGCGCTACCCGGCGCGCCTGAAGCACCAGACGCCGGTTCAGCCGCCTGACCAGCTACGGCAGCAGCCGAATGCGTCGCAGCGAGAACAAGGACCATCAGCGCCATGGCGACGCGTAGGAGGCTCGCCACACGGCCTGTGAACATCATTTGGATCATGAGAGTCCCTCCTTCACGGCGAGCCTTGCGAAGGCGCGAACTTCATCCGCGCTTGGAGCGGCGGCGGGGTGACCGCCGAAGACCGCTGCGTCGAGATGGCGACGCAGACGGGCGTACGTTTCCTGGAGCTCCTTCGAAAGGCCGTTCTTGTTCACCTGCCCCAGCGGCAGCTCGGCCTGACCGATCCACTCGCCGGGCTCCGTCGCGGTGCGCGCAGCGAGGAATGCCTCGAATGCCGCACTGCGCTGGATTGGGTCGGTGCTCGACAGTCCGCGCTCCAGTGACCGCAGCGCCTTCCGCCTTCTGCGCGCCTCCGCGCTGTTCGGATCCCCTTGGGCGCGGGCGAGCTTGCGCATCAGGATCCAGCCCACGAGCGAGAGTACGAGCGCCAGCAGCGCCCCGCCCACTCCGGGGCCTCGACTCCAGAACCCGCCCGCGGCCGCACCGCCGACGGTTCCGACCGGCCGCGCCTCGATGTCGCGCAGCACCATGGCGGGAGGAGCCTCTACCTCGGCTTCTCCCCCGAAGGGATCGTCACCCGCTCCTTCCACCGCGCGCACGCGAATAGGGAGCGATTCCGTCCTGAGCTCGACGTAGGTCTCCGACCCGGTATCGAAGACGATGAGCGGCACGGACGGGACCTCGGTGATAGATGAATTCAGGGGCACGAGGTCGTACTTGATGACGCGTTCGTAGGCGCCCTTCTCGTCGTCCACGCCCAGTACGCGGAAACCATCGAACGCCGGAAGGCGTGACAGATCCGGTGCGGAGAAGAACTCGAGGTTGCCTTCCCCCTCGTAGATGATCGTGAAGTCGATGGGCTCCCCAGCATCCACGTCCCGGTTCAACGCCTCGCGCGACGCTGAGATCATCCCCACCGCGCCAGTCCAGGCGATGGGCCGCCCCGCCTCAGGGACCGGAACGACCTCGATGCTGAACGGCGCCAACGGGCGATAGTAAGAGCGGGTGCGACCACGGATGAAGCGCGAGCCTCGCTCCGCCCGCGGCGCAAACTCGAAGATCGAGCGTGAGAACTCCACCTTGCCGGGCCGCGTCGCGACAAAGCGCCGCCGGAACCGGAAGGCGCGAAAGCGGCGGCCGTCCCGCTTCACGTCGGCGATCCCCATCACCTTGGTGGCCTGGTTTCTACCCGCTGGGAAGTCGTAGACGTCTCCGGACTGCATCATCTCCAGCTCGACCACGCCGTCCTGCCGGCCGTACCAAGGCAGTCGCAGGTTGAGCCCTTCGTGCTCGAGTTCGGCGTCCCAGCCCCAGTCGATCTCGACGGTGTAAGGCTCGCCTTCGAACACACGCTTCGGAACGTCCTGGCGCTCCATGAAGAGCAGGTCGCTGGCGGCAAGGTCCTCGACGATCCTGAGCTCCATCCCCTCGATGGGCCGCACATAGACGTCGCCATCGATGGTCATGGAGATGGGCGGAATCACGTATTCGCCTGCGCCGGCGGGCTTCACCTCAATCAGGTACGACGACTTGCTCGACGCCACAGTTCGACCACGGGAATCCGTAGTCATGATGGTGCTGGTCCCGGCGCTCTGCCAGCGCCCGAACTCGACCCCTTCGACCTCGGGCATCAGGCCAAACTTGACCCCGCCACCGCGGCCTCCGGAACCGGCTCCGCGGCTTACGTTCACGCGGATCACGACGGGCTCCCCCACCTTGACGAGGCTGCTCGAGAGACTCACATCGACTTCGGGTGCGACGCTGGTTTGAATCGGGCTCGGCAGGGCCGGCGAGGCCGGCACCGAAGCAATAACGGAGCCGGGGGCGGGGCTCGACGTGGCCAAGGCCGCTGCGAGAAGAGCTGCTGACAGGTGGTTCAGTGTCATGGGTCGTTCGACTACCAGTCCCTCTTCGCCGGGATCTTGCGGGATTGGAGGCGGATCCGACGGATCTCTTCGCCGCGCTCCTGGTGCTCTTTGTTGCGCTCGAGAAGGCGCTGGAACTCCTCGACGGTCATCGTTTTCTCTTCGATCTGCTCCTCGCCAGGCTTCGGCTGATCGTCCGGCTCTTCCGGCTCCGCCTCCTCGCCTTCCTCTGGCGACTCCTCAGGTTCTTCCTGGGGCTCTTCCTCCTCGGGTTCCTCCTCGGATGGATCCTCCGAGGGATCCTGCTGCTCGGGGTTCTCCTCGTCGGAGGGCTTATCCTCGGACTCATCAGACTTCTCGGAGTCTTCCTTCTCTTGATCCTCCTGATCCTCTGAGTCCTCGCTCTCCTCAGACTCGTCGCCCTTCTCGCCACCGCTTTCCTGCTCTTCGCGCTGCTTCTCGATCTCGTCGAGCTCAGCGAGGCGGCGAATCACGAGTTCGACGTTAGCGGCGGCGTTCTCGTCCGCAGCCTGCGTGAGCAGCTCGACGAAGTCCTCGCGCGCCAGCAGATAGAGCGCGCGCGCGATCGGGAGTGGGTCCTCCTCCGCATCGTCCTTCTGGTTCGGATCCGGCGGCGCAGCGGGAGCCGCGGGCGCTGCGGCGTCCGCGCCGGCGATCTCTGGAATGGTGGCCCGAACGGCCTCGGCGGCCAAGAGATCCAGCGTCCCGAGGTTGTACACCGCGCCCATCCGAGCCTCACCCGGCGCTGCGGCCCGCGCGCGCTCAAGAGCCATCTGCGCACGCTCGATTAACCCTGGTGCGTTCTCCTCGGCAGCGGCAGCACCCGTGAGCAGCGCCACGGCCCGCGCGTACTCAATTTCGGCCCTGTCGGCCGAGCTCAGCGCGCTCACCCCCACAAGGTCCAAGACACTCGTCACCGGTGACAGCACCGACTCCAACGTGCCGCGCGTCGCCCGGTTGAGCTTCTGGCGCAGCTGCGCCGTTGCGCCCGGCGCCAGCATCCGATCCGCGATGGCGAGTGCCCCGTCCACGTCGCCCTCACCGGACGCGTCAGCCATGGCGAGGACGCCGCTCTTGAGCGTTCCGTCCCAGGGCTCCGCGCCGCCTTCGACGCCGCATCCGAAGAGGCCGAGGAGCGCCGAAGCGATCATGGCGATACCGCGGCGCGGGGAGTTAGGTCTTCTTTCCATGGAGCTCATGCGGCGACCTCTTGATCGCTCGAAGCTGGCACGCCGCCAGCGGTTGGGAGCACAGGCTTGTTCCTGCGCGTGCGTCTGGAGTCCCGCAGGCTGGCTTCGAACAGAAGCAGCACCAGCGCGACGCCCAGGGGCCACTGAAAACGATCCTGGGGCACGCGTTCCTTACCGTCGACGATGTCGCGGCCTTCGAGCGTGGCAATCCCCCGCTTGTAGAGTTCCTCCAAGGGCAGGACGCGCCCCTTCGCCTGGAGGTAGATACCGCCCGAGACGTCAGCGATAGCCTTCAGCGACACCGGCCCGAGCTTCGAAATCACGTCCGACCGATCGGATCCGGAGTCGGGGTCGACCACGAAGCCGCCGTTGCCATCCGGGATCTTGCCGCCGGACTCCGTGCCCATGCCGAGGACATGCACTGCGATGCCGCGCTCGGCCGCGCGCTCCGCTGCGCTCAGGCCTTCGCCGGAGAGGTCCTCTCCATCGGTCACGAGGATGATCGCCTGGTTCGAGCCGCTGCCCTCTTCGAAGCGCTCAAGCGCCAGGCCCAGCGCCGCGCCGATATCCGTGCCGCCCTTGCGGTTGTCGCTCGGGCTCATGCGCTGGAGGAAGTAGCGCGCGGTGTCGAGGTCACGCGTCAGCGGCGTGACCGGACGCGCCGCGCCCGCGAAGCCTACGAGGGCGAGGCGCTCGCCCTCCATCACGTCGAGGAGCGCGCCGATCTCGGCCTTCGCACGATCGAGGCGGTTGGGACTCACGTCCTCCACCAGCATCGAACGCGACGTGTCGAGGACGACGACGATGTCAACCTCCTGGCTCTGCACGGGCACGAGCGAGAAGCCCTTCACCGGACCGATGAAAGCTAGCGCCAGGAGCGACAGGCTGAGTCCGCCGAGCACCGCGCGCAGGATCACCCGACGCCGGAGCCAGCCGATCAGGTCGCCGCCGCTGATGCGCAGATCCGGGAAGAGCCGTGCCAGGTGCCGCGGCTCCGCCAGGGCGCGAAGCCCGCGGAGTCTCTGGCCGAGGGCCCAGAGTCCCAGGATCAAGGGCAGTAGGCCGAGCGCCAGGAGTGGCAGCCCCTCAGGCCGCAGAATTTCGAAGCCCATCATGGCAGGCGCCTCCCCAGGGTCGTTCCGAGGAGCCACGAGAGCAGGTAGAGGAGCAGGGCCGGCCCAAGCAGGAACGGATAGAGGTCGTAGCGCTCGGCGAATCGCTCCTCGGTGCGAGGCGTACGCTCGAGCGTTTCGATCGCCTCGTAGGCATCCTCGAGCTCCTCCTGGCTCTCGGCGTGGAAGAACCGTCCGCCCGTCATCTCGGCGATGGCGGGCAGGTCGCCGACGTTGGCGCGCGTGCGGCGGACGTCGCCGAACAGCGTCCGGGTCAGGATCTCCTTGGGGCCAGCAAACACGGTGTACACGCGCACGTTGGCTTCCAGCGCCGCCTTCGCCGCCACCATCGGTTCGATGGTGTGGGCGGTTTCTTCGCCGTCCGTCAGGAGGATCGCGACGCGCGAGTCCGCCTTGCTTCCGCGGAGCACATCGGCCGCCGTGGTCAGCACGCCGCCGATCGCGGTCCCGTCAAGGAGCTGCTCGGTCTCAACGTCGAGCCCATTGAGAACTCCCTGGAGCGCATCCGAGTCGAGGGTGAACGGCACCAGCAGATCCACGTAGAGCGCGAAGCCGAAGAGCGCCACGTTATCGCGAGCGTTCTCCGAGTCGGTCATGCGGCGCTTCGCAAAGTCGGCGACGACGTCCCGGACCATGTCGAAGCGGCGCGGGCCGCCCGCGCGCTCGCGCTGGTCCATCGAACTAGAACGGTCCAGAAGCAGGGCGATATCGATGCCCTCGGACTCCTGCGACGTCGAAACGCGGCCTTCCAGCGGGCGGCTCAGTCCGACGATCACGAGCAGGACCGACAGCATCCGGGCGATCGGCGCAAGCCAAACGACCTTCGAGCCAGCCGTCCCGGCCAGCTTAGGGTCACCGATCGTGGGCACGCGCGCCTCGGCGACGCGCCGGGCCTCGGACCCGCGCCAGGTCAGGAAAATCGCGAGCGGGATCAGCGTCAGGAACCACGGATCGGCAAACGCGACGCCAAAGACCGACCAGCGTTCCTCGGCCGTACTGCGCACGAGGCCCTGGAGGGCAAGCGCCACGGGAGGAGAGAGCATCAGGTCGAACGACATCAGGCGGCCTCTTCGGGTGTTCCAGGGGACGGCGCGCGATGTGCCGCAGCGATGAGTTCCTTCGCCCGCTGGAGCGCATCCTTGACCGCAAACGTCGTCGGCTCACCGCCGCCATAGCGGTAGGCGCTGAGCTCCTCGATAAGGCCCGCAGCGTCTGCACCACCCTGCCCTTTGACCTCCTCGGCCCAATCGAGATCAGTCATGGCGGCCCGGCGCTGTCGCTCGCTCTCGCTGAGACTCCCGCCGGTGCTCCCGCTGGGGCGTGCGTCGAACGCACGCCGGAACAAGGGCGCAAGCCCGGCCATCTTGGCTCCGGGACTCGCGGCGCTCACCTCGAGCGCCTGGATCAGCTCCATGGGCGTGGATTCAGGGGCACGGTGGGCGCTGATTGCACGGCGCCGCTTGACGCTGCGCCTCCAGAGGACCACCCCCAAGGCGGCGACCAGAAGTCCACCCAGCGCCAGCATGGCAGCCCGCGGATTCCCCACGCGCCGATCCGGCGCCTCGCGGAAGCCCATGAGCGGACGCGGCGCTTCCTCAAACTCCCCCAGCGACGGCAGGACCTCGACGCTCGCCGAAGGCACGACCGCGGTCGCCCCATCGGCGAAGGTCACCGAGAGCGCTGGCGTGGTCGCAGCGCCGCCCGCGAGCGGCATGATCGTCCAGATCTGATCGAGGTCAGGGCGCTGACTCTTGGGGACTGAAGGATCGAGCTGGTCCGCGGGCCCGTCGACCACGGCCCAAGCCGGTCCAAGCTGCGCCGCCAGATCAGGCTTCGTGAATTCGACGCCGCTGCGCTCAGGATCGTCGACCGTCACGCGCCAGATCAGATGGGACCCGACGCCCACGGCGGAGGATTCCGAGACCGGCACCAGCGACGACTCGGTTCGAGCGGACGTGGCTACGTTTTCCACGACCGGTTCGCCCGGCTCCTGCCCCAGTAGGGGCAGGACCAGCGCGCTGCTCACCAGCAGCATGGTGGTAAGTGCGCTCATCGTGCGCTCCTGGCCGCGGCCTGGTTACCGCCCCGGGGACCCTGAACTCGCTGTCGGAAGAAGCGCACCAGCGGCGCCCCAAGATCCCCATCAGTTCGCATGTCGATCCACTCCGTTCGAGCCTGACGGAACACCGTCGCCAGCGCCTCCTTGCGCACCGCCGCGGCCTGGGACCAGGCCTCGCGGACGCTTTTCTTGCGGCCGTCGATGTCGCGCAGCGCGCCGTCCTCCATGCGCGCCAGGCGCACGATACCTGCAGCGGGGAGCTCCTCTTCAAAGCGGTCCACGAGCCGAATCGCGATCACGTCATGACGCCTGGATAGACGGCTGAGTGCCTCCACCCAGCCGCGGTCGCCGCCCTCGGAGCCATCGGCGCCGACGCCGGAGAAGTCGCTAATGACGAAGACCATTGAGCGCCTGTGCAGGGTGGCTTCCTGGCCTTCCAGCATGCTCCGGAGCGACGAGGGCCCCGGCGTGATCGGTGCGGCCTGGATCTCGCGGATCATCCGCAGGACGTGGCGCGACTGGCGCCCCGGCCCCAAGTGCAATCCAGGCTCCTGGCCGAAGAGCGTGAGGCCGATGCGGTCCTGGTGCCGGATCCCCACGAAGGAGATCAACGCGGCGACCTCGGAGGCCGCATCGCGCTTGGTCTCGCCGAACGTGGCAAAGTCGAGCTCGAGCGAGGAGTCCACGCACAGCTGGATCGTGAGCTGGCGCTCCTCGCGGTAGGACTTGATGTACGGCTCGCCCGTCCGCGCGGTGACGTTCCAATCGATCGCGCGGACCTCGTCACCTGGCTGGTAAGGACGAACTTCCTCGAATTCGATGCCTTGGCCCCGGAACGTACTGCGGTAGCCGCCCGCCAGGCCCGTGTTAACGAGCTTGTGCGTGCGGATCTGAATCTGGCGCACCCGCGCCATGAGCGCGGGTGTCAGGAGGGCGCGCGGCTCCCCAGCGGCTTTCGCCTGACCTTGGTCAGGCGAATCCGGGGCGGCTCCCCTCTTCGACGATAGGAAGGCCACTCTATCGGTCGAGCGGGACGCGCTCGAGAACGCGGCGAATGATCTCGTCGGACGTGACGCCTTCCGCCTCGGCCTCGTACGTCGGCACGATCCGGTGACGCAGGACCTCAAGGGCAACGGCCTTGACGTCCTCAGGGCGAGCGTAGGCGCGTCCCGAGAGGAACGCGGAAGCGCGTGCGCAGAGTGCCAGCCAGATCGTCGCCCGGGGCGAGCCGCCGAACTGAATGAGGTGTGCCAGCTCGGGAAGCCCGTGCTTGGCGGGCTCGCGCGTCGCCTCGACGATCGAGACGATGTAGGACGCGAGCGGCGGGGCGATCGTGATCCTGTCGACGAGTTTGCGCGCCTCCATGATGGCCTCAACGCTGATGACCTCCTTGACCGGCTCCGGCGCCTGGGTCCGGGCCATCATGTCCAGGATCTCGAGCTCCTCGGCGCGGCTCGGGTAGTCGAGCTGAACCTTGAGCGCAAAGCGGTCGAGCTGGGCCTCGGGCAGCGGATAGGTGCCCTCCTGCTCGAGCGGGTTCTGGGTCGCTAGCACCAGGAACGGCCGCGGCAGGTCGAACGTCTCGCCGCCGATGGAAACCGTGCGTTCCTGCATGCCCTCAAGGAGCGCCGACTGCACCTTGGCCGGCGCACGGTTGATCTCGTCCGCGAGCACGAAATTGGCGAAGATCGGGCCCTTGCGCACCGTAAAGCTGCCCGCCTTCGCGTCGTAGATCTCGGTCCCGACGAGGTCGGATGGCAGGAGGTCCGGCGTGAACTGGAGCCTGGCGAAGGACGCCTTGACCCCCTTGGCCAGGGCCGCCACCGCGAGGGACTTGGCTAGCCCAGGGACGCCTTCGAGGAGAATATGTCCACCGGAGAGCATGCCGACCAAGAGGCTGCGCGTGAGTTCCTTCTGGCCCACCAGGACGGTGCTCATGGCGTCCGTCAGCTCGGTGGTCCAGCCGCTAGCGCGCTGAATTTCGGCTTCCAGTTCGGCGTTGCCGGGCGTCGCCGAACCGGCGGAAGGGGCGATGGGAGCTTCAGTCACGGGAGACGCGTGCCCCCGAAATCGGAGGGCTTGGGACTGGGGCAGGTAGGATGGGCGAATCGGCAGAATAGTGAATTCCGCTGATAGGACTAGGACATTACAGGAGCCGCGTTACGCAAGCTCGCCCGAGACGTTGGAACAAGCACTCTAACTTTACGTCTGGCGCCTACTCCAGCACTTACTCCCGCACCGACGCCCTGGCCCCTGGAGTGAGCTTGCCCCGCCCCCGGAGCGCATCACGGGCCATCAGGACCTGCCTCGCGTAGCCGAGGGCGCCCGTCGTAGGCTCTCCGCGGCTGGCTCGCTGCTCCTCTGCCTCCACCCAACCGGAGTAGCTGCCCCGCTTCTTGATCCACTGAAAAAGGCGGGCCCGACCCGCGTTGTAGGAGACCATCACGGCCTCGTCGCTCCATTCCCCCCGGTGCTCTAATAGCCATGACAGGTGGACGGCGCCGAGGCGCACGTTGAGCGCGTCATCCTCCAGAAGCTGCTTCACCAGGGCCTCATCGCCCTCGGGGAGCTCGATCCCGGCCCGCCGGCCTGCATCCCGGGCGGACGCCTTCACGAGCTGCATCAGTCCAAGGGCGTTGCGGGACGAGGTCTGCCCTCCACGGCCCCGGCTCTCGGCGAACATGATCCCGCCGAGCCAGTTCACGGGAACGTCGAACTCGGCGGCTGCGGCCACAAGGATCGCCCGGTGGCCCTCGACGAGTTCGAGACCGCGCTCCTCGAGGGCTCCGCCCGCGAGGCGGTGAAGGGCGGCACGGATCGCCCGCGTCGGCCCCTCGGCCAGCGCGGTCCGGAGCCCCTGGCTGTGCGCCACGGCCGCGATTGACGCTAGCGGCACCACGAGCGCCGCGATCAGAAAGAACGCGATGCCCCACCGCTTTCGCCGACGATCCAAAGAATCGTCGGCGACATGGGGATCCACCCCCATCAACGCCTCTCGTCGCCGGATCCCGACCGGAAGCCGCTCTCAAGTTCATCCGGCAGCACGAGCCCACGGACCTTGATGAACCAGTCGTCACGCTGGGAGATACGGAGCGGGACCGGGCCCAGGGACTCGCCGTGCAGGCGCTCGAGCTCACGAAGCGCCCGCTCGCCGAGGAAGCCGCCGACCTCACGCACCATGGTCAGGAGGAAGAGTCGCGCCTCTTCCGTCCCGCCTCCCTCGAACGCCATGGCCTCTGGCGCGCGCACGCCACGCAGCTCAAGCGCCGCGGCGAACCATGAAAACGCGTTGTTGTGATCGACCTCATCCCACCACTGGAAGTAGCGCTCGGCGGGCAGAGCCTCGCCGGAGAAGTCAACGCAGGTCAGCACGGCCAGCTCATGCATGGCCGTGGCGTCGTCTGGATCGAGCGCCACGGTGGACGCAAGCACCGGGACGGAGCGCGGAATGAGCTGGCGAGCGAGGAGCACCGCAGCGTCGCGCTGCAGTCCCTTGTCGGGCGAGCGCATCGCGGCGAAGAGGTCGTCGTGTCCGGCCTCTCCGAGGCGAAGCAGCCCCTCCTTGGCGACGGTCTGAACCGACTGCCGCTGGTTGCCGCGCAGGAGCGACACGAGGAGCGCCGCCGTCTCGGGCGTTCCGAGGGAGGCGAGTCCCTCCGCCGCCGGAAGGTGAAAGCGCTCGTCGCTGTCGGTGAGCCCGGCGATCAGAAGCTCCAGGGCCCCGGATCCACCGATCATCCCTGCCGCGCGGAGGGCGGCCGCACGGGTGCTGACGCTCACGCCATTCGAGCTCGAGACCCGTGCTCGGGCCCAGACGGCCACGCGGGCGCCTTCGGCCTTGCGCATGGCGAGCGCCGCGAGGGCCGCGATCTCCACGTCCTCGGCCTCGTCGCCCAGCATCAGAAGAAGCAGGTCGATGTCCTCCGGGTTCTCCGCAGCGTCCGCCTGCCCGAGGTTGAGCGCCGCCGCTACGCGGAGCGTCTCGCGCTCGTCCACGGCGGCCTCAAGCACCGCCCCGTGCCCCGCGCGCTGGAGCACCGTGGCGATCGACGACAGCGCCAACGGCCCAAACTGATCGTGGAGTACGACCAAGAGCTGGGTGCGCTGGGCGCCGTGCAACGGCGACTCCGGATCGAGCTCCACCATCCGCGAGACGGTGTCCGTCAGCTGACGGGCCCGGTTGCCGAAGACGGTTTCCTCGCGCAGGAGACCGGTCAAGCGTGGGAGAGTGCCCTCGGGGAAGTCGCCGGTCGCTCGCGACGCGACAAGCAGCTCGAGCTCCGCGATACCGGGCTCACGCTCTTTGATCGGCGCTGCCTCGAGGTGATCGACGAGCAGGCCAAGGAAGCGGTTGCTCTTCTCCTCGTCCGTGTGTGGCTCGGACCACCAAGGTGCCTCAGTCAGGAACAGATCGGTGGAGTCTGCGTGGACGCCTGCAACGGGGAAACGCTCCCATGCGTAGTGGTCCGCAAGCCCTTCCCCGCGCGCCATGATCCGGTCGAACCAAGGCTGCGTCTGCAGCTGTGAGAAACGGAACGACTTCGCTCGGCGTCCGACCTGGACCTCGATCGATCGGCCTCCTGCTCCGAAGGAGCCCCTCGGCCCGGGCAGTCGACCGCTTCCAAAGACGCCCTCTTCCGAGAGCAGCGACATGAGGTCGGCGGCGTCACCGTCCGTGAGGAATAGGATGTCTACGCCCATCGAGCCGGCGCGTTCATGTTCGGCGGCGATCCACTCGGGATCTTCGCTGAGCGCCCGCCCGACCAGAACGAAAGGCCGCCCTTGGCCGAGGCGCAGCAGCGCGGGACTCACCGCGGCGATGCCCGGATCCACCCTCAGAACGATGCGACTCACGTCCTCCGCCCCCACGTGAATGACGGCGCGGTCCGCGCGGAAGCGATACTTCTCGTTGCCCCACCACTCCGACCAATCCGGCCCGTTGCTGCCGTGGTTTACACCGCTGATCAGGCGCAGCCGGCGCAGTGCCGGGTCCCGCACGAGGCTGTATCCGTCAAAGAACGTGGAGCCAGTCGCCACCGCGACAAGCGCGGACGGCACCGGTCCATCAAGCCAGGGCATTTTGCCCTCGTCTTCGCTGCGGAAGCCAATACCCGCGAGCGCGAGCGCGGCCGCGGCGTTGACGATGGGCTGCGGGGAGTCGAGCGCGCGGAGCAGCCCCACCAGGTGCTGCTCGCCGAAGATCGGGATCGCCTGACGATCTTCGCGATCGACGATCGCGATGATCAGGAGAGCCTCGTGCCGGACAATCTCGCCGGACTCAAAGACGCGGCGCAGGAGTTCAAAGCTCGGATCCCCGGCGCTAGCGCGGGAGATGGCGTCGATGGCGATTTCCGACACCGACGAGGACCGATCCACGACGCGCTCCATCAAATACTCGGTGACGAGCGGTGAATCGCCGAGCCCCGCCAGGAGCGAGGTCGCGGCCTTGCGGACGTCCGTCGAGCGATCTTCCAGCGCGGGCACCAGGAGCGGAAGGTCATCGACATTAATGCGCTTCGAGAGTTCCTTCTCCGCAACCCGCCGGACGGAGCCCGAGCGATGGCGCAGCATCTGGGCCAGGAACGCGGAGGAAGCGCGTACCGGATCACGGTCGATCAACTCGGTGAGGATGTGCTGGCCGACCCTCGGCGGCACGTTGCCACGGAGGCGCAGAACGACGCGGTCCGCATCGGCGGCGCTGCCGGCAATGAGGATCGTGCGCGCGCCGGCGTAGCTCAGGACATCGTCGTCCTGGGCAAGGCAGTAGCGGGCCACACGGAGGCCGTCCTCACTGAGGCGCGCCAGGTGATCCGAGATTTCCTCGACCTCGACATCGCTGATACGACGCACCTTGCTGAGTCGATCAAAGAGGAAGCGGGCCGCGCTCCTGGAGGATCCAGCCTCGCCGAGCGGGTCGAACCCATCGCGGGCCCCACCGGGCGCGGGCCCTGTCGGCCTTGCAATGGGTTGGGCCACAGGAGCGGACTCCCAGGGCTGCCGCTTGGGCTCATTCACCGGACGGGCTGCGCCGCCTCCGGGCTGAGCACCCGTCTTCGGGAGATCCAGCTGCACGTTGCCCTTGCCGTTCCTCCCCTGCCCGGGCACGTTCTCCCGGACGGTCGAAACCGTCGCCACGGCTCGCCCTTTCTCGTCGTAGATAACTTCCTTCTTGGTCGTCTCCCCGACGTTGCCCGACGCGACCGAGCCGCTCTTCTTCACGCCCAGGATCGTCCCATTGTCCCCCTTGCGAGGCTCCTCCTTCACCGGCTTCGGCGGAAGCTTGGGCTTGGATGGGAGATCGAGCTGGGCAGCAGCCTGTGCGCTGGTCGCCCCGATGGCGATCATGGCGGCGAGGACGGCGGAGAGTCGTGACATGGGAGGCATCAAGGCGGTAGAGGGCAGTGGACAGCCGGGGAGGGGCTGTTAGGGCCATGTTGTGGGTAGATGGATTCGCGTAGCGTGCCACGCGAATTCAGCCATTCGCAACAGGCCCCTATGGGGCCGAGACGCGCAGGATACAGCCCGACTGGCTTATCCTGTGGGACTATCCCCAGCCGCACCAGGATGGGCACCCTTGGGCCCCTCCTTCGCCTTCCCCTAGGGCTCCAGCTGTGGATTTTGAGGGGGCTCGATAGGACGAGCTACGGAGCCAGGCGATCAGATTCCGTCGGCGCCCGGTCCGGATCGGGTCCACCCGGTGACGGTGGCGACCAGCATGGACCACGAGCGCGCCGGGCTCGTGCAGGATCTCGACCGTTTCCCCCGCCTGGACGGGCGTCTGACGGTGCTGATCGCACCGACGGCCCAGCATGACGAGCTCCGACCCGCTGAACGTCTCCCCCAGGCACAGGTTCAGCGTGACCTCGCTGTCGTCCACGTGAAACCCGAGGTCCTCATCCCCCGAGCGGCCGTAGTCCACCAGGTAGCTGTAGTGCCCATCGAGCGCGTCTCCGCCGAACGCTCGGAAGCGATCTGCGAGCAGCGCGCGCAGCGCCGGCGCCCCCTCGATCAGGTGGTCGACGAGGTCCTTCATCCCGAGGCTCTCGAGAGTCACGCCGTGGTCATGCATCGAGCTGGGCTGATGGAGCGCCCCTGGCCGTGGCGGCGTCGCATCAGCCGCCCGTCGGTCGGCCTCGGCCAGCACCCGCTGGGCAGCCTCGGGCGTGAGAAAGGGCGTCACGAAAACCTCCCGATCGACCTCTTCGAGATCGATCGGGAGGAAGCTCTCCGGCCCGAGTGCGAACGTGTCGCGGGTCATCCTTTGGGTCCTATTGAAAAGTCAACTTCAGGGCATCCGAGAAGTTCGACGTCGGCATATCGCGGAACCAGTACTGCCAGTAGCGAACATCCCCTGCGACCACCGCGACGCTCCCCATCGGAAGCGGAAACGCCGTCAGGTCAAGGCTAAGCGAAACCGTGCCCGCCGATCCCGAGTTTAGAATATCCCCGGAGTAGCGACCGATGACGCCGCTGGCGATGCAGAGGTTGCCCATGCTACCACCCGGCGCCACGACGGTGAATTCGTCGAGAGATGTGATGAAGAAGCCGTTGGAGTTGAGCGGAAGGTCCACCACCGTGAGCGTGACGTCGCCATCGGTGGCGACCGCGGAGCCCGTGGCGAGGATATGAGCCGGCACGCCCGTGCTGTTGAGGACGGCTGGTGCACAGATCGTTTCGCCGAGGGTCTCAAAGCCCGAGTAGGCGAGGACGCGGCCGGCGTCAAACGCCGCGCCATCGAAGCCGAACGCTCCGATGAACAGGTCGTCGAAGCCGTCCCCGTTCGCATCTCCCATGCCGACAGCTGTGTCGCCGAACTGATCACCTGAGTGCGTGCTTTCAAAGCGCTGAATCACGGAGGCGTCGAGGCCGCTGAAGACCGTCGCCGACCCCACGGCGAGTCCCATCACAAGGTCGAGGCGCGCGCCGATAATGAAGTCGAGCCAACCGTCGCCGTTGATGCCGCCGACCTTGGAGACGACGAGGCCGTAGCGTTCGCCGCCCGAGACTCCGCTAGCGGACCAGAGAAGCGACTGCGCGGAAGCGCTGGAACCGGCTGCCGTGAGGATCAGTGCGGACAGAGCGATGCGATGAACCATGGTGCAGTGCGCGAATCGTCGCGATCTGAAGCCGTCATTCGCGGCCAGATCAGGAACGCCACCCCACCCCGGGAAAGCCCGCCGCGATCAAGAACTACCCGGCTCCTCCTGGGCGACGAGCCACGCCGTGGCGGAACCGACGGCGCTGACGCGTGGATCGCTCCAGACCGGGACAGAAACCAAGCTCAGGCGCGTGTCGCGCCCGCTGTGGGGTGCCGTGTGAGCAGGTGCGCGACGAAGCCGAGTAGCCAGAGCCCACTCGAGGCGCCGTGGACCCAAACCCAGAACAGCCGCGCTTCCTCTGAAGTCGCGACCTGCAGCAGCACGCCCGACAGCACCATGGGCGCCGCCAGGAGCGTCAGCAGAAGCCCCGTTCGCCGCCGCGAGCGCGAGATCCCTCGCAGCTTGGGAGCGACATGGGACGTCCAGATCAGCCCGAGCGCGAAGACCGCGAAGGGGGCTGCCAGAAGGTGCAGCGTTCGCGTCATCGGCTCCCAGGGATGAACGCCCGTCCACTCCATGAGGAGCTCAGGGTCGAGCGGTTCTGGACCCGCGCCCCAGAGGTAGCGCATCCAGGCCCAGGCCAGCCCGGTCGCCCCGATCGCAGCCGTGGATGCGAGAAGAAAGCGCTTGGCTCCTGGAGTCACAGGCCTCGCGTCCTGGCGGCGCCGCTGGGAGTAATTTCAGGCCGGGTCTTGCCTTGGGAAGGGTCCTTCTTGGGCGGTTTCGGGCTGGGCTTGGGGGTGGGCTTCGGCTCGTCCCCCACGGTCGAACGCCCCACTTTTTTACCCAGGACCGCGTGCAGCCCAAGCACGCGGCGCCCCGCCTTCGCGACGGCTGCGCAGGTCAGTGTGGCGCCTGTCGTGCCGTCAAGGCCGCGGCCCAGCTGGAGGTCTCGACCCTGCCTCCGACCCTTCAGCGCGCGAAAGAACGAGTCCTGGGCCATGTACTCGGGCGGTTCCTTGAACGCAAGCGTCTCGACCCCTGCCAGCGCGCCCTCCGGCGAGACGAGCAGCATCAGGGTCTCGCGCTTGGTGCGAACCACGTGACTGTCAAAGAATGCGGTCCCGACCACCTTGCCATCCTTCTTGGCCAGATACGCGAAGGTGGTTTTCCTGGGGTAGCCGTCCTGCGCGCCGAGCTTCCCGACCTTCTTGCGCTGCTCGGGCGTCAGGACGCACGTGACCCGCTCGATCTTCGCGCCGGGGTAGGCCTTGGCGAGCGCCTCGTCGATGACGGACCCCTTCTTGTCGTTCTGGTGAGGGGCTGCGGCCATGAGCAGCAGCGAGAGGGCCGCGGGGAGCGCCCACCAGCTTCGGCGATTGGTTTTCTTGAGCATGGGGTCGTGGGGTCTGCAGAACTTCCGACGCGGGAGCCACTGGTCTCGGGGATGAGACGATGGTCCGCGGCGTGAGGAACTTTCAGGATTCTACCTGCAAATGAATCTCAATATCAATAGAGTCCCCCGCCATGTTGATCACTTTCTTCGTAGCCACGTCCCCACTCGTCCCGTTTTTGGTCCCCCAGGACTCCCGTCAAAAGACTGTGGAGGAGCGCCTGGAGGCGCTGGAGTCTGACCGCGACAGGCTTTCCGTGGAGCTCGAGGCCGCCATGGACGCCCTCGCGCAAGCGGAGGTTGGCCCCCTTGGCGCCCCCTCCAGCACTCGTTTCGACGAGGCGGCCACGCTCGCCTGGGACAAGCTGGCCCAGCGCACGCTCGCGCCGCGTGCGGCCAACGTCTACCGGGCGGACGGACTGTCGTTTGGCGGCTACGGCGAGTTCCTGGGTCAGGTCGTCCGGGACCAGGACGGCGACAGTTTTGATGCGCTGCGCTGGGTCCTGTACTTCGGCAACCGGATCTCTGAGCGCTGGATTTTCAACTCCGAGATCGAAATCGAACATGGAACGACTAGCGCGAGTTCGGCGACCTCGGACTCCGCGGGCAGCGTGTCCATCGAGTTTGCTTACCTCGACCACCTTCTCACGGACACCGTGGCGCTGCGGGGAGGCGTGATCCTCACCCCGCTCGGATTCGTCAACGAGCGGCATGAACCGACGACGTACCTCGCGTCTGCCAGGCCGCAGACTGAGCAGCGGATCATCCCCTCTACCTGGCGCGCGATGGGCGTCGGCGGCTATGGGCAGGTCGGCGGCTTCGCCTGGAGCGGCTACGTCTTGAACGGACTCAACGGCGAGAACTTCGATGCGAACGGTCTGCGTGGCGGTCGCCAGAAGGGCAACCGTGCGTCGATCGATAAGGTCGCGCTCGCCGCGCGCTTCGACTATGTGGACACGCCTGGACTAGTGGCCGGCGTGTCGGTCTTCACAGGAGACTCGGGCGTCACCACTCCCGAGGACCTCGGCACGACCATCGTCGACCTGCACGCCGAGTGGAAGACCGGCCCGTGGTTCCTCCGCGCTCTGTACGCGACGGCCACCGTGGACGACACCGACGATTTCAACGCGCGAACCGGTGAAAACGTGGCGTCTGAGCTGCAGGGCTGGTACGCCGAGGTCGGCTACAACCTTCTCTCGTTCAGCGATCACATCACCGACCAGCGCCTCGATCTTTTTGTTCGGTACGAGGACCTAGATACCCAGGCGGGCTTCGACGGCGGCTTCGGCCCGAGCGGCGGTGTCGTCGATACATTCACGACCTTTGGACTGAACTATCAGCCCGTTAGCCAGATCGTGCTGAAGACGGATTACACCGTGGCGGATGAGGGCGACGATGTGCTTCGTTTTCTGATCGGCTACGCGTTTTAGGCTTGTGCGCGGGGGTGCTCGCCCGAATGGGCGAGTCTTGGGTATTGGGTCTTGGGTCTTCACGCCCAGCCCCAAGCCGTCCCCCGCGTCCGTAGGACGCCAGGGCCATAGCGCGAGCCCGTAGGGCTCGTGCGGCCCGCGCGAGGCCACGCCCTCGCGGCCCCTCCGGCGAGGAGGCCCGTGCGGCAGCACGCCCGTCCGGCGAGGACCCCTGCGCGGCGAGCGCACAGCGACATAATCGCTCCAGCGCCGTCAGGCGATGGGCGCATAAATACAGCGCGGTGTCTCAGCAATCGGGCGGTT
>JBLIHL010000027.1:0-20797 GCA_047635895.1 Paracoccaceae bacterium | reverse complement strand
TCGGCTCGAAGATGGCTCCGGCTCTCGCACTTCGCGGATTCGGGCCTCTGAGATCGTGGTGAGAGACGACGGCCAGGTCGACGCTTCGGACCTCCAAGTTGAGAGTCGCGAGGTACGCGCCGTAAGCGGCCTGGAAAACGTGATGTAGCAGCGCGCCACCCATGGCGGTTCGATGCCATGCCTAAAACCACCACAGGCGGCGAGCGGAAGGCCCTGCTTGCCTTGTGTCACGCCTCTCGCAGTCTTGAATGCGCTTTACGGTTCAGAGAGATCGCGCCACGCGGAATCCGATCCTGTTGCTGCGGACCACCGGGCCGCCCGCGTCGCGGGCGGTGGAGCGGCAGAGGTGCGCGTTGTCATACCAGGAGCCGCCCCGCAGGGTTCGTAGTTCGTCGTCAACGGCTCGGTCGAACGGGTCTACGGCTACTGCCTCACGGTCCACGTAGCCTTCAGGTGAATACCTGTCATCGGTCCACTCCCAGAGGTTGCCGTGCATCTCATGCAAACCCCAGGGGTTCGGCGGCAACGAGCCTGCGGGGGCAGTGGTCATACGGCACTCGGGAGCTGGCGGCGTGTTCCATTCCACTTCCAGCCTGCCTGCCACGACCACCGCGTTCTTGACATCGCCATCGTTGAAGTTCACCAAGGCATGCTGGATCGGTCCCTCGAAGCTGAACTCCCCCGTCGTTCCCGCGCGGCATGCATATTCCCATTCTGCCTCCGTCGGTAGGCGCAGCCGCTCGGCATTTGCCGTAGCACCCTCGCTCGCCTTGGTCAGGAAGACCTGCAAGTCGTTCCAGGACGCGTCGATCGGCTTGTCTTGGCCCTCGAAGAAGCTCGGGGTCGGCCCCATCAAACGCTGCCACTGCGCCTGCGTGACTTCCGTCGCTCCGAGATAGAACGGCTTCGTCAACCGCACCAGGTGCGGCTGCCCCTCGCTCTGTTGCCGACCCGCCTCCGATTCCCGCGAGCCCATGAGGAAGTCTCCCGGCAGCACCAGGATCAGCTCGATTCCGGTCGTCCGGTCTCGCACCTTCCACGGCTGCCCGCTCTCGTCGATCTTCTGGCGCATCGCCATGTCCGTGACCTCGGGACCCGGTTGTTGCGATACGACCTCATACCATTCCACCGTCATGGGCGAGGGCGGAGCGTCCGTCCTTCCGCCGATCGCTGCGCACGCGACAAGTTGCGACGCGAGAGTCACTGCCGCGGGGGCTACTGCCGCGAGAGTCAATGTGCAGGCCCAGCGCATGCCCGGGCGATCCCTACGCACTGACGATGGCGGCAACACCCCTGGACGCGTCACTGATTCTGGCATGGGCACATCGTACGGCACGGGCGCTTACTGAATGCCCACCCGCTTGTCGCCACCCCCCCGGCACGCCCGCTCGCCAACGGCGGCATCGAGATTGAGGCAGAGGTACACTGCGGCCATGAATCAGGCACTCGCGTTCCCTACGGCCAGAATTCTTCATCTGGCAACCGTCGTGACCCTCCTCTGCGCGGCTGTCTCCTTTTTGGGCTGCGTTGAAGTGAGCTCGTCCGGGGGCTGGTCCGATCGCGCTGCGCTTTCGGTGCCGGCCTCCAGCGTCCGCGAGGCGCTCGCGAGCCTGCCCGGAGTCTCTGGCAATGACCGCTCCACCGAGTTCGCTGGTCAGTTCGGCGCGTTCGCCTTCGCAGCCTCAGTCAAGCCAGCTGGGGACGGCCGCACGCAGCTCGAAGTTTCGTCGAATGCTCCGGCATATGTATCTGCCGAGATCATCCTCACCGTAGAGCAGATCCTGGAGCGGCATGGGGCGCTCTCCGGCCCCGACGCAGGGCGGTTGCGCCGCGTCCAGGGATGGGAGCGGATCACTCCGGAAGCAAAAGACCTGGGGATCCTTCGAAGGGCCATCTTGAATGCGCTCTAGTCCGGCGGGCCCGTGGCAGTACCTAACCGCCGATCAATACCGTCGCTGAAAACCGCGAGGCGATTCACTGCGTGGAAGTCCGCCTGCACGCCATGAGTGAGATGTTGGAGCGGAAGTAGCCTGAACGTGGCGGCGCTGGCTGCAGACACGCGCGAGGGCCCACATCCGATCGAAGTTGAGAATGTCCATGAAACCGAAAACGCTCATCACCCTCGCCATCGTTGGCGTCGTTGTGGTCCTGCTTCTTCGGCCGCTCTTGGTGTCCAACGATCCCCACCAGGATCCGGTGGACACGGCCGCCCCACCGATGGGCGCGCCCGGCGAGACTGCGCCGTCCACCGAGGTGGAGATCATCCCCAGCGAAGTCGACGTGAGCCCCACCGCCCGCGCCGAGGTGGAGCTAGAAGCCGTGGCGCCGCCCGAGCCGATCGACTCGCTCGCCGGCTGGAACGTCACCGTCGTCAATGAAGCGGGGCTTCCGGTGGAAGGCGCGCTCGTCAACCTCGTGGCCGTCATCGAGCACATGGGCGGCAGGACGAAGAGGCTCCTGGTGTCGTCACCCACCGACCGCGAGGGACGCACCTTCGTCGAGGATCAAAGCGCGACGTTCTCCGACGAGCAGCGGCTCGCCCTCGTCGAGAGCCAGAGCACCATGCGCCTCGTGCCCGTCGGCCTCTTCGGCGCCGCGGACGAGCGCAAAGCCGCCGGGCTCGAGCGGCACGGGGCCGCGGTCACCACCGGCGAGAATTCACCACCGGTCGACGTGACCCTTGTTCGGCCCGACACGGGCACGGTCCGCCTGGAAGTCCACTCTCCGAACGGTCCGATCCCTGGGGGTTTCAGCGTCTACCTGACCGAAGGCTGGAAGTCGCTTCTGGAGGGCACCGCGCTGGTCGAGGAGCTGCCGGCCGGCGCCGCCGTAGCGGTGCTCGAGTTCAGCAACGTCGGCCTGGACCGCAAGCTCGAGGCTGAAGCCCTGGGTCCCGCCGGCGCCAAGCTGGGCAAGTGCAGCTTCGAGGGCCCAAAGATCGCCGGCGCCACCGTCGAAGCCGTCCTCGAGCTCAGCTTCGGTACCCCGCGCCTGATCGGGCGCGTCCTCAGCCCGCTCGATGCTCCCCTCAAGGCAACGCTGACCCACAAGCCAACGCTGAGCTCCACCCTGTCGACGAGACGGCTCCTGCCCATGGGCGAGATCGAAGTGGACGAGCTCGGCCACTTCGACGTCGAGGTCCCATGGCTGTCCTTCGACGGGCCACGGAACGCCACCCTTCGCCTCAGCGCTGGCGACGACCCCGACCGCGTCCACGAGACCATTCTCCGCGTCCGACCCCAGGACCCCATCCTCGACCTGGGAGCGTTCTACCTCGAGCCGCTGCCCATTGTCATCGCCGGACGCGTCGCGAACCAGCAGGGCGAAGGCGTCGTCACCAAGCTCGATATGATCTTCAGGCGCCCAGCGCCCACAGAGGGAGAGGAAGCCCACTGGGGCCGATTCACCCAGACCCTCGAGTCAGGCGCGGACGGCCGCTTCGTCCACCGCGGCGCCCTGCCCGACGGCATCATCTGGCTGTCAGTAGAGTCGGATACCCACGTCCTTGGCGGTGGCGAAGGCACGATCCTCGAGTTCCCTTCCGGCACCGAAGACGCCGAGCTTCTGGTCTTCGGCCAGGGATGGCTCAGCGCCGACGCCTCCGCGCTCGCGCAGAGCCACCTGTCGCACTTCTACATCACGGCGTGGCAAGGCGGCGCCGATGACGAAGCCATCAAGGCCACGCGGCAGTCCTTCTCCGTGAAGAACGGTCCGAGGTTCGGACCCTTCATCGATGGGCCGCTCCACGTGGAGCTCGATGCCTGGGGCGTGGGTACGCTGGCCTCCTGGGACATCGTCCTTGTGAATGGCGAGACCCACGGCCTCGGCGTGCTCACCACGGACCGGCCGCTCTACCCCCACACCGTTGTCTTCGATACCGTGGCCAAGGCACTACGGGACGCCCCCATGGTCTTCGGCAAGACCGCAACCCGGACGATCTTGGCACGCAAGCGTGGAAACGGTCTACGTCACACCTTCCTGACGACCGAGCCCCTGGTGAGCCTCCGCATTCAGCCCGCTGGCGGGCATCACGACCCGGCTACAGCGACCCAGTACGACGTCACGGGCGTCGAGACCCGCATCCCCTGGGAGTGAGATTCCCTGCCCCCCACGCGCCGATTGTGCATGCGCTACAGTCGGCACATGAAGACGCCCTCGCATTCGCTCCGTCGTTCGTGGGGAGCCGCCCTGCTGGGCCCCTTCCTGGCCGCCACCGCTGCGCTGAGCTCGGCCGCGCCGCCGCAGGCGGAGATTCAGCAGCAGCCGCCGCCTGCGACCCGTAGCAAGAAGGGACTCCAGGTCCAGCTCGTCGACGATGCACTCGAACTCGGTATCCAGCACGCGGCGATCAACGTCCAACTCGGGCACCTCCTGCGGCCTCTCACGGATGAGCAGCCGATCAACAGCGAGCGCGGTGAGCGCGAAGTCGCTCCCGGATGGGCGCTCGATGCTGCACGCCTGGAGGGGCTTGATCGCCAGGTGGCTCCGCTCGCGAAGGCTGGTGTCGAACTCAACTTCATCCTCCTCGCGCGCGCCACGAACAGCCCTGCGATTGACGCGCTTCAGTTCGATCCTCGCTACGACCCGGCCGCGCCCAACCGCCTCGGTGCGTTCCGCGTACTCGACGACGCGGGTCGAACCTACTTCCGCGCGATCGTTGGCGCGCTCAGCCAGCGGTACGGTGCGGACTCCAGGATCGGCCGCGTCCGCGGCTGGATCGTCGGGAACGAGGTGAACTCGCACCACTGGTGGTACAACCTCGGCGGCGCAAGCGTCGACGAGGTGGTTCGTTGCTACGAGCCCGCCGTTCGCATCGTCCACGAAGCCGTCGTCGACAACGATCCAGACGGACGCGTCTACCTTTCGCTGGAGCACCACTGGAACGCACGCTTCGCGGCAGGTGACGCCACCCAGGCGTGCCCCGGACGCGACCTCCTGGACCGCTTCGCGGCGCTCGCCCGCGAACGCGGCGACTTCCCCTGGCACGTGGCCTTTCACCCCTACCCCGAGAACCTCTTCGACTGCCGCTTCTGGGATGACAAGACGGCGCTGCCGAGCGCTGATTCGCCGCGAGTGACGTTCAAGAACCTATCCGTCCTTACGGACTACCTGGGCCGCGACGAGCTTCAATTCGATGGACTCGCCCGCCGCGTGATTCTGAGTGAACAGGGCTTCCATTGCCCGAACGTCGGCGGCGAGCGGGTCCAGGCCCTGGCCTTCGCGCGCGCCTGGAAGATCGTCGAGGGGCTCGACGGCATCGACGCGTTCATTTACCACCGGCACGTGGACCACGGCGGCGAAGGTGGCCTCCGCTTCGGGCTGTGGGACAGAAAGCCCGATACGGTCTGCGAGCCAGGAAGCGCGCGACTGATCCGGGAGGTCTTCCGTGTCTGCGATCAGCCCGATGGCGCGGCGCGGATGCGCGCGCTACTCCAGGAGTGAAGCGTAAAGCATGCGCCCGCTGGACCTGACCTCGCTGGGCACCGCTACATCGATGCACTGGTGGACTCGTCGAACTGCGCCAGCGAGCTCCGAACAGAGTCGGGGAGCCGCGCGTCGCCCCTGCGCATGTTTGCGTTGAGATAGCCCGACGCATTCCCCGCGAAGAAGGCGCGGTGGAACGGGAGCAGGGGCGCGCTCGCGAAGACTGTTCGCCAGGACGCCAGGGCGTCCTTGCGGTCGGCCGCCGCGCTCGGCATGAACCAGTCGCTTCCGTAGCACGCCTTGGAAGCGAAGTCGTACGTCGCGCCGATCGGCGGATGCTGGATCAGCTCCGACAGCAGGGCCGTGAAGCGGTCGCGCCCCCTTGGGGTCAACGGCTCGTCCAGCGCTCCGAACTCACAGTAGACGTTCTCGTAGGTAACGCAGAGCTCGAAGACCATCCTGCCCCACGAACTATAGCGCTCCACCTGCGGGTCTCCTCCATCCGCCGCGGTCAGGCGATTCGAGCCGAACCAGAAGTCCTCGCCGCCCGCATGGCCGAAACAGACGCGGAGCTTCGGGAACTTCTCGAGGATCGGCCTCCACCAGCGCGGGTTCGCCATGCAGACGCCGTATCCAGCGCGCGCCTCAAACTCCCCCGTGTGGCAGTGGGTAAAAACGGGGATGTCGTTCTCGGCGCAGTAGCCGAAGAGGGCGCAGAGGCGCGCGTCGAGCTCTTCGCCCGTCAGGCGCGTCTGCTTGCCTGGCGCGGAGGCGGGCTCGATGTAGCGCCGCTTCCATTGACGCTCCGGCGCCCCGGTCAAGGGAGCGAACGGCTTGTTCGGGATGCTGTTGCCTGACGGGCGGTAGCCGGCCGGCGGGTACACCTTGACGCCGTAGGCTCCGCGGGACTCGATCGCTTCTTTGACGATGTCGAGCGAGCCTCCGTCCCGGAACGGGTTGTACGCGACGAAATAGAGCATCTTCGAATCAGGCTCGGACTGAAACGCGTTCATCCGGTCGAGCTGCTCCGTGGGGAACTCGATCAAGACCTCGCCGTCTTCCTCCTGGTCGTATATCGGCGCGAGGTCCATCGTGTGGCTGACCACGAGATCGACCTGGCCTTCGAACGCTCGGTGGAAGCGCGTCTCCTGGTCGCCGTCGCGGGTGCGGAGCGCGACCAGGAAGTCCACGGCGCTGCGGTTCAGAGCCCGCGAGATGAGCCCGAGCGCCTTCCGCAGCTGGGCCCAATCATCGTCGGTGAGGTTGTCCCTCAGCGAGCGCTCCACGGCATCGATTCTCGCCAGCGCCTTGTCGTGCTCCTCCAGATCACTGCGTCCCTCGATCGCGGCGGCTTCGGACTGGGCCTGCTGGCCTGCGCGTCCCAGGGCCTGAACGCACTGCATGGATAGCGCGTCGTTCACCGCGTCCATGTCGCCGTCGAACGCCTCCATGCAGGCCTGGGTAACGGAGACCGCGTGGGCCTCGGCCTTCCCCGGGGACGAGACGTCACTCAGCTCCACCTCGGCGACCGCCGCCGCCGCGATGCTCTTGGCCCAAGGGTCGGTCAGGAACGTCGCGAGGAGACTGACGTCACGCTTGCCGAGCAGGATCCCCTCGAGCGGCAGGTAGCGCGCGTTGAACGTGTGAACGTGCAGATCGATCACGGGCGCGCTGGAGACAAGACTCAAGGCCTCCTCGGTCGGCTTCGGAGCACGGCCCAGGCGGGAGCGCACGGCTCGCGCATACTTCGCGTCGACCATGGTCGGCCCGGATGGCGGCTGCGTGTCGTAGGTGCACGTTCTGCAGGCTGAGCCTAGGAACGAGATGGACCCGAGGAGTAAGCCGGCGAAAGAGCATTTCGGTATCGAGAAGGCAGGCGCTGTGGGCATCCCTGCAGACTAGCGCAGTCTGCTAGATGTGACCGCGGGTTCCCAAACCTGGGACCCCACATCATCCACGCGCGACGGCTGCTAGGAGCGTGCCCGAGAATAGCTGATTCCGCGTCCCCGCCATGCGCCAGCCAACGTCGGCCGTCAACGCCGGAGAGGTAGCCTCCGTGGTGTGCTAGAATGGGCCCATGGCAAGTGAGAGTCTCAACGGAATTGGCTATTGGTACAACTGGCACGAACCCGACCTGCCTTTCCCACAGGACCTCGTGGGAGAGTACGAACCCGGCGCTAAAGCCAAGGTACTGGAGTACCTCAACGACGAGCGGCAGTCTCGTGAGGCCGATCAGGACTCCTCCCACTGCTGCTTCGAAGATTGCGACGGACTCCACGGAGACGGCGACGTCGGGAACCTGGACGTATCCGATGGCACGTGGATCTGGCCCGAGGGTCTTAGGCACTACGTCGAGGCTCACAACGTCACCCTTCCGCCGGCCTTCGTCCAGCGCGCACAAGAAGAGCCGCGCCAAAGCGATGTCTCCTTTGTACGAAGGCGAACGCTTGGTGAATGGAAGGATTGGGCTGCCTCCTGCGGCACCGGTGAGCTTCGCGAACGCGCGATCCAGGCGCAGGCTATGTTCGCCCAATGGGGATCCCTCCAGGGATCCGATGGCATTGCCGGCTATTACGAGGCCCCGACGCGCGGCCTCGCGGATGCCCTGGCCGAAAGTGCCCTTGGACAGTGGGTCTGGACAGGTGGACCGCTTCCGAAGTTGCCATAGGCTGCTCGCCGTCATCGGCCTGATCGCACGCCCTCCAAGCCTGCGAGTCAGCCGCTCTGAGATAGAAAAACGGCGCGGGGTGCCCCATGGCACCCGCGCCGCATCTTGCTGGCAGAGTCTGCCTATTCGATCAGTTGAACGTGACGTCCAGGCCGTTCGAGAAGTTCGACGTCGCTGCGCTGCCGACGCGGTCACGGAACCACGCCTGGAAGTACACCGTGTCGCCGGCCATGACGGCCGTGGTGCCCATGGCGCCCGGGAGGGCTGCCAGGTCCGTCGTAGCCGCGAAGGAGCCGGCCATGCCGCTGTTGAAGATCCCGCCGCCGACGCCGCGGCCGAACATCGGGCCGACGCAGAGGTTGCCCGTGCTTCCGCCAGGGTTCGCCACGAAGTCAGCCGCCGCGCTGGCGACAAACATGCCGAAGGAGTTCATCGGAAGGTCGAGGGCGCAGAGGGAGAAGTCGTTATCCGCCGCGGCCGTGTTGCCCGAGGCAAGCAGGCGCGCGCCCATGCCCGTCGAGTTCGCAACGACGGCGCAGTAGGCCGTACCGATCGCCGGGAGCTCCTCGACGAGGAGGTTGTCAAAGAGCGTGAACTGGTCGGCGGTACCGACCGAGCTGAACGCGTCGGCGAGGCCGAGGCTCACTTGGCCATCGAAACGACCCGAGAAGTCGCCGCGGAAGGCGAGTTGCCCATCGAACGAGAACGAAATCACGCCGCAGCCGTTGTCGACCTCGACCTCAACCGTGGTCCAGATGTTGCCCGGCGAGCCAGCGATCGTGGACGGTGGCGACGGGAAGAGTGACTGGAAGAACGCGCCAGACCCGTTGCTACCGTGCCCAAGGTAGCTTGGGTGGGAATTCGGAAGCGTGGTGCTGGCCGTGTCGCCGATCGGTGTGTTGGCACTGTCGCGGAACCAGCGGAAGTCCGAACCGCTGCCGCCGTCTCCGGTGAACGAGATGAATGCGCCGGATCCAAAGATCGGGCTGAACACGCTGTTGAAGGTCGTGCCGTCGCCGCCGACGCCAACGTGGCCGAACTCGGTCGTACCGGAGGTACCGACGAAGTTCATCCAAACGTCGACCGTCAGGAGGTAACGGTCCGCGTTGACGACGGTGTTGTGGAAGATGGTGCGCGCGTCAGCGCTACCCGCCGACGTGTTAGCGGTCATGCGGACGCCAAGCGTGTCGCCAGCAGCAGAGCGCGGAGCGGCCGGGATACCGGCTGCGACATAGTCGAATGCAAAGTCATCCGCGCCATCGATGCTTCCATCGTCGACCACGGTGTAGTCAGCCGCACTGCCGAGCTCGAAGCCATCCGAGATGAGCGTGGTCTGGGCGAAGGTGGCGGTCGTGGCGATGGCAGCCGTGGCGGAGAGCGCTAGGGCCTTGGAGATACGGTTCGTCATGGAAGAGACTGCTTGATATTCAAAAGCGAGATGAGCCAGACCGCACGGATTGGCGGCGGCGGACGTCCTCACCCTAATTGAAGGGGTCTCCCTCAGCGGACATGGAGGCCTAAAGGCCCGATCAGGCTCTGTAAAGTCTCTTCGACGGACGCGGCAGGACGTCATCTCCCGCCTGATCTACTGGAGCGGCCTTGGATCTATCGCTGCCCCGTGGGCGAACCAACGACAACGCCCAGGTCGGCGCCTTCGACTGGGCTCAGTACCAAGCGGGGACTAACCGCCGGTCGGTCCGCCGCCAGGGACGCCAAAGCGCTCGTTGAGGAGCATCACAGGAATTCCAGCGAGAAGCATGCCCGAACCGAGCATGTCGAGTGGATGGCCTCAGCAGAATGCGAACTTGAAGCCAACGCCCGTCAGCGGGATCAGATAGAGGGCTTTCAGGAGGTACGTCATCGCATCAGCAAGATACGAGCCCTACGAGCGTGTCGCGAGAGTGATCACGAATCCTGGAGCGTGGCTTCGGGCTCCGCGTTCCCCTCGCCGCCAACTCGACAGAGCATCGACCACATCGAGCCGCGGGGAAGTGCCGCTCAGACAATGTGGCCGATACCTTTCACGCCGCCCAAGCCAGCCTGGGGCTGCGGCTGGCGATCCCTATCAGTTGAAGCTGATCGAGTAGCCGTCCGTGAAGTTAGACGTCGGCGTGCCGCCCATCGAGTCACGGAACCAGGCCTGGTAGTTCCAGGTTTCGCCGCTGGCGACCGAAACGAAGCCCAGCGGCTGGGGGGTCATGGTGAGGTCGATGCCGAGGCTGATCGTGCCTGATGCATTCGCCTGCTGGATCTGGCCCGGTCCGACGTAGCGGCCGACGGAGCCGACAACGCAGAGGTTGCCGGCGCTACCGCCCGGAATGGCGACGAAGCCCTGGGTCTGGCTCGTGATGAAGAACGCGAACGAGTTCACCGGAAGCTGGCTGGCCTCCAGGGTGAGGTCGTTGGCCGCCGCCGAAGTAGAGCCTGTCGCTCCCATCTTGCCGGCCAGGCCGGTCGAGTTGACGTTGGGCATGCAAAAGCTAGAGCCCGGCCCACCCCCGCCGGACACGAAAAGAAGCGCGTTCGCGACCAGCGTGTCCCCGTCACCAGAGACGTCCCAAAAGCCCCCGGAGCAGTTGCTGGACGGCGGGTACAACCCGAGGTCCGCGCGGTTGGGCATCGCGCCCGCCGCCGCAAGGATGGCGCCGTCAGCCCACTCGGCAACGACCGTTCCCTGGATGAGGCCGGTCCCGAGGTTCGGACGGAACGCGGAGCTCGCGCTCAGGGTTGCCACGCCCTGCACCAGTGGGTGCAGCGGATCGATGATGGTGCCAAGCGAGCTTGGGCTGTTCGTGTTACCCAGCGCCTGCTGAATCACCTCATAGCCCCCAGTCTCCCAGCGGCCTCCAAGGGAGCGGTTGAGGCCGGTGGTTGTATTCGCGAAGACGGCCACCACAACGCCGCGACCGGTATCCGCGTAATCGGCGAGGTTGTCGCCGAGCAGGTTTCGGTCGCTGTAGTCCACGTTGGTCCATGTGAGGACCGTGTCGTAGGCCGTCAGATCAGCGAGTGTCGGTGTCTGCGTGATGCAATCGATCACGTCGACGGCGCCGAAGGAGCCGGTCGCGGTCAGGTAGGACTGGACGTCTAGGTAGCGGCAGTCGGTGAGGCTTCCGCTGGCGGCAGCGACGATCGCGACCGACGGCGCTTGGGCAAAGGCGGATGTGGCCGTGAGCAGGCAGCCAGCAAAGGGAACGAGAAAAATGCGCTTCATGGGATGGAGTGAGAGACGGTAGAGGGATTGGGTCTCCGTCCAGATCAACCCGAGCAAGCCGATCCCGCAAGGAGGGCCGCCTCACATGCACAACGAACTTACGAGCCCCGAAGTCCCGCCCGCGGGACCGCGCGTCGTGGGCCAGAAGGCACTCGGCGTTGCCGTTGGAGTGCACGCGGCCGAAGCCGCTCGGGAGCTGCTAGCGCGCGCTCTCCGAGCGGGCGCGAGTTCCAAGCCGTGGACGAACTCGTTCAGCCCCATCTGGTGGCCCAGCCTGTGAGTCAGCCGGTGGCTCTGCGCGACCACCAGGGTCTCTCCTAGGCGAGACCCTGGTGGAGCCCCTTCGTCAGCTCCCCGAAGATGATCGCGTCCTTCACACGCATGCCTTGGGTCTTGGGGTGCGCCTCAGACAGGGTCTTTTCGAGCAGAAAGCGCTTCCGGCCCTCGAGTTCCTGGGGCGTGCAGAGGGTCGGGATTCTGGCGGACAATGGGCGCGGGAAGGCCCTTCTACCCATGCCATGCGGACCGGACGGGTTCAGTCGGCCGTGAAACCTCCCATTCATGCGAAGAACCGACCCACTTTCGACGAATCACCGCCCCCTCAAGCCTCACCCAATGCGCTATCCTCCCCGGCACCTGACGGCAGGAAAATAGCGGATTGGCGCAGCTTGGTAGCGCGCCTGGTTTGGGACCAGGAGGTCGCAGGTTCGAATCCTGTATCCGCTACCACCTCCACTCCCCGGCGGGCCCACTGAGGCACGGCGCGGAGCTAAAGAAAGCGCCCCCGGGGAACTGATCCCCGGGGGCGCTTTCTGGCTAGATGGCTGCTGGCTAGACGGCTGCTGGGTCTATATCGCAGCTCAACGCGGGCCTATCGACGCTTCCTGGAGGGCTTGTAGCGCCTGCCCTTCCGGAAGAACTCGGACGCCTCGTCCAGCACCTCCTCGCCTGCGATCGACTCAAGCGTCTCCAGCTGGCTCGCCTTCGGAACCTCAAAGTTCGGATTGGTCGACCATGTGCCGTCACCGTGGTCGACAGTGAAGCCCGCCTTGTAGGCGAGTCGGTTGGCCTCGGCGAGCGCGGGGAGCGAGCCGGGCTTGTGCTTCGCGAGGAACTGGACGAAGCCCCACGAAAGCGCTGCCTCGTTCAGATCCCAGGAGTTGCGCCGCCAGCCAGCGAACTCGCCGAGCTCAAGGGGCTCCTTCTTGCGCTTGTTGAACTGACCCTTGAGCGTCGACGACCAGCCCGAGTGCTCGCCCACGCTGACGAACTCTTGGCGGTAGGGGAAGCAGTAGATGTTCCCCACCACCGACTGCTCCACGGTCCAGGCCGTCGCCTGGTTGAACCAAGTGGGCTGAGGGCCAAAGGAGCGGTACGTCAGCATGCGGCTGAGTCGATTGACCAGCTCGTTCTCGGAGCGCCAGACGTTGCCAACCTCGAAGCCCGCGGGGGCGGCCTGCCAGGCGGCGGCCATCACGCGCACCTCGTCGAAACCGGGTTCGCTAGCGTGCACGCTGGTCCACGTCTGCATGTCGGGGTCACCCTTCTCCAGCGAGCCAAGGAGCGCTTGATAGTGCGCGCCCTTCTCAAGCTCGATCAACACGACAGGCCCTGCGTCAGGCACGTGCTCGCACACGCCCCAGTCCCCCTCGCGGAACGTCTCGTCGGACCCCGTTCGATCGGGAGCCGGCATGATCTCATCGAAGACGGAGAGCGTCTTAGAGACGAGCTTGAGGCGGCGCTTGGCCACCTTAGCACTGGACGTGATCAGCAGAACTCGGGCGTCCTCGGTCAACGCCATGGCGTAACCGTTCTCGGCGACCCATGCGGCATAGCGGTCGACGTGCTTGGCGACCGCGGCGAGCTTGTCGGCTGCGCCTGGGATCTCGATAGAGTCGAACGGCGTCGCCTTACCCTTCCAGAGAATCGTCGCGGAGCTGGCGTCGATCGAGGGGGCATGCAGGGCGCCGCCGGTTGCGGCTGAAACGGTGGGTGTCGAAGCGAGCGACGGCCCTATAGGCGGTCCCGCAGACGCTGCTGGGGAAGTAGCTGTGGTCAAAGCTGTGAGCGCAGTCGCAGCTAGAAGAGACATTAGTGTCGAGGTCATGGCGAGGGTGGTGGTTGGCGTTCACCAAGTAGGTGATCAGCCGCAGAAGCGAGCAATAGCGGGCGCGAGACGTGGGAGAGCGTGGGGACACCAAGGAGTGTCACCAGCACCGGGATTTACGGTCGGAAACACGAAACTCTTCACTCAATGTCGAAAGTTCTTCGACGGCGCTATAACTCGATTTTCAAGGTTCACGGGATTTGGACCCTGGGCGGACTGATCAAGGGAGCAGGCGGATGGCGATGGGGTCAGCGGCGCCAGCCGGGAATCCGAACGCTGAGTTGCCGGTTCCTACGCGGGAGTTACCGGCGAAGGACGTACCTGTCCCGTGGACACATCCCGGGTCCGATTTTGCTATTGGGGTCACCGCTGCCCGGAACAGCTTTCCCTATCCTCTTTGTCCGTGTTCAAGCTGCGCAACGTCACAAAGTTTTACGGAGAGGCCAACGCCGTTGCGGGCGTGGACCTCGAAGTTCCGGCCGGTGAGACAACGGTCCTCATCGGCCCGAGCGGCTGCGGGAAGTCGACCCTTCTGCGGCTCATGCTTGGGCTGGTGGAGCCGTCCTCCGGCAGCATCGAATTCGAAGGCGAGCGACTGCACGTCGATTCCAGCGCCGCCATGAGGCGACGCATGGGTTACGTCATTCAAGGCGGCGGGCTATTCCCACACCTGACCGCCGAGGAGAACGTCACGCTGCTCTGCGAGCACCTGGGGCCGCAGCACGGCTGGGACCGACCGCGCATAGAGGCCAGGGTCACGGAGCTCGGCCGTATCGCGCGCCTCGACGACGCGCTCCGGAGCCGATATCCGCTGGAGATCAGCGGCGGCCAGCAGCAACGCGTCGCGCTGATGCGCGCACTCATGCTGGATCCCGATGTGCTCCTCCTCGACGAGCCGCTCGGCGCCCTCGACCCCATCGTTCGCGCGGAGCTCCAGGAAGACCTGCGTGATGCTTTTCGCTCCCTCGGAAAGACGGTGGTCCTCGTCACCCACGACCTCGCGGAGGCGCGCTACTTCGCCGACTCCATCGTGCTCATGCAGGACGGTCTCATCCTCCAGCGCGGCACGTTCGAGGACCTCGACGAGCGCCCCGCCAGCCCATTCGTCACGCGCTTCGTGGGCGCCCAAAGGATGCGAACGCTTTGAAGATCTCCCCCATCGGACTTCTCCTCGTCGCCGTGGTGACCTTCGCGATCGTGCCGCTGACGCGGCATGAAGTCGGCTATCGCATCGGCTCCAAGAAATTCACGGAGTCCGTGGTGCTTGGGGAGGTCATTGCTGCGCTTGCGCGGGATGCAGGTGAACCCGCAGTGCACGCACGGGAGATCGGCGGGACGCGCGTGCTGTTCGAAGCCCTCGTCAGCGGCTCCGTTGACGTGTACGCGGAGTACACAGGCACCATCGCCCAGGAGATCCTCGCCGACGAGATCACCCGCGAAGGAGACGTCCAGAACATGGCAGACATGCGGGCGGCGCTGCGGCGCCGCGGCATTGGCATGTCGGCCCCGCTTGGCTTCAACAACGGTTACGGGATCGGCATGCGGGAAGCGCGCGCGAGTGAGCTCGGGATCCGCACGCTCTCCGAGCTCGCGAGTCACCCGGACCTCGCGCTTGGCTTCAGCTCCGAGTTCATGGACCGCGGCGACGGCTGGCCCGCGCTACGGGAAGCCTATGGCCTGCCGCAGGTCAACGTGTCGGGCATGGACCACGACATCGCTTACCGCCAGCTACGGGGCGGCGAGATCGACGGCGTCGACGTCTACACCACCGACGCCGACATTCAGTACTACGGGCTCCGCGTCCTCGAGGACGACCGGGCTCACTTCGCGCGCTACGACGCCGTCCTCTTGTATCGCCTCGACCTCGAATCACGCGCGCCCTCGATGCTTCAGTCGATCCTTCGATTGGAAGGGCAAATGGACGAGCCGACGATGATGGGCCTCAACGCAGAGGCGCGACTCGAGCGTACGCCCGAGAGCCAGGTGGCGGCGGCGTTCCTGGAGCGCGCCTTGGGGATCAAGCCGCAGGCCAGCGCCGTGGAAGCTAGCCGCGCCAGCCGCATCTGGCGCCGCACGCGTGAACATCTCCAGCTCGTCCGACTGTCCTTCCTGCTGGCCGTGCTCATCGGCCTACCGCTCGGGATCGTCGCCGCGAAGTCGACCCGCGGCGGCGCCGTCATCCTCGGCGTTGTGGGCATCATCCAAACGATCCCTGCGCTGGCGCTCCTCGTGATTCTGATCGGACCGGTCGCTGCCCTCGGGCTGCCGAGCGTGGGCGCAGGCTCGGCGGCCGCCATTGCCGCACTCTTTCTCTATAGCCTCCTCCCCATCGTTCGGAACACCTGCGACGGGCTTCGCGGACTGCCGCCCGACCTCCAGGAGTCCGCGCGCGCCCTCGGCTTGCCCGCCCGCGCCCGCTTGATGCGCATCGAGCTCCCCCTCGCATCGCGCATGATCCTGGCCGGGCTGAAGACGGCCCTCGTGCTCAATATCGGCTTCGCCACCCTCGGCGCCCTCATCGGCGCGGGGGGCTACGGCCAGCCCATCCTCACGGGAATCCGGCTGGACGACCACGCGCTGATCCTCGAGGGCGCACTCCCGGCTGCGGCCCTCGCGCTCATTGCCCAGGCGCTCTTCAGCCTCGTGGACCGCATTCTGATCCCGAAAGGACTACGCCTACCCGGCCGTCCCTGAGGAACCTGACGAATCACCGGCCAAGGCGGCCCCACCCCTGAGTCGCCACGGCTACCCTTGTCGGCCGCATCCTTGCAGCCATCCCCACGCGACCCCGCCCATGCCCCAGGAACAACCGAACAATCCTCTCCACGGGATGACGCTGAAGGCGGTCCTGGAGGACCTGATCGAGCGTCGAGGCTTCGAGAGTCTCGCCGAAGAGATCCAGATCAACTGCTTTGCCTACGAGCCGTCGCTGACGTCCAGCCTCCGCTTCTTGCGCAAGGTCGATTGGGCGAGGCGCCAGGTGGAAGAGCTCTATATCGCCGACCACGACGCTATCGCGCGCCAAAACGGGCGCGAGCTGTAGCGCCCCCGTGAGGGCGGCGGGCGCCATCCCGCGAAGCAAAACAGGCAACGGGGTTTCCTGGGTAAGCTGGAGGGGTTCGGTCCCGCGCGGTCGACAGCGCGGCCATTCCGTGCCGCGACGTCGCGCTCCTCTCACAAGATTCTCCCCATGTCACGCTTCGCGCTTTATTTGCCACGCCTCAGTGCCCTTGCCGCCGCCACCGCCGGCCTCCTCCTCACTGGACCCGCAGCACACGCATGGCAAGGCGCGGACGACTGTGCCAATGCCCAGCCGATCTCCGGCGTCGGGCCCCACGCCTTCGATAACACGAGCGCCACGCCGACGCCCAATCTGGCCGACTGCAACGGCGTCGCCGTCCGCAAGGACGTCTGGTTCCTGTGGAATGCCTCCGTCGACGCGCGCGTCACGATCGAGGTCTGCGGCCAGACCAGTTTGGACATGCGTATGGCCGTGTACCAGGGAGGCACGTGCGCGAGTCCCCAGTTGATCGTATGCGGCACGGACAACTGCCCCGCCGGTTCCCTGGTCACCTTCAACGCGGATGCTGGCCAGGACTACCTGTTCCGTATGGGCTCACGCTTCGTCGGCCAAAGCGGCACGGGCACGTTCACGCTGCGCCAGTCGATTCCGATTTTCAACGCCACCAACGGAAGCTACTACGAGGTGGTGAACGAAACCCTCTCCTGGACACAGGCGCGGGGTCGCGCCGAGACGATGGAGTGGAAGGGCCGCATGGGACACCTCGCCGTTTACAACGACCTTCAAGAGCGTGACTACATCATTCAGAACGCCAACGTGAACCGGGCGTGGATGGGCCTCTTCCAAGACTTGAGTAATCCCAACTACTCGGAGCCCCTTGGCGGCTGGGTCTGGATCGACGGGAGCACGGCCGTCATGCCCGATTGGGCCACAGGCGAGCCGAACAACGCTGGCGTAGCCGGCGAGGACTTCGCCGAGACGTTTGGCGGGTCAGTCTTCAATGACGTGGTCGACGGACACTCCCCCACGACTCAATTCGTCATTGAATGGGACGCTCCGTTTGGCATGAACTACTGCATGGCAAACACCAACTCGACGGGCCAGGTCGCCAGCATGGCGGCCAGCGGTTCCGACGTGGTCACGGACAACGACCTCACGCTTAGCTCGACCCAGCTTCCGGCGAACGCCTTCAGCTTCTATATCACCTCGCAGGCCCAGGGCTTCGTGGCCAACCCGGCCGGAAGCGCAGGCAACCTGTGCCTCAGCGGAGGCATCGGTCGCTACGTCGGGCCTGGACAGATTCAGCAGGCGAACACCAGCGGAACCATCGGGCTCGCCATCGACCTGAACGGCATTCCGACTCCGGGTGGACTGGTCAGCGGTACCGCGGGCGAGACGTGGAACTTCCAGGCCTGGTACCGCGACGCGGTCAGCGGAACGCCCACCTCGAACTTCACTGACGGAATCTCGATCCTTCTTCGCTAGTCCAGACTCAGTCCCCGGCCCAGGCGAATCCATGGTCGTACCGAACATCACGCGAGCTTCGATGCTCCTCCGGATCGTCTGCGGCCTCTGGCTCGTCGGGGCCGCCCTTGCTACAGGCTTCATGATGCGATCACCTTGGATCGTCCTGCCGATGGGCCTCGCGTTCTCGGTGCTCTTCGTCATGGGGAAATGGAGCGCCTGGAAACACGCCGTTCGAACTACCGGGTGGAGGAGTGTTCCGCTCGGGATCGCCACCACCGTCCCGATTCAGTGCCTCATTGTCGCGCTTTTCTATGGCCTCGCGCTGGGTGCTGCCAAGGTCGCCGACTCCTCACGTAGCCTCAAGGCGTTTGAAACCTGGGATACGAACTTCGCCGCCCTCGTCCTGGTGCTAGGCGGTGTCCTGGCGATTCTGGCGCACATGTTCGAGTCCAGCTCGGAGCCAGATGATGATCTCCTGCTCTCGATGCTAGAGAAGGACGGCCACCTGACCGAGGACATGAAGAACATGATCCTGGGTGGGCAAGAAGGTGGCGTGATGGGCACACGCGGGGAACCAGTGGACGATCGCTCCAGATAGAGACACCGGGGGTCGGAGTTCAGACTTAGCTCACAGCCAGTCACTCCATGGGGTCGAAGGCAACTGTTAGCTCGCCCGCTCCTCCCCCCCCGATGGTCTGCGTCCGCTCTCCTGCCTGGAGCCACGGCGCGGTCTCAACCGTGACCGATCAACGCCGGAATCCACCGTTAGGGCCGTCTACAGGGCTCCAACCTAAACCTGTCAGCCTTCCCAGCGGCCACGACGGTGGCTCACGGGTCACGCTAGAGGAGGTCCTCGAAGCGGGGATTCAAAACCTGCGCCTATCGCTAGACATGGCGGGGACTCGCGAACTTGACTTTGAGGCGCTAGATCACGCGGTGTCCGCGACGCACTCCCAGCTCGTCACGTCGGAAGCCCTCGCCACCGATAGCGACGAGATCGCTCCCGTCGCCGCTGAACGAGAGGGCGGCGAAGGCGTCGTCAGCCACGAGCTCCACTGCCTCGTGGCTCTAATCGAGGCCGGGACCACCTCGCCCAACTTCACGGACGATGCACAGAGCGCACTCGAGCACGCGTCGATCATCCTGCATGAAGCCCATCAGGTCGTCGGATTCGATACGCAGAGATACGGAAGGGATGTCGACATCATCCTACGTAGCGCCGACTCGGTCGACCTGGAGAGGTTCGCGCGCGCCGCCATCGCCGACCTGAGCGCGACTCTTCCGCACCACGCCTTCGACGCCTGGATGCCCGCGATCCTCACAACGGTCCGGCGTGCGACAGCATCGCTCTGCGACTGGCTGGCAGAGATATCGGTGTCGTCCGACTCCCACGCGAAGGAGGCTCTTTGGCCCTTCATCATCAACGAGTTCCTGGTAGGCCTCCAGAATCGTACGCAGCCGATCGACCCCGGCGTCCACGCGATCGATCCACTCGCAGTGGAATTCGCCATCGAGCGACTGAGCCAGCTTCCTGCGATCCAACGCTCGCTCTTGGCGCCCGGTATGTTCAGCCTGAGGCAGAGGTTCGCCCATGAGCTCCTGATACGCCTCATGGACGGGCCGGCTCGCCACGCAGTGGGCCCCTTGCTACTGGCGGCCTTCCATGAAGAGCCACCCGTCGACCCCGGCGTGAGCTTCTGCCTCTTTGCCAAAAAGAAGTATGACGACTCCATCGGGTGGCTCCTGACGGAGCAATTGAAGAGCCTGGACGCCCCGTTGACGGACGAGGTACAGCGCTCAGTTGCTTGGGTCCTGCTGTCTGCGCTCGAAGAGCTCCACGGCGAACGCCGACAGGAACCCTGGGTGCCTGCATCGATCGATTGGCTGGGTAGCCGAGACGTCAGCCTTGACGCCGATGCCCAGCGTGCCTCAACGCGCAACCTCATGGAACGCGTCGCGTCGGAGCGCAAGGGTCTGCACAAGGCGTGGACCCGCGAATCCCGACGTGCTGCGCAGAACGCCTTGAAGAACGGTGGGCTCTGATGATCAGCCATTCCCAAGTAGAGGACCTCTGGCTTGAGCTTTCCCATGCGGTGCAGAGCGCGCTCGACGCGGGTACGCATCACCCCACGACGATGCGTCATGCGCAGCGCCTCATGGAGCTCGTGCACGTTGCGTTCCAGAATGAACACGGCAAGCCGGTCAGGCTCCACATGAGCGAGAGTCTGTTCGTGCATGCTGGCATCCCTCTTTCGAACGCCTCCATCATTGGCCGTGCCACGATCGCGTTTCTCAGGTTCACGGAGTACGGCGGCGTCGAGTTCGCGTCGAACGTCGATATGACCAGCGCGGTCGACTTGGTCGACCTCGCGCGAGGCGTATGCCTCGGCGAAGACAGCGCGTTCGGCGCGAGCCGACAGGCACGCCTCGACTCCCTTCAAGGCATCAGCCTTCTGGAGCCGAACGACGACATCACCTGGGACTGGATCGACGAGGGGCCGGCCGGTGAAGCCTATGAGAACGCTGGACTGTCGCTGGAGCTCGCAGCCCCTGCAAGGCGTCAGATGGCGTCTGCGGTCGAGGATGCCATGGGCCAGGCCAGTGCAGGAACCGCGGTACAACTCGACGTTGCGCGCAGCGTCAGTGAATCGATCATCGCCGTCGGCCAGAGCGGTTTCGACAACCTCATGCAGCTCGCCGAGCGGCCCGAGTTCGACGTCTTTACCGTCCAGCACTCCTTGCGCGTTTCACTGCTCGCGACCTATGTCGCAAGCCAGCTTGGTGCCTCGCGCGAAGCGCCTGCGCCCTCGGCGCCGCGTGGGGCCACCACCTGCGCTACGACGGCAAGGGATACCCCGAGCACCGCCCCTGGTTCGCGGTCACCAAGGCGACCTC
>JBLIHL010000026.1:0-20984 GCA_047635895.1 Paracoccaceae bacterium | reverse complement strand
CACTGGACTGGATGGAGAGACCGCGCCCCTGACCTCTACGGCCGACAGAGCTTCGTACCTCGACGTGTCGCCCGACGGCCGCTACGTGTCGTTCCTCAAGGGCGGTGACCTATGGCTCCTTGAGCTGGCCACGGGAATCCTCGCGCAGGCGACTACCGTCGGCGTTCCTTCGATCTCGAGCGTGTCCATAGGGCGATACAACCGTCCCGAACTTGAAATCGGCCCGTACGTCTGGGGTGGTCCCAGCTACGCCTGGTCACACGACAGCCGGAGCATCGCGGTCCACTACGTCGACCGTCGGAACGTGCGGGTCGTTCCCTTTCCCGACTACCTTGGGGAGGAGACTGCGCCCAACCCGGTCCGGCGCGGCTACCCGGGTGACCCGAACGAGTCTCGAACCGTCGGGCTCTTCCGCGTTGACAGCGGCGAGCTAACGCTCCTCGACCTGCCGGATCCGACCTCCAACCGGGTCGTGGACTTCTCGTGGTCCCCAGACGGTCGACTCCTGATCGATCGCGAGTCCGACACAGCGGTCGATCGCTGGCTGCATGTCGCCAATCCCGCCACGGGAGATCTACGCCAGATCTGGCACGACCACCGCGAGACGCGCGTCTACAACCTGGCGGGGTCCGCATGGCACCAGGATGGAGAGCACGTGGTCTTCGTGGGCGACCTCGAAGACCGCTACGGCCTGTATCTCTGGGGCGCGGAGCTCGAGGCCCCCAGGCGACTCACCTCGGCTGAGTTCGACGTTACCAGTGCTCCGCAGGTCGTGCCCGAAAGTGGCGCGATCTTCTTCCAGTCAGCCGAGCCGAGCCCCTACGAGCGTCACGTCTTCCGTGTCCCATCAGAAGGCGGAGTGCCGACGCGTATTACGACCCTCGCAGGGCAGAACCGCGCCTTTCCGTCGCCCAACGGAGCGCGGCTCGCGATCCTGCACTCGGATGACCAGACGCCGACCGAGCTCTATCTGGTCGACGTAGACGACGGCGCGCCCGAGCGTCGGATCACCGTCTCGACGCCGCCCGATTTCGAGCAGCGCCCCTGGGCCAACGTGCGCTACGTCACCTTATCGAGTGGTGTCGACGGTGCTACGCTGCACGCGCGCATCCTCGAGCCACGAACCCTTGATCGGAGTAAGCGCTACCCGGTGATCTTCGGTCCTGCCTACTCCAACACCGTCCGCAATCGCTGGGGGGGGAGAAACGCCCTGCTCCAGCAGCTACTGGTCGAGCGCGGCAACATCATCGTGCAGGTCGACATGCGTGGAAGCACGGGGTACGGGCGCGCTTTTCGGGAGGAGTTCCTGATGGACTTCGCCGGCAAGGACCTCGAGGACATCGAGAGCGCCGTCCTCTACATGAAGACCTTGCCGCACGTCGACCCGGACCGCTTTGGCATCTGGGGCAGCAGCTACGGAGGGACTCTCACGATGTACGCCCTGCTCAAGAAGCCCGGGCTGTTCCAGGCCGGCGTCGCCTGCGCCGCTGCGGTGGACCCCCACTTCTTCGGCTCCGACGACGTCGCAATCGTTCGCCGCCCGGGCAGCCACCCGGAGGCGTTCCTGCGCGGCGCGGCACAGTACGCCGCCAACCTTGAGGATCACCTCCTGATCATCCACGGTATGCAGGACCAGGTCGTCCCTTTCAAGACCACCGTCGCGCTCGCTGAGGCGCTCATGCGTGAGGGAAAGGACTTCGACTTCGCCTTCGCGCCTGCCGGCACCCACGGCTGGTCGGGCCCCCCTCACTACGCGCGCTACCTACTCGGCAAGCTGGTCGGGCACTTCGATCGCTACCTGGGAGTCCCCGAGTAGGGTAGGAGCGTGTCGCGGATTCAGCTATGCGGGCTAGCTCCTCTTCGGATACGCCCTCAAACCAAGCAGCATCTCGGACTGCTCCGTGAGCGGCTGGGCCGCCAGTTGCGGGTCGGTGTACGCCTCGAGGCTCTTTCTCACCAAGGCGTAAACATCCTCCCGGCCCTGGCTGGCGTCCACCTCAACGACCCTGTCCTTGCTTCGGAACAGCTCTAGCGTGGGCAGCGTCTTCGCCTTGAAGGTGTCGAATCTCAGCTTCATGCTCTCCGCATTGTCATCGCTGCGGCCCGAAAACTTGGCGCGCCCCAGGATGCGCTTCTCCAGCACGTCGTAGGGACACTCGAAGTAGAGCATCGTGGGGAGCTCAGTCTCGCGCCCGAAGACCTCGTACCAACCTTCCATGTTGTCCAGTGAGCGCGGGAAGCCGTCGAGCAGGAAGTTCACCTTGCCCTGCAACCGGGTGGCCGTCTCCATCGCCCTCTTAAGAACCGTCACGGTGATCTCGTTCGGCACGAGCTCCCCAGCGGTGATGTACTTCTCGATCTTGGCCGCAGTTTCGCCACCCGCCTCGCGTTCGGCGCGGAGGAGTTCTCCCATCGAAAGATGGGTCCACCCAAGCTGTGCTTCAGCCAACGAACACATGGTGCCCTTGCCGCTGCCGGGGCCACCGAGGACGAAGACAACGTTCGTCTTGGGCAGCGCCTCCCGGGGGTCGAAATGGTGGATAACCACCGAGGGAGCAGGGGCGACCCCTTTCTTGTAGACGTGCCACTCCGCGCCGGCAGGAGGAAGCTCGTCCTCGCTGGTGATGTCATAGGCAAGGTGCCCATCGAGACGACAGATTCGCCAGGAGGTGTAGCTGTTCGAGTAGGAAAGTGCCGGGCTGCGCTCGCACTTCCCGTCGGCACGGTCCCAAGCCATTTTACCGTTCCAGTAGCCCAGACTCGACACGGTTCCGGATTCCGACTCAGCCGCTGGCGCCACCGAAGGCACGAAGAGCCCGTCCACTTCGGGAAGACCGGAGCCCGAGACCTCAATGAATAGAGTGTTGGGCTTGAGGGCGTTGGAGTTCACGATGTGGTCCTTGGTGATTGGTTCGGCGACCGGGACATCAGGTGATGCGAGTTGAGATCGCGCGCGAAACTGGATCGGGGATCAAGATCCGCTCGATATGTAACAGGCAGTGACGAAAGCACAGAACAGCGGACTGGCGGTCCTGCTAGTCCTGCGCAACGTAGATCGTGTTGAGGTCGTCCATGTGGTGCAGTGGATTGTAGAACTCCACCTCCTCGGCAACGACCTTGCCAAAGACACGTCGCATGCGGTCGAGGAACTCCGGCAGGATATCCCCCGCGGTCCAGATGGCTAGCACACCCCCCGGCTTCATTGAGCATCGTGCGGCCGCGAGTCCCTCCTCGGTGTAGAAGGAGCCGTGACTCGGGCTGAGCAGGTGCTCCGGCGAATCGTCGATGTCGATCAACACGGCGTCGTAGGATCCCCCACTACCCTCCCGAACCCACTCGAAGCAGTCCGCCTGCACAATCCGGCATCGCTCGTCGTCGCGAAGCGTGGAAGCGAGGGGCACGATATCGCGCGTGTGCCAGTCGATCACCTCCGGCATGTACTCCACGACGTCGATCGCTTGCACCTGCTTCCAAGCCATGGCGGCGGCAGCCGTATGCCCGAGCCCGAGGCCGCCCACGAGTACTCGCCAGTCCTCACCCTCGAGTCGCTCCAACGCGAGGTTCGCCAGGGCGTCCTCGCTGTCGTGCACGAGGCTCGACATGAGGAAGCGGTCGTCGATCTTCACCTCGTAAACCCAGATGTCGGGATACGAGATCGGACGCCGACGGCGCAGGAGGAGCTCGCCAAGCTCAGTCTTGCAGAAATCGAGTTCTTGGAAGGAGGGGTGCACACTGCGATGGTACGCGCGCCACCAAGGATAGGACGCCCAAATCGGTCGTCGGTGGACGGCGCCCGCTACGGTGGACAACAGCAAGCGCGCTCCACGAGGACGCTGGCTGTCTCTATAGGTCCTGGGCTCGGCTGCGATGGGACCCGAATCGGGCGCATTCGTCTAAGCACAGGCTCATCGCTATCTCTGGCTCTCGTGCCAAACAGCCAACACCTCGGCTTCACGCTCCGCGCTGACGCCTGAGCGGAGCTTCTGCTTCTCTTCAGATCTGCCGTGGTGAAACGCCAACGTGGCCTGAGCCGTGTCGCCCAGCGTGCGAAACGACAGGCCCGCGGCGACTTCTCGGCTGAGATCAAAGCGCGCAAAGCCGGCGTCGGCCGGAGTCGAAGGTCGCCAGACAGGCATCTCGCGATAGGGCCGCAGCTTGTGCTCCGCGAGGAAGGACGCGGGGACCCAGGTCCACCGGATGGGCGCACTCGTGACGGCCGCGATTCCGTACAGAACCTCTGATATCGACCGGCCGTTCTCAGGCCCGATTCCCATGAACGTCCCGTAGGTACGTGACTCGCAAAGCCGAACCACCCACTCGCAAAGGTCTCGCACATCGATCACCTGAACTCGATCCTCCAGAGGATTCCCTGGCGCCAACACCTCTCCGCCACGCTCGATGCGGACGGGCCAGTAGGTAAAGCGATCCGTAGGATCACCAGGCCCCACGATAAGCCCTGGACGGACGATAGTCGTGCGATCCCCGAAAGCGCTGGTGGCCTCGGCCTCAGCCAGGGCCTTCGCGAGCCCATAGGGGTAACGCTTCCCTTCCTCCCAGTTCGGGGTCGTCTCCTTCGTCAGCAGCGGCATGTCGACCGTGGCCGGCACCTGGGCAAGATCGCGGTACACCGACCGCGTGGAAATGAAGAGGTACTGGTCAGCGCAGTCCTTCAGCAGATTCGCCGAGTCCCGTACCCAGTCGGGCGCGTCCGAGCGTGACGCCGAGTTGTCGATCACAGCGTCCCACTTCCGCCCCTTCAACGCGTCGAGCGTTCCCTCGGCGCGGTCCCCCACAAGTTCTTCGACCCCCTCGAACTGCCCTGGCCCCGAGCGGCCGCGGTTGAAGATGGTCACCTCATGCCCTCGTTCGAGCGCGTAGCGCACCTGCCATGGGCCAATGAACCCCGTGCCGCCCAGGATCAGCAGCTTGAGCCTTCGCGGAGCTTTCACAGCCGACGGCGTCTGAGCGAACGAGGAGGGCTGTGTGCCGAGCAGCAGAGCGCCTGCACCTGCTGCCGAATTACGAAGGAAGGTGCGCCGGTTTCTCATGGGTGCAGCCTATGCCGGGCGAGCCGCCACGTCGAAGGGCGTCGTGCAGGTTCTGCCGATCCTTTAACGCGGCCGCTTGAACCGCTCGACGTGCGGACTCACCCCGCGCTGCTAGCCGAAGTTCTGCGTCCAGTGGCGCTCGTGCTGCCCAAGCCCCACACGCGTCGCTCCGCGCAGCAGGTTCTTGTGGTGCCCTGGACTGTACCACCACTGAAGGATAGCGCCGCCACCGCTGGATGCGCCCATGGCGATGTTCTCCGACCCAGACGATGTGCCAAAGTTAGAGGCGCGATCCGTAAAAGATTTCTTACCGTCTACGGGCGACTCGTGGCTGAAGAACCCAAGCTCGTGCATGTCTTTGCTGTGGTCACGGCACGCCGCGCAAAGCTTGACGTCGATTGTCTGGGCCGGCAGCCCAATCAACACGAGCCTGAGGTTCAGGTCCCGCACCCCGGCGACTTCCTCTGGCAAGAGACCCGACTGAGGATCATCGGCGAGCCTACGATTCGCTGCGAAGGCCTTTCGATCCGCTTTAGCCATCGGGCGGGCCATCTCGGCGCTCTGTTCGATACGAAGCTGAATCGTATCCGCGCTGAGCGCCATGGCCTTTGGAGCCCTGAGGCGCGCCGCCAGCTTCTCGCCCTCTTCGCCGACCGCCGCGAGCGCGTCGTGGGCACGCCCCCAATTCTCACGCAGGGCAGCTTCGACGTCGGCGGCGTCGAGGAGCGAAACCCAGTCCTCGTAGAGTTCCGGCTGTGCATCCCAGACGTCGCCGGGCTTGATCGTGAGCAGCTCAACGATCGCGTCATAGGCCTTGTCGCTCGTCTCCTTGATCTCGTCCTTCGTTAACTCAGCCCGGCGTGCGTTCTTGGTGATCACGCTGCGGTGCCCCTCGAGCGCTGCGTCGGCCTTCCGATCAAGGCGCCCCGCCACCATCTTGGGAGCCACCTTGTCGAACTTCGCCATCAGCTTGGAGAACGCCTTCTCGTTCCTCTTGTGGCTCGACTCAAACTCAGATCCGAGATACCGCCCAAGCTCCGACGGGCCGCGCGTCCCAAGCCTCAAGAGCTCTTCCATGGCGGCTGCCTTCTCCTCTTTCGTCGACTTGCGACCCTTCAGGATGGAGAGATAGCGCTGGACCAAGGCCTTCTCAGTTGGCGGCTCGTCGTCGTCCTGCAGAATCCCCATGGCCCGGGGCGTCGAAGAAGACGGAGCCGCCTCACCGTAGGCACGGACGCCTACGTAGCTCTCACCTTCGGGACCGCCCCCCGCGAAGGCGAACGCCGCGGCCAGCGCGGTCATAGCGAATGTCATTTGCAGCGTCATGGTAGACCACGATAACGCCCAAGCTCGCTACTGGAAGTCGATTGCGAGCCCCGCGGTAAAGTTCGACGTCACCGCCCCCGCCACCGCATCCCGGTGCAGCCCTTGACAGAAGGCGGTGGTACCCGGAAGTACCACGATCGACCCGTTCGGCTGCGGAACGTCTGTCAAGCTCACTCGAAGGCTCGCGGTTCCGGTCGGCCCGGAGTTCAGGACTTCGCCCGGTCGGATATAGCGGCCGATGAATCCTCCGAGGCAAAGGTTTCCAGCGCTTCCCCTCGGCTGAGCCACGGAGCCTTGATTCAGGCTCGAAAGAAAGAAAGTCAGCACCGCGCGCCGAAGATCGCCTGCCCGTCCGAAGTACAAGTTCGCTGCTCCGACGGCCAGTGCCTGACGGTCTTCACCAAGGCGCAGCCGTTGGCAGCGCAGCGAGACATCGCGGCGGCAGAGCACAGTGCGTACCCGTTCGTCGCGACGGGGATCCAGAACGACCTCTGCGTCGGGGAGCCAAACTCGAGCCAGCAGCGTTCGTACCTGTTCGCCGAGCTCGTACCGCTGGGCGCAGCATCGATCCGACTACGCGCCGAACGCTTGCCTCCCTCCGTCTTCGGCTACTTCCTGGCGTCGCGAGATGCGGGCGCCGGAGTGATGCCCCCACTCAGCGAAGGTACGCTCTGCCTGGGCTACCGCCTTTGGCGTTGATAGGGAGCTAGAATCTGGGGTAAGGATCTCTATCACCCGTTCGCGTCGAGTCAACGGGGACCGTATGAGTCCCTGAACCTGTACCGTAGGACTCCTATGCGAATCCTGATTCTTGCGCTGCTGCTTTCCACGCTGACCTTTGCCCAGCGTTCCCCCCAGACCGAACTTCGAGTTCTCAGCTGGAACGTCTGGAACGGCTTCTCGGGCGAGCGTTCGCTTGCGGACGGGGCCGGCTGGATCAACGAGCAGGGAGCGGACGTCGTCGCGCTACAGGAACTCGTAGGCATCGATGAGCCGCGGCTCGCTGAGTGGGCCCAGGGTTGGGGCCACACCCACGTGGCCCAATCGAAGGCATCGGGGTACGCCGTTGGCCTGACCGCGCGGGAGCCTATCGAGGTCATTGAGCGCAGAACTGACGGCCTTCATCACGGCTACCTGCACGCGCGCGTCGCGGGTGTCGACTACCTGGTCGTGCACCTCCACCCCGGGAGCTGGGAATTCCGGCGTCGCGAATCGCGAGTGATCGCCGCGAAAGTCTCTGAGCTGATGCATGAGGGCAGAGCGCTCGTGGTGCTCGGTGACTTCAATGCCCATAGTGCCCACGACCGTGCCCGCCTCGCAACGCGTGGGCCTCTGCTCACCCGGCGGGCCAAGAGCGGCGGCGGCAACCGCCGCGGACCGGGCTTCGACCACGAGGCGATGGGAAACATCTTGGGGACCGGGCTCTTGGATCTGACCGTGATACACGCGGATGGCACACCGCACTTCGAGGGAACTTTTCCCTCGCGGGTCTTCGAGACTTCGGCGACGCCGGAGGCCCAGGCGGGACTGCTCGAACGCATCGACTACATCCTGTGCGATCCGCGCAGCGCACCGCACTGTAGCGGCGTCGTGCTGCCGCGCGGCGGGGTGCTAGAGACCGCGTCCGACCATTATCCTGTCATCGCCGATTTTGAGCGTGCCCCCACGGCGCGCCCGGCTGCCCCGCGCCCGAACGTGCTGCTCATCCTCGCCGACGATATGGGCTTCAGCGACCTAGGCTGCTACGGCAGCGAGATCCCGACCCCGAACCTGGACCGGCTCGCAGCGGAGGGCGTGCGCTTCACCCAGTTTACGAACACGTCGAAGTGCTCACCGTCCCGCGCAAGCCTCCTGACCGGCGCCTACGCCCACGCTGTGGGAATGGACCGTCAACCGGTCGCCATCGAGGGGGCCAGTACCGTCGCCGAGGTGCTCGGCCAAGCGGGCTACCGGACCTTTATGACAGGCAAGCATCACGGGACGCAGAATCCCACGACGCTGGGCTTCGACCGCTACTTCGGACTGCGCGACGGCGCGTGCAACTACTTCAACCCGGGGAAGCAGCGCACCGGTCAGTCGGCCCCAGCCCAAAAGCGCCCCAACCGCGCGTGGTGCATCGACGGAGAGACCCTGCGGCCCTTTACCCCCGAGGACCCGGACTTCTACACGACAGACGCCTTCACGGACGCCGCCCTCGGCTACTTGGACGCGACTGCCGAGTCTGACGACCCGTTCTTCCTTTACGTTGCGTACAACGCGCCACACGACCCTCTGCAGGCACCTGCAGAGGAGATCATCCGCCACGCAGGCATTTATGACGTCGGCTACGAGCCCATCCGTGCCGCCCGGCTCGAGAAGCAGCGCTCCATGGGGCTCTTCGAAGCTCCGCTGACCGCAAGCGAGCCCGAGCACGGCCCCTGGGACACACTGCCCGAGTCCGAGCGCGCGGATCAGGCCCGCCGCATGCAGGTGTACGCAGCGATGATCACGCGGCTCGACGCGAACGTCGGCCGCCTCATCACGCGCCTTGAGCAGCAGGGCCGGTTGGAGTCCACGCTGATCCTGTTCGCATCGGACAATGGCGCCTCGGCGGAGAACGTGCAGATCGGAGACGGCCCCATCGGGGCGATCGACCGCTGGTCCTCGCTTCAGAAGCGCTGGGCCAACGTCTGCAACACGCCGTTCGCCAAGTTCAAGAACCACAGCCTGGAGGGCGGAATACGCTCCCCGCTGATCGCCCACTGGCCTGGCGGCATCGTGGACCCGGGCAGGTTCGTGCGTGCCCCCGGCCACCTGGTCGATCTGATGCCGACGCTCGTGGACCTGGCGGGCGCGCGCTATCCCGCGTCGTGGGAGCCGGAAGGACCCGTGCCCCTGGTGGCGGGAGCGAGCCTCGTCCCGCTGCTTCAGGCAGAGCCTTTCGTGCGGCCACGCCCCCTATTCTACCAATGGTGGAAGGGTCGGGCCGTGCGCGATGGACGCTGGAAGCTCGTTCAGCACGGCGATGAGGCCTGGCATCTCTTCGACCTATCCATCGATCGGATCGAGTCGAATGACCTGGCGGCGGAGCATCCGGACGTCCGCGCTCGATTGATCCGTCTGTGGGAGGCGTGGCGCCTCGATCCGAGCTTCGTCGGGCGCTAAGAGTCTCCGCCGCGGCTCGAGATTCCGGGAGTCGCGACGGAGAGAGCAGACCGGCTGATCCGCGCCACAGGCTATGGCTGCGATCAGCACACGCCCCCGACATCTCGCTTCACCGCGGCGATCTCCGTGACGTTCGAGTAGGGCCGCGTGAAGCATCGCTCAAGGGATCACTCGATGGTGCGCGACGCGCGCTCGAGATAGAGCGGGTTCAGCTGCCACCAGAATCCCGTGGAGTCGATGAACGACACGCGATCCTGGTACTCCTTCAGCCACGGCGTCCAGGCTCCGTCCTTGGGGGCGATGTCTGGATGGACGTAGCGGCTCAGGCACCGACGAGCCTGCTCGTTCGCCTCACCGTCGCCGGAGTCTGCAAGGGCCACCCAGCGGGCAAGGCTTGCAGGGTCGTTGTTCGCCGTGCCGAGGGCCATGGCGTCCCGGTCGGCGTCAAATAGGCAGCCGTACTTCTCGGGGGAAGGCATGCCGGGTTTGCCCGCATAGAGGTAGTCGAGGTAGGTGGCGACGAACGCGTCGGCCCCTTCGAATGACGGGGTGTAGGACTCGCGGAGCTCGGGTACGAGGCTTCCGGGCAGGTGCTCTTCCACGCCGCGGAGGTAGGTGTCACGGCTGAGCCAAGTGTAGACCTCGAAGTTCGCGCGGGTGTCGCAGACATAGGGGACCGTCAGGCTGTCCCGGTGGAGGTGCATGTAGTACAGCGCGTTGACGAACGTGTCAGCGGCGCCGGGGGTCATGCGCTTCGGGTCGATCGTATAGCCCCAGTAGAGGTAGCGACCCTGGCGCGCGATCGAGAGGCTCCCGAGGGCCTTGGCGGAGAAGCCCTCCGCGAGGTTTTCGAAGCCGGGGACGTCGGTGAAGAAGCCCTCGTGGGAGACGATCGTGGGGTTCGAAACCCCAGGCTTATCGGTCTCGAACTTGGCGATCCGATAGGTCTCAGGAACGCCTTGGGGATAGAGCGGCGAGGTAAAGCCTTCGTACCGCTTGGGGCGCTCGGCTTCCTCCCATTCGAACGTCGGGGTCTTGGGGTGCTGAAAAACAGGGTGTGTGAGGGCCAACCCGTGGCCCCGGTGATCCATGCAGATTCATATGTAGCCCGACGTCATCGCGAGGCCGTGGGCCTCGATGAGATCGGTGCCGAGGAATCCGATCGCCACGATGGGCGATTTAGTCTCGGGGAACTTGCGGATGTCTACGCGTTCCCCCTGCCCGAAGAGCTTCGAGTCGGCCACGACGACGTCGTGGGCGTCGCAGGTCTGGGTGGTTACGTCCTTGTAGGCCACGACCTTTGGCGCAAAGCCCTCCTCGGTGAGGAAGGCCTTGATGCGCTCCGCGCGATCGTCCTTGGTAACCACCACGACGAGCACCGAAAGAGGCTCGACTTTCCCCACCAGGGTCAGCTCCATGGGCGGAAGGCACTCGAGCGCGTCGCACACCGTAAGGCTCAAGGTCACGTTCACATCCGTCTGCCCCTCGTCAAGCTGGAGATGCTGTACAAGGCGACGATTGCCATCGAGCTCTCCCTTCAGGGTCTCTGGGAACCGCAGCTCGCCGAGAATCGAGGGCACGTCCGCAGCCGTCATGCGGAGACGCACGGGGTCGCCGCCCCCCACGTCGCGGGCGTAGGCATGCCAACCGCGCTCGAAGGAGAAGTCGATCACGAGCCGAGCGCGATCGACGGTGGCCCGCACCTTGAAGGGCGCGTCCTCAGGCACGCCGCTAATCGAAACCTGCGCGCGCACGCTGCCTGCGGTCAGGAAGAGGGCGAGGGCAGCGAGGAGCCATGCTCGAATCAGACCCAGGGAAGTACTTCGTTTCAACATGATGCTGTGGAGAGAGAACAAGGGCCACGATACCCCGTGCCGATGCATCCTGGGACCGAACATCCCGCGGTATGACGAATTCCGCCCGGAGCGCTAGCGCACTTCGCGCGCTTGGGTTCCGCGCAAGCGGAAGCAACCCGCCGCGTAACCGGCGCCGTCGTCAATGCCCTCGATGCTCAGCGTGCCCTGGACGCTCACGGGTACGAACGGGAAGTAGGGTGAGCCCTTGCCCGCGTCCATCGAGACGTGGATCCATTCGTCGGGCTGCGGGGCGCCACCGAAGCAGCAGGCGAGCAGGTCCCGCACCAGCATGAACTCGGTGACCTTGCGGCGCTGCCACTCCACAGGAATCATGTAGCCCGTGATCTCGACGCGCTGGGCGCCCAGGTCCGCAACCGGCTTAGGGAAATGGATCTCGCCTGCCATCAGCGAGTCCATCACCGCTTCAAACTCCAAGTCGTCGAGGGCATCGAGGGAAAGGTGACGGAAGCGGACTGACAAGCGGCCGTCGGAGAGCCGCTCCGGAGCGCCTCCCTTATCGGGGTCGAGCGCGTCTCGTCGGAGCCTGGCGATGGCGAGCTGACGGATCGTCTCGTCCGGCAAGTCCATCATCTGCGTCTCTTCGTCTCGTTCGAGACCCATGGTCGCGAGCAGCTCATTGATCGGCATGGTGAGGTACGCCTTCGCGAGCGCCTCCACCTTCGGATCGACTTTTGGCTCGATGGTCTCTGGCTCACCGGCCGCCGCTGCCGCCTCAGCAGCCGCTGCCGCGAGCGCTGCGTCGTCGCTGCCGTCGAGCGCGCCGCCCTCGAACTCTAGCTCGACTGTGCCCCCATCAACCGAATCTCCCGCAGCAGATTTACCGGCGACAGCGTCCGCGTCGATAGAAACCCCGTCTCCAGAATCCCCGTCTACAGAAGCACCGCTGACAGAATGGCCCTCCACCGTACCGCCCTCGCTGGGCGCTTGGCCACAGGCCGCGATGAGGCCAAAGCCGATGCCTGCGAGCGCACAGGCCGCCAATGGTCCGAACCAGTGTCGTATGTTCATATGGGGCCGCCTGTTCATATCGATCGCGCCAGAGTCGTGCACGGGTCAGTAGTGTAGGCCTTGATCGCTGGAAGCAGACCTGCTACGGCGCCGACGCAGAGCATGCCGAGCGGGACCCAGAAGAGACCCGCACCTAGCTCAGTGGGCGCGAGCACCACACCGGTCGTGCTCAGCAACGTGTCCCGGACGCGCGAAAGGATCACGCCGTAAACGGCAAAGCCGAGCAGCGATCCGAGTCCTGAAATCAACACCGCCTCCCCCACGACGACGCCGAAGACCATCCCTCGCCGCGCACCGAGTGTGCGCAGGATTGCGAGCTCGCGGCGTCTCTCGTTCATCGTGTTGTAGAGGCTCGCCAGAAGCCCCGCGCCCGCGACCACCACGACGATGCCCGCGACGGTGCGCAGCACTTCGATCGCCCAGAACAGCTTGCGGTAGAGATCCGCGAGGACCTGGGCGATCGGCCACGCGAGCGTTGCGCGGTCATTGAGTCTGTTGAACTGAAGGTTCAGACGCAGGCCGGGCGAGACGCCACCGCGCCGGAACCGCAGCAGGACGGCCGAGACCTCCTTGTATGCGTCGGGAATCTCTCGGCTGTGGAACTCCTCGGCATTGGTAGCCTCGCCCGTCCCCCGCAGCTCGTGGCCACCCATGCGATACACGCCCTCGATGGGGATGAAAATCACGCGGTCGTCGGGCGTCCCGGTCGGCGCCATGACGCCCGTGACCGCATAGCGCTCGGCGTGCACGCGCGGATCGCGCTCGTTGTAGGTCAGGCCGTGACTCGGGCTGAACGTGCTGCCGCGAACGAGGCCCGTCTCCTGCGCGACCGCGGCGCCGACGACTGCCTGGCGCTTACCTGAATCGAACAACGTCCCGGGCGCCAGGAGCGACCGCCCCTCAAAGGCCTCGAGCGTTGTGCCGATAATTCGATAGCCGCGGAAGTTGTCACCGACGGCGTAGGGCACAGCTCGCTCCACTCCGGGATCCTCCGCGATGGCACGGTATAAGCCCCAGGGGATGTTTCCCTGGGAGGCATCCAGGTGAAACAGCGTGTTCAGCACCAGCTGACTCTGACCTCCCGCCGGCCCCAGAATCGCGTCGTAGCCGAGGTCCATGCCCCCGAACGCGCGCGAGGTAGCCGAGTGGATCGCGAGCACAGCCATCACCAGCCCGCTCGCGAGCGCTGCGGCCAGCACCGTGATAGAGGTCGACAGCGCGTGCTCGCGCATCGAGCGGGTGACGATCAGGAGCCAAGTGGACGAACTACGGGTCACCCAGGAAGGGTAGCAAGCTGGGCGGTGGAGGGCCGCGTAAAGGTCCCGCAAGGTCATAGTCCGGATCTGGTCAGACTGGCTAGGATCGACCCCTCTCTGGCGCACTCAACTGCGTCCCCTCGCGCGGGCCCAGGCCCTCGCGCCAGCCTCCCCCACCAGCTGCGATATGGTCTGTACCACTCGACTCCGGACAGTTTTCGTCCGGGCCACTCTCCTTCTGGCGATCGCATCGCCGTCGTTTTCCCAGGACTCTGCCCCGGAGACTGATTCTGTCCGCGATAGCAACGCTGACGAAGCGCCCACACAGGCGGCCGTCATTGACGCCATCATCAAAGAGGGCAAGGACAACTCGAAGGTCTGGGAGACCCTGACGTACATCAGCGAAGAGATCGGGCCGCGTCTCACCGGCTCAGCAGGGCTGGAGCGCGCGAACGTATGGTCGCGCGCCAAGTTCACTGACTACGGCCTGAAGAACGCTCACCTGATGCGCTGGGGTGACGTCCCCGTCCGCTTCGACCGCGGGCCGAGCAGCGCCCGCATGGTGTCCCCGGTTGAACGCGAGATCGAGTTCACGACGCGCGCCTGGGGCGCCGGCACCGACGGACCCGTCCGCGGCAAGGTCGTCAAGGCGCCGGTCACCCTCGAAGGCCTCGAGGAGGTGCGCGACGACCTGAAGGGCGCGTGGATTCTCTCGAAGTCGCAGCGGCGTCGCCGCAACCGCGACAAGGAGGCTGCCGCTGCCGAGAGCGAACTGCGGGAGCAGATCGCCGAAGCACTGAAGGAAGCCGGCATTCTCGGCAAGATCGTCGGCAGCAGCCGCGACCAGATCACGACCGGCGGCTTGCGTGGCTGGCGTGACCTGACGATGGAAACTCTCCCCACCGATGTGGAGGTCACGATCCGCCGTCAGGACTACGACGCGATCAACTCCCGCCTTTCGGACGACGAGGAGGTCGAGCTCGAATTTGACCTGAAGCACTACTTCACCGAGGGCCCGTTCGGGGTCTTCAACACGATCGCCGAGATCCCAGGCACCGAGTTCCCGGACGAGGTCGTCATCGTGTCGGCGCACCTTGACTCTTGGAACGGTCCCAAGTCACAGGGAACCCAGGACAACGGCACCGGCTCGAGCGTCACGCTTGAGGCCGCGCGCATCCTGATGGCGGCCGGCGTCAAGCCGCGTCGCACGATCCGCTTCTGCCTGTGGAGCGGCGAGGAGCAAGGCCTGCTCGGTAGCCGCGGATACGTGAAAAGCCTCTCGGAAGAGGAGCTCTCCAAGATCTCGGCATGCTTCGTCGACGACGGCGGCACGTATTACCAGGGCGGCCTGTTCTGCGTAGCCGAGATGGAGCCGATGCTCACCGCGGCGACTGCTCCAGTCAATGCCGCCTTCCCTGACCTGCCCATCGACATCGTCGTGCGGGAAAAGATGCCCCGCGGGGGCAGCTCCGACCACGCTTCCTTCAACGGCGAGGGTGTACCCGGCTTCTTCTGGACCGAGAAGAACCGCCCCGACCTCGAGGGTATGGGCTACCGCTTCTCCTGGCACACGCAGAACGACACCCTCGAGTACGCGATCGAGGAGTACCTGGTCCAGTCGGCGACCTGCTCGGCGGTGACGGCATACAGCCTCGCGATGGCCGACACGTTGCTGCCACGCTACGTTCCGGAGCCAAAGCCTGAGGCGGATCCTGCTGCCGTCGCTGAGGCCCTGGCCGCCGGCGATTTCGAACCGATCGATTCGCCACTGAGCGGCAATTGGGACGCGGTATTCACCGAGCCCGACATGAAGTTCTCACTGTCCTTCGCGGTCGACGCCAAGGGAGAGGTACGCGGCACGCTGCAGTCCGGCGACACCCCCGAAATGCTCGAGAAGGGCCGCTGGGACGCTGAGAAGAAGATGCTGACGTTCGAGTACGTGTCGGATAGCTTCGGCCGCCTTGCGGGGACTGCGAAGTTCGCCGAGGACGGCACGCTCAAGGGCGACGTCAAGAGCAGTCCAGACTCCGACGGCTACGCCTGGGAAGCAAAGAAGAAAACGGACGCGTAACGCAGCCCGTCGAGTGAACCCGAGAGCCGACGCGGTTCTCACTCTTATGGATGCCGAGGGGCCTGCAGACGACTGCAGGCCCCTCGGCATTCGCATAGCCCTTGATCAACTCATCAGCGAGGACCTGAACCCGGCGCGCGCTCCACAATGGCTCGCCGCACGAGGTCGAACGTCTTACCGTCTGGTACGGCCAGATAATCCGGCTGCCCTGGGATCACGGGCTGTCGGCGGTCGTAGAAGAAGACCCGCCCCGCGCCGACGACGCGCGCGAGGGAGCCGGAGACTTCGATCGCCGTCGTCTCGTCGATCCCGATGCCAAGCAGCTGCGGGTGGCGATTCACCAGGGCCGTCATGTCCTTCTGTCGCCCTCGCTGCGTGAAGTGCTGATCGATCGCGACGCCCGAGAGAAATCCGAGACCGCCGCGCTCGTACCCAGGCGCCATGATCTCGAAGTTCTGGATCGGCGTCGCCCGCGCGAGGTACCGACCTTGGATTGAAGCACCGGCGGAGGATCCACCAATGACGCCGCCGCGGGCGAGTACGTCCTTCATCAATCGGTGCGCCTTGGTGCCGTAGTAGGAGTCCGCGAAATTCCATTGTCGACCGCCGCCGAACCAGATCCCGGTGGCGCCGTCGAGCGCGGCGAGGAATTCCTCGTCCTCGTTGGCGCGCGTGCGGTCCTTGGTATGGATGAACGTCGCTTGAAGCACGCCCTGCCTCTTCCACGCTTCCACCATCCTCTGTCGGTCATCCACCGTGTCGTCCTCGCTACAAGGCACGTACACGAGGCGCGCGTCGCTTTTCCCGCCGGCCAGCTCAATGAAGCGCTCCATGAGTCCGTCGGGAAGACCGCCGCCGCCGACGATGAGAAGCGTGCCATCGTCCACGACCGGCGGCTGGGGCTCGGCGGCGGGGAACGGCTCTAAAGTTCGATCAATCGCGTCGCGACGCCACTCCGTGAGGTCCAGGAGGGTCTCCGTCGGGCCCTGCGATCGAACGGTCCGCTGAGTGATGTCTTGGAGCCGATGCGGCTGCCTATCGTTCGCCGAGAGCATGAATGACGCCCGCCCAGCGCCAACCACCGAGCACCGCCTTCCCCGTAGGACGAGCGCCGTGTCGGGGTGGAGGCCGATCGCGACGCAGCGCGCGCTGCTCGCCTGAACGCCCATGAGTTCACTCCATGCTGCGCGCGTCCCGCCAAACGTCACATCGATCGACGTGTCGGGAAGCAGCCCAATACCGGATCGCGTCACGCCGAAGGCATCACCCGGAAGGTGCGCGCCTAGCAGTCTTGCACCGGGCCCTACGGCGACGACGACACCCCCTGCCGCCACGTGTGCAGAGAACGCACCGCGCGCGGCCAGCCAGTGATCTCGCTCCTCACTCGTCGGCTCTCGCGAGGTCTCCCAGCACAGAACTTCGCACGCTTCGAGGAGTCGCCCAAGCTCAACCGCGTCACCTGCATATCGGAGACTCTCGAACTGCTCCTCTTCGACCGAGAATGCCGATCGATAGCTGGCCGCACGTGCGTCAGTCACTCCGTCGTCGACGAGCGCCACGACGCGCGCCCCGTCCGGCAGGTTGATTCGGGCACGGCCGAGCACCGCGACATCGGGCAGCGAGCTCGCAACGACGGCCGTGCCACGGATCCGCAGGTCGACCGGCCAATCCTCGAACCTCTCGTCGAAGACCTGCGCCATGGCAGGCGAGGCGACAATCAGGAAGGCAATGAGGTGGAGTCGATTCATCGGAGGCCTCTGCGGCGGGCGTGACGGCTGGGTCGGGTTCTGAACGGCCTGCATTGACGGAGGGCGTCGAGCGAGCGCAGCGCTCAGCGCACTGGATCGGACTGGAGCGCGCGGTTCGCGTCGCTCAAAGAAAAACGATCGACAGCCCGTCCGTAAAGTTCGAGCTCGGCATTCCCCCGACGGAGTCGCGGAACCAGCATTGGAAGTTCCAGGTGTCCCCCGCAAAGACCTGGACGAAGCCGTTCGGCTGCGGCGTCGCCCCCAGGTCGAGAGCTAGATCGAAAGAGCCGCTCCCCCCCGAGTTCTGGATCTGTCCGGGGCCGACGTAGCGCCCCACTGCGCCGCCCAAGCACAGGTGTCCCTGGCTTCCCCCCGGGAACATCACGAAGGCCTGGGTCCGGCTGGTGATGACGAACCCAAACGAGAACTGCGGTAGATCAGATGCGGTGAGCGTCACGTCGTTGCTGACCGCGACCGCGCTTCCCGACGCCGACATCGTCCCGCCAACCCCGGACGAGTTGAGTATGGCCGGACCGCAGTAGTTCATTCCAAGGCCGCCCGTCAAGGACGAGCCCGGGTTCCCGAAGAGGAACGAGATATCGTTTTGCGTGAGCGAACCCGCGTACACCTGAACATCATCGATCCGCCCGTCGAACCACTCGGGCGTTCCGCCGCCCAGATCGAGCACGCCAATCAGGTACTGATTCAAGCTCCCGGGTGCATTCGCGGGTGCCCCACCGGCGACCGAGCCGACGCTGAGTCCGTCCAGGTAGAACGTGGCCGTGAAAGCGGCATCGAAGACCACGGCGATGTGGTGAGGTTGGCAGCACTGGACCGCCGCCGGTTGGTCGTAGTCCTGGACGTCGAGCGTCGTGAACCGTAGTCCATTCGGCAGCGTCCCGAAGGCGAATGAGCCACCCGAACCGCCGCCGGCGGGTCGCCGATTCGAGAAGACTCGCTGAAGCTGCATCGTGTCAGCCTCGATCCAAGCGGTGATGGAAAGATCAGAGTCCAGCGCATCGAGCGACGGACTTCCCGGGATGTCGACGTAGCCGCTCAAGCCGTCAAAGTCGACGGCCGTCCCCGAGGAAGGCGAAGTCGCCGTCTGCCCCAGCGTGACTCCTCCCGTATAGGTTCCGTGGTTCCCATTTCCCGACGAATCCGAGCATACAGTGCCCGATGTCTCGTTCAGCTCGTAGTGAGCGACGAGTGTGAACTGCGCGGAGGCAGGAAGGGCGAGCGCCATCGCACCTACGATCGCGGGCGCGAAATGATCGAGTTGAAGCATCAGAAAAGAGAACTAGGGGCCTCCGAAATCTCGCCCGCACACAGCGCACGACTACGACTGGATCGTACGTCGGACCTCCCAAATTCGCTGCCGTTGTCGCTGCTGAGGGCGCCATACAGCCCGTAGCGAGGCGTTGGCGTCGAATGGTGGCCGTCCAGCTCGGACTTGTGGTGAGAGAAGGTGCTTATGGACGCACACCCGACGATCGTCGCCCGGCTCATTCTTTCACCGCGGTCGTCCAAACTCCGTTTCACCTAAAGCACGTGCAGGTACGACGGCAAGCTAGAAGACCTGAACCGCCAACTCGTCGTTGCTGGACTCAACATCGTAGTCATCCGTCAGGAACCGGACTCCGACATGCCCTTTCCTGGCGACCCAGGCCGTGACGACTGATGAAGGGTGAACTGCCAGTGCCAGAGGCACGAGCGGACTCCGCCGAACGAGGATGGGGGGCGGGCGCCTTCACTTCGGAGTCATTCCGGATCCAAAACCCCGGCGTTTGGGGCAGCCGGTGGCCACCCAGGAGCTCTCACTCGAGTCAACCAAGGTGCCGTTCGCAGCCCAGCTTCCTACACTTGGGGGAGCGTGCAGGCGCACGGCCTTGCGACGCCTGCCGGAGACACGGAACGAATCGTACCCTGACCATGAACACATTTCCCGCCTCCCACGCCGAGGAGCACGCCGGGCATCGCGCCAGGCCGTTGTTTCACCTGACCTTCGCCCTGACGCTCACCGCCTGCGCGGCCACTGATGCGCCTCAAACCCAGGAAGACGCACCCACCGTGACCGCCTCCAAGCGGCCCCACATTGTCCTCGTCATGGCCGACGACATGGGCTACACGGACATCGGGTGCTACGGCTCTGAGATCCGCACGCCTACGCTCGACCGCCTTGCCGCGGACGGCGTCCGCATGACCCAGTTCCATAACGCGGCGCGGTGCTGTCCGACGCGAGCCTCGCTGCTCACGGGCCTGTACCCACACCAGGCTGGTATCGGCCTGATGACCGGGGATCGCGGGCACGACGCCTACCGCGGCGTGCTCTCGAAGGACTGCATCACGCTCGCGGAGGCTCTCGGCGACTCGGGGTACTCGACCTACATGGCGGGCAAGTGGCACGTCACGCCCCAGACGCGGCCTGGCGGGCCTACGGATAGCTGGCCGACGGGGCGCGGCTTCGACCGCTTCTACGGGACCATCACCGGAGCCGGCAGCTTCTGGGACCCGGCGACCCTCTGCCGTGGTGACTCCTTCATCACTCCCGAGAACGACCCCGAGTACTCGTCCGAGGGCTTCTACTACACCGACGCGATCTCCGACGAAGGGGCGCGCTTCGTGCGTGAGCACCTCGAGGGTAGCGAGAACCCCCTTTTCCTGTATGTCGCGTACACGAGCGCGCACTGGCCGATGCACGCCCCTGAGGAGGACATTGCGCGCTACGACGGAGTGTACGAGCAGGGCTACGCCCCCATTCGTTCGGCAAGGCTCGAGCGGGGGCGTGAGCTGGGCGTTCTCGATCCGGCCTGGGAGCTCTCGCCACAGCGGGAGCCGTGGTCAAAGAACGAGCACCAGGCCTGGGACGAGCGCAACATGCAGGTCTACGCTGCCATGGTCGAGCGGATGGACGCCGGCATCGGTCGAGTCATCGCAGAGCTAGAGCGCGCCGGCGAACTCGACAACACCCTCTTCGTCTACCTGCAGGACAACGGAGGCTGCGCGGAAGGCTATGGCCGCCAGTCGAACGAGAGCAAGCGCCCGGTGGAGCCCTTGGAGCCGCTTGGGGTGGACGGTCTGCAGACTCAGATATGGCCCCCCATGCAGACGCGAGACGGCCACTGGGTACGCACGGGTCCGGAAGTCATGGCTGGCGCCGAAGACACGTTTGTGGCCTACGGCGCCGGCTGGGCCAATGCCTCGAACACGCCCTTTCGCGGGTACAAGCATGATGGCTACGAGGGTGGGACCGCTACCCCGTTCGTTGTCCATTGGCCCGCAGGCCTGAGTGCCGCCGCGCGCGGGTCGGTGGTCGACGAACCAGCCCACCTGATCGACGTCATGCCGACGTTCCTGGCAGCCGCGAAAGCGGACTATCCCGAGTCGCGCGCGGGCATCGCTATCCAGCCGGCCGAGGGCGTCGACCTGCTAACCGCCATACGAGGCACGCCGCTGGAAGATGATCGCACCTTCTGCCTCGAGCACCACGGCAACCAGGCGCTGCG
>JBLIHL010000025.1:0-21258 GCA_047635895.1 Paracoccaceae bacterium | reverse complement strand
TCCTTCGTCGACATGTCCTGGACGATCAGCTCCACCAAACCGGGAACGTCAGGCCGCTGGAGCAGAGAAAGGACCCCGCCTCGCTGCTTGTCCGTCAGGCTGCGTCGCACCAGCGTCTCCAGCAAAACCTGGTCCAGATCCCGGAGCGCCCGCTCGGAGTTTCGGCGCAGGACCTTCGCCAGGAGCACCTCCGTCGAGATTTTCTCGTTGTCGAGGCTTGTGGGCGCGTCGGGCGACTCACCCGGCACAAGCCGGCGCTCGCGATAACGCAGCCCAAGCTCTTTCTCCAGGTAGGCGTAGGTCCGCGCTGGATCGTCGGAGGCGTGTAGGAGCGCCTGCCTGGCCTCGATCTGCCGGTAGTCGCTCCCCTTGCTGTAAGCACCGTCCCAGGCCCGCAGGAGCCCGTCTACGGCCGCTAGCTGGCCCTGCTGCTGGAGATGAAGGCACGAAAAGTAGTAGTGCTCCACCGTTCCCGGCAGAAGTGCCTCCAGGGTCTCCCCTCGATCCTCAGCCAGCGCAAATTCCTCGTAGAAGCCCTCGGGAAGGCCCCTGAAGGTACCAGGCAGGCTCACCTGGGCCAAAACAGGCGCCGAGGTGACGGCAGCGAGAAGAAGGCAGACGGATGGAAAGCGGTTCATGGGGCTCAACGCGGGGCGACCGGCGGACAGAAGGCGACGTGCGGGCATACAGATGTCCCAACGGCGCGGGCACGGCCGGGATTGGCCGATATCGTCTTTATTTGTGCCGGGGTGGACAGATAGCTCCAACTACCCATCGCGGTCACAGCCCTAACCGCGTCTCAGGCCGACCCTCAGGACCCGACAACCAGGAGGGGCACGTTACAGACGGCCCCACCACCCTTACCGTCACGGACGTAAGCAAAGAGCCTGTAGCTGCCCGGTTCCTCAGGCATCCGCACCTGAGCCGAGAGGCGCTTCTGCTTCGTGATGGCCTTGGGAAATTCCTGCGTCCGGTCCTCATACTGCCCGAAAGTTCCGTTGCCCGCGGACGCCCTGCGTAGCACCCATTCGACCTTGAGTCGGTCGCGCCCCGGATCGGTGGCCTCAACGGTCACCTTCAGGACAGCACCAGGCGCGAGTTCATCGGCGTTCTTGATCCCGCTAATTCCCTCACGGCCATTGATCTTCGGGCAGAGGTTCTTCGGCGCCTTGCCAGTCCAGAGCTCCGTCATGACGTCGACGCATCCAAGGCGCGTGCCGTCCGGCAGCAGCATCCCGTACCAGGTAGTGGTCGTCTCCTGCTTGTCGCCCCAAAGGAACGCGTAGGAACCGATGCAGAGCTTCTGCCCCTCGACCGCTCCCTCATAGGCTTGGCGGTAGCCCTCGCCCTTCTCGGTGCTCGTCTGCTCTATCGGCACCCCAAAAGACGACTTGCCCGCCTCCCAGTGACCGCGCGCCCCGAACTCCGTCAGCATGTACGGGCGGGTGCCACCCGCCTCGACGTAGCGCTTGCCCACCGACGGAGCGGAACCGTAGCTGTTGATCCCGATCACATCGATCGAGGGCGCCAGCCGATTGAGGTCGCGGATCTTCTTGCCGCCGCCCATCTCCGCAATAACCGTCATCGTTGGATGGTCCGGATCAAGGGAGTGAGCCAGCTGCGCGAGACGCTCGAGCTGTTCATAGACGAGCGGGTCATCGCCGTCGCCTTCCATCTCATTCCCGATGGCCCACATGAGGAGGGCAGGATGCTTCTTATGACGCTTGATGGCACGCTCTAGCTGGCGCTGCTGACGCGCGAGCGCTGCCTCGTCGGAGTAGTCCATCCCATCGCCTGTACGGTTGAGCCAGATGCCCAGCGTGACCGAGAGACCATGCTTGTGCGCCTCGTCGAGAAGCGCAGAGGTGCCGTCCCCCACTCCCCACGTGCGGATAGAGTTTCCACCGCACTTCCCAAGAAGTTCCAGGTGCGATTCACCGCCCGCGCCGAGCACGAAGTAGTCCTTCCCGTTGCGCTGTAACTGCGCGCGTCCGCGCTTGGTCTCGATCACAACTTCGCCAGAGCATGCGGCGGCGCCCTCGCCCACGAGCAGTCCTGCAAGCATGAGTACCCCTGCACGGGCCAGTCCTCCACCGCGAAGGCGACTGATGAGCTGAAGGGCCATGAGAGGACTCTATCACGGCCCAACTCGGGCGCTCGATCGCTGGTTGAAACAGGTGCGTAGAGAAGACCCTACTTGCGACAAGCTGACGCTCCTTCTGGTAACAGACCGGCTTGGCTTGGCTCAGCTCCACATCGCCATTAGCCCGGCAAGGCGAATCGCTCTCGTTTCGATACTCGCCGGAACAGCTTGCCCAACACGTTCGTGCTGTTATTCCCGGGCACCCAGGCAGAGCATCCAGGCGTCATACTCACCGAAGGTCCGCGCTTCGAACGCGACCCTCACGAACGCGATCTCGATCATATAGGAGCCTTGATCGTGACCTCTTGATCGCACGGGACGCGCCCGATCGGCGTCAATTACGACCGTCCGGGTGGCAAGCGATGCATTGGGGGCTGCTCCAGACGTAGCCGTTCACGTCAGAATGCTCGTCATCCGCCTCCGACTGCCGGTGCTCGTGACAGTGGGTACAGCTCGCCTCGGTGAAGTTGTTGGGCATCGTGTGGCAATCGATGCAGTCGAATCCTCCGTGGCTGCCGCCGTTGATCCGGAAGAAGTGGTTGAAGTTCGCATCGTCCCAACGTTGAGTGTTGTGACAATTTTCACAGGACTCGGGGAAGCCAGCCGCGACGTGGTTCGGATCGTTCGCGTTGAGGTACTCCTGGCGATGGCAGTCCACGCAGTTCCGCGGTGTACCTGCATAGATGCCATTGGTGTGACACTCGGAGCAATCCGCGTTGCGATGCTGACCCGTTAAGGGGAATGTGCTGTGATTGAACGCGGCGCCGCGCCAACCCGTCGGGATGTGACAGCGGTCGCAGGTATCCGTCCAGCCGTTGGTCACGTGGTTTGGATCCGCGGTGCGTGCGAGATCGGCCTGGTGACAGCTGATGCACTCCACGTCGAGCGGAGCCAGCACACCGGCTTCGATACCCTCGTGGCATCGGCGACACGCCGTCGCCGCATGGGCTCCGACCAACGGGAAGCGAGTCCGCGCATGATCGGTGATGGCTCCCACGACGCGCCATGACTGCTGCTCGTGGCACGTATCGCAGCTCTGCCCCTGCATGCCTTCGTGAACGTCCTCATGGCATCCAGCGCAGCCGCGCGCGGCGAATGAAGCCACGGGCCCACGATCGTTATGACAACGCAGGCAGCGGGCTGCCGCGTGCGCCCCTTCGAGCGCGACACCGGTTTCCTTCTCGTGGTCAAAGGTAAAGTCGGCGCGCAGCTTCACCCAGCTGCCCGGCTCGTGGCACAGGTCGCAGCTCGCGGGGAAGGTCTCATGGGGCACGACCGGCCCCTGCTCTTTCCACCAGCCGTGGGGCTCGCCCTGGAAGATTTGCCCTCCCACGCAGGCGAACAGAAACAGCGATGCAAGCGCCAGGAAGAGTGGGTTGCGTGGGAGCCTTGGTGTCGTCGCCATCAGAAACTCCGCTGGAGAAGGAAGCCTAGAGAGACGGCGTCTTGCTCGTCGCCAAAGCGGTAGGAAGTGGTCAATGAGAGGAGCCAGTCCTGGCCGATGAGGCCGTCCCAGCCCAGCCGCAGCGCGCCTTGCAGGAGGTTCTTCTGCTCGCCGCTGAAGCGCGCCTGACCGAAGAGGCCCGCGTCGAGGTCGGCGCGCCACTGGCCGCCGCGGAGCGGACCGCCCACGCCCGTCCTGAAGCCCGAGACGTCGCCGAAGCGCCCCTCACGGTAGAAGGTCGACGCGTACACGCGCTGGACGCGAGGCCCTTGGAGCTGGTGATCCCACCCGAGCTCCGCGCCGTTGCCGCTGGAGCTCTGGTCCGACCACTGGTCCAGCCGAACGCGGACCCGATGGGTCTTCGTCAGCCGAGTCCAAGCGGAGAGGCTCGTACGCCGACTGCGTCCGTCCGTGAGGATCGATGAGGGCAGGTCCTGAAGGCCGTCGCGAAGCAGCGACGGGTAGCGAACCAGGCTGGAAGAGACCGAGGCGCCCGCGTTCCGTCCCAGCGACCGAGACACGCTGACCAGCGCCTGGGTTAGCTCGACCGAGTCCTCCTTGAGCGGATCCTCAGCTCCATAGAAGTCGACCCAGGTGGTCGCGAACGCGCTCCAAGGGCCGTCGGGAGTCCACCGCAGCCTCGACAGGAACAGCTCGCGGTCCTCCTCTCCCTTGTGCCACGTCTTCTGGAGCGCCGCACCCAGCTGGAATCGTTCCTCGCGGTCCAGCGCGAGCGCCGCCCACGAGGAAACCTGCAGCGTGTCGCCGGTGGACCTCTCTCGATCGTTGGAAGGCAGGTATCCAATGCTCGCGCCCAATCGATGGCCAGCCGCCGCGCGCCAGGACGCCTCCACGCCATCGAGGAGGCCAAGCTCTGGGAACTCGCGCGGAAGAAAGCGCCCGACTTCGATCCTGCGCGGCGCGCCGCGGACTCCGCCCAGCGCATAGGAGAACCGATCGAGGCGCGCGAGAGTGTCCTGCTCGCCCTGGCCATCGGAGAGGTCCGTCTCGCGGACGTTGAATTCACCGTCCAGTCGCATCTCTCCGCCGAACCCGAAGACGTTCGTTCCGCGTGCGTCCAGGCCGATGCGGGAGAAGAGGTCATCGCGGCCCTCACCGATGGCGTCATGAATGAGGTCCGATGTCATATAGACGCGACCGCGCCAGACAGGATCTCGCTCCTCACGCTCGAGGATCGTCGCCTCCGCCAGCAGGGGTGTTTCCTCGTCCCACTCCACCTCGTCGGACGACCATTCGATCGGCGGATAGCCCGCCTCGTCGGTCGTCTTCCTGCTCTTGGCGCCATCGATGCGCGAGAGCGGGATCCGGACCTCGCCGGGCACACCGGGCGCCAGGCCGGCAATGGACTGGGTGATATCCACGACGGACTCCCGCTCCTCCACTGACTGAACCACGCCCTGCACGGGACTCTGCCCCAGTGGGCGAAGCGTCACGCGATCCCCGGGTTCCAGCCCGGCCGATGCGCCGCGATCAATCCGTACGAGCGTCAGGCTCCCACTGCCGATGGGCTCCGAGATCACGCGAAAATCGACGAGGACGTCAGAGGGAGCCTGAAGCGCACTGGCCGCAGCCTTCGCGTACCCACCCGTCACCAGCATTGCCAGTGCAGCCCAGGCTGCTCCGTGGAGTACAGCTCTCATCGTGTCTCCTTCTTCCCGTGACCGGAGGTGCCACTTCGCCCTGCGCCGGTGCCGTGGCAGTCGACGCATTCTCGCCCCAGGGGCCGGTAGCGAACCGCTTGGCCGCCCTGGCGGGTTGTCGCCGCCTTGTGGCACGCGCTGCAGTCGAGCTCCGCGTGCGTTTCGTCGAGCGCGAAGCGCGCGGTGCTGTGGTCGAAGCTGGGTACGCTGAACGCGCCCGAGGTCGTGTGACAACGGGCGCAGCTCCCATCGGTGGAGGCTCCCTTCAGCCTCGAACGGAACTGACCCAGGTGCGGGTCCTCGTGACAGTCCGCGCATTTTGCGCCGGCCGCGAAACCATGGGTCCGCCCCTGGCTGTCAGGCGCCTGCGCGGCGTGGCACGCAGAGCACTTCAGGTCCGCGTGGGAGTTCTCAAGCGCCCAGCCGGTCCACTGCCCGTGAGCGAACGGCTCGTTCACGTGGAACGACGTCGGCTGGTGGCAGGTGGCGCAGTCGGGATTGGCCCCACGGTCCCCACCGGCCGCAGCCGCCAGCTGTCCCGTACGGCCACGGAACGCGCCTCGGTGCGGGTCGTTATGGCACGTATCGCAGCGACCCGTGTTCCCTGAAAACTGAGCCGCCACCTGCCCCAGGCGGGTGAGCGCCTCTTCCGCCGGCACGTGGCAGACCGTGCACTTGGCTTGGGCGTGGGCTCCAACCAGAGCGAACCCCGTCGCCTCTCCATGGTCGAAGGACCCAGGCTTGATCTCCAGGAAGTCCCGCTCCGTATGGCATGCCCGGCAGTCGAGCTGCCCGGTCTCGGGATGCCGCTGTTCATCGAATCGAGTCCGGTGGGGACTCTCGTGGCAGGTACTGCACTGGCGGGAATCACCCGTCACGAAGTCCGCCACGAACCCGAAATTCCGGGGCTCCGCAGACGACGGACCATGGCAGCCGGCGCAGTCCGCTTCGACGTGGGCGCCGGCCAGCGGAAAGCCCGTCCAGCGAGCGTGGTCGAATGGCGCTGAGCCCGAAAGAAGGAAGCTCGCCGTTGTGTGGCAATCGGCACAGTCCTCAGCGACCTGACCTGGTCCCCCCTCGTCCGGAGCGAGATCCGCGAGGCCGTCCAGGGCCGTCTGAGCCAGCGTCTCGCCGAAGAACGCGCCCGCGTGGACGTCGCCGTGACAGGTGCTGCACTTTCCGGGATCGCCCGGGTAGACATCCGCGACGAAGCCAAAGCTCCGGGTCCCATCCGCGGCCTCGCCATGGCACGACGTACAGGATCCCGAAGCATGACTCCCCGTCAGCGCGAATCCCGTCCATCGTGCATGGTCAAAGGACGCGCCGCCCGTCGAGGCGAAGCTCTCGGTGCTGTGGCAGGTCGCGCAGCCAACGGGTCCAAGTGCTTCCTCCGTCGCCGTCAAGCTGCCTGCGACAGGTCCGCGATCGAACGCGCCGCGGTGCACGTCACCGTGGCAGGCCGCGCAGTCGTTTGCACTGCGATGCGGGAAGCGCTCGCTGAACTCTCCGTCCACCTGGTGGCAGCTGGCGCAGTCGATGCTCGCGTGAGCGCCGTCGAGGGGGAAGCCTGTCGCGTGATGCAGGCTTGCCGTCAGCTCAAGGTTCGCTTCACGGAACGACGGGGCACCATCGCCGTGGCAACCGGCGCAGCCGGTTGCCACCTCCGCCAGGAACGCAGGCGAATGAGAGGAATCGTGGCACTCCGCGCACGTCCGAGTCTCAACGACCTTGCCATCGAGGTGCCCGAGCACACCAGGCGTGCTCGCCGAAAGCGCGCCACGTTCATGGCATTGATCACACGCCAAATCTGCGTGCGGTGGCGCCAGAGGAAACGACCCGGGATGCTCGAACAGCGCCACGCTGGCGAAGGGTTCGCTTTCGCCATGGCAGTCCGCACAGGTCGCCGGCATGGCCCCCTCGTGCGGGTCTTCGTGGCAATGCGTGCACGTGGACTCCAGCCCGAGGAAACGCGTGGCGCCCTTCGGAAGCACGTCCACGTCGGCGTTCGCATGACAAGCCACGCAGCCGACTTCGGCGTGAACTCCTCCAAGCCGGAAGTCGAGGCCGCCGTGATCGAAGCCCCCGAGGCTCGCAAACCCAGCGCGCACAAACGCGAAGTCCCCGGCGAGCGCGGTCGAGTCACCGTGGTGCTCGCCGTGGCAGACATCGCAGCGAGCCACGCCTGCTGGGTCAACCGCTGAATCAACTGCTGCGCCATCCGCTGTATCGTCCGACCGTGCACCCGCCTGCGCTTTATTTCGCAGCTGACCGTGAAGGCCTGTGCCAGCCTCGAGCTGTTGGTCGATCTCCTCATGACACGCCAGGCACCCCTGGATCATGGCCGCGGGAGTCCCCGGATCGCCGTGGCAGAGCACGCAGCCGCCGCGCCCTACGAGTTCAGGCATCGCCGCATGGGCCGGGTGCAACGGGCCGGGCCCTGGTTCCCTCACGTCTCGGAACGCGAGCATGCCCACCAGCACGAGACTTGCGCCCCCGAGGAGAACTTTTGGATCGAGGATCTTCATCAAGAAGCGGCTCCAAAATGTGCGTAGCGCACGGCCATGACGATGTGAATGCCGAGCACGAGCACGAACAGCAGAGCGCCCCAACGATGCAGATAGCGCCAGCTCGCGAGCATGCCGCGCAGTTCTTCATAGCGAGCTGCCCCGAGGGCTGTGCGGTGGGCCCGCTGGGCGAGGCCAAGAACGTCGTTGATCCGCTCAAGCGGCACGCCCATGCATTCGCCCTCAGCCCGCAGGCCGCGGAGGGTCGACTGGAGTCGCCGCTGGGCGGTGACCGTGGCCAGCACGCGGCGCCAGAGCGAGCGCGACCAGTGCCCCTCCGCGACGAGACGCGCGACCTCACCGCGCACTCTATGCCGGTAGTCTGGATGGTCCGCATCCCATTCGCCCTCGAGCCCTGCGAGCCGCGACTGGATCTCCTCCAGCGCCAGCTCACGCCCGTTGGCGGCACGCGGAACGAACGAGTACAGATAGCGTCCAACGGCCCCCGTAGCGACGAGGATGCCCATGGCGACCATCGCGTGACCACCCGCGGTATCCCGCACGAGGAAGCCGCCATGGATCGCAGCAAAGAGAAAGCCGCTCACTCCCGTAGCGACGTGGAGCGACATCCACCCGCGTAGCGAACCGAAGCGTATCCACCTGCGCCGGCCGCGACGTGCGAGGTACGCGAGGTTCAAGAGCACCGCGAGGACGGCGGCGATACCGCACGCGAGCCCCAGGTTGCGCGCAGGCCTCAGGAGGTCGTGGACGGCCAGCTCGGACCTAAGGTGGGCCGGGGCGTCGTAATATTCTCCGTACGCGATGGACCAAAGAAGGGTCGCGAGCGCCAGAAGGAACGCGACGGCGAGCGCCTTCATCAGTCCGGTTCCACGCTCGGTCGGTTCCTCGATGGGCCGCCGCATGGAGGGGTCGAAGGAGACGCCGCATCCCTCCAGCAGCTTGAACGGCGGAATGCCGCCCGCTAGCACGAAGACCTGATCGTTCGGGAGCTCAACGGGGCCATCTTCAGTGTTCAGCACCACGTGCCCGTCGCCGATTGAAGAGACGGTCGATCCGAGTCGAGCCTGGACGCTGCCATCGCGGAACGCCTCCAGGATCCGCGCCTCGTTGCGGGCTTTGATCCGGAAGAAGCTCGGGCGCCGATAGGAGAGCGTCACCGTGGTGCCGCGCTGTGCGCCGAGTCCGAGCGCCGCCTCGATCGCGCTGTCTCCGCCGCCGACCACGAGCACGTGCTTGCCCTCGAAGGCGCGGGCGTCCATCAGCCCATAGGCCACCTTCGTGGAGTCCTCGCCCTGGACGTCGAGCCTGCGCGGCGTTCCGCGTCGACCGAGCGCGAGGCAGACGTTGCGAGCCACCCGCTCCCCGTGACTCGTTCGCACCAGGAGTGCACCATCCTCCCGACGCTCGATCCCCTCCAGCCTCTCGCCCGTCACGATCGGAAGCGCGTGCTTCTTCGAGACCGCCGCCCAAATTTCGATGAGCTCTTCCTTGGTGTACGTTGTGCGGTCTAGCCTCCCGTGGAGAGGCAGCTCCACGGGCTGCGTCATGACGAGCTTCTGTCGCGGATAGTGCGCGACGGTTCCGCCCAGCCGGTCCTGGTCGATCACGACGTGACGGAGGCCGCTTTCAACGGCCGCTAGCGAGCAGGCAATCCCTGCGGGTCCGGCCCCCACAACTAGAAGGTCGAGCACCTCCTCATCCCCTTGCCCAGCGCCTGCAAGGCGCCTGGCCACTTCCCGGGCCACCGCCGCCCCCTGGGCGATCGCAGTGCGAACCAGCGCAAACCCGGTGACCTCGCCGGCAAGGAACAGCCCAGGGGTACCGATCGCCTCAAAGTCCGCCTCGATCGCCGGGAGATCCGTGCGGTCCTCCACGCCGCTCAGCGTCACGGCGATCGCATCGACCGGACAGTCGTCCGCGCAGCGCGAATGGCCAACGCACCGCGATCCGTGGACGACCCTGGCCTGGCCATGCAGGACGTCCAGGACGCCTTCCTCTGGGCAGGCCGTAACGCAGATGCCGCACCCCATACAGCGCGTGAGATCGATGTGCGGGTGCTGAAGGCGGGCCTCATGGCTGCCGCGCTCGCGCGCGTCCCGCCGCTGGTCCACCGTCCTCGCCATGCGGGATCGCTCCAACCGCCTCGCCCAGCCCGCGGCGAGGGCGAGCAGCATCACGCTCATCAATAAGAGGGGAGTGATCCAGCTCATGGGTAGACTCGCCCTTTATCCTGAACGAACTGCCGCAGAACTGGCGTTACAGCCATGTGATCTGCGGGCTGACAATATGGCAAAGCCGGTTACGGCCCCCTTTGGGGCCGTAACCGGCTTGGATTGGGACCATGGGGCCCCACCTGACCTATGTCCCCCTTGGTCCCTGCCATTGGGGGCACGTCCAAGGCGGCCTGTGGCTGCCGCCCCGCGACCGCTACTGCAGCTGCTTGGCCGCTTCGATGCGAATCTCAGCCAGGCGGTTGGCCGCGCGGTTCGTCGCGATGCCCTCGTCGTCGGCGAGCTTGAAGACCTCGGTGAGGTTGTCGTCGATGCGGTTGATCTTCTCCATCGCGACTTCCTCGTTGTAGCCGCCCGGGTGGCGCTCCACGCTCACGTTGATAATGCCGGCCGCGTTGACGACGTAGTCGGGCGCGTACAGGATGCCCTTCTCGCGGAGGACATCGCCGTGGCGCGGCTCCAGCAGAATGTTGTTGGCGCAGCCAGCGATGATATCGCACTTCAGCTGCGGGATCGTCTCGTCGTTCACACCGGCGCCGCGCGCACAGGGAGCGTAGATGTCGCAGTCAAGGCTGAGGTGGCTCGCCTCACCCACGGACTCGTAGCCGTGCTCAGCGCAGAGCTGAGCGACGCGATCGTCCTTGATGTCGCAGATCGTGATCCGAGCGCCGCGCTCCTTCAGCAGGCGAGCCATTTCGCCGCCTACCGCGCCGACTCCTTGGAGGAGAATGTGCTTCTGGCTGAGGTCCTTGGACCCGTAGCGGTACGCGGCCGCGGTCTCGATGCCGACCACGCAGCCGTAGGCCGTGTAGGGGCTAGGGTTGCCGGATCCACCGTGCTCGCGGTCGAGACCCGCGACGTGCTCGGTCGTCTCCTTGACGTGAAGGAGATCCGCAATCCCGATGTTCATGTCCTCGGCGGTGATGTAGGTCCCGCCGAAATTGTCGATGAAACGACCCATGGCCCTGAAGAGCTCAGGCGACTTCACCTTGTCTGGATCGCCGATGATGACGCACTTGCCGCCGCCAAGGCCGGTGTCCGCCACCGCAGACTTGTAGGTCATGCCCCTTGCCAGCCGCGTCACGTCCGTGAGAGCTTCCTCTTCACTGGCGTAGTTCCAGAGACGCATTCCACCCAGCGCAGGTCCGAGGGTCGTATCGTGGACCGCGATGAGAGCGTGGAGGCCTGACGCCTCGTCTATGCAGCGCGCAACGCGCTCGTAGCCCTCGACGGGGATGTCTGTGATGTTCATGCTGGCGGGAAAGATGGGTGCGCGCGAATTAGGCGGGAAGGAAGCGGGTGCCCTCACTGGAGAGAGCGCTTCCTAATTTCGTTCGGCGGGCCAAGATCCTAACCGATCCGCGATTCAGGCGATACCCAGGACATGGCGTCAGGCTCCCGACAATAGGAGCGCAAACGACCCACAAGTGACCCCTAAAGAACCAAAGCGATAGCGACGTAGCATGCACAGACGCACGGATGAGCCCATTCCAGAGGGCAGGCATGGAGGTCCATGGGCCCCGAGTCCACTCCGCGGCGGGTTGGCGTGCATCGTGATCTGGGCCAGCGGCACGGACACGCGCTTGGACGGCGTGGTCCGGATAGCGGCGGTCCGGCGCGGATTGGACGGCACCTGGGAAAGCCTCGAGGAAACGTGCTCACCGTTTTCTAGCGACAGGGCGGGCGCGACCCAGCGCCTCCGGCAGACGTTCGGCGTCACGTCGACCGACCTGGACGGTCAGCCTTCCGCGGCCGAGGTCTGGCCCCGAATCAGGGACTTCATCGGCGAGCGCCCGGTGGTCGCCCATGATGGCGCGCTGGTCGACACCTGGTCCAGGGCGCTGGATGCAGAGGCAGGACTGAGCGAAGCCCCCCTCGACCCGATCGGCCTCGACGAGATCGCCATGCTTCTCGAGCCAGGCGCACTGGCCTCCATGGGGCCTGCCCAGCTCGTCACGGCGCTCGTGGATCCGGTGATCGCCCCGAGTCCGCCTGGCGCGCTCCAGCCGCCTCACATCCTCGCGGCCCTCGCCGAGCTGGTCGCACGCTTCGGCGACCTCGGCCCCGCCGCGCACGCGCTTTGCGCCTTTGGTTGGCTACACGCCCTCGAGCTCTTCAGGGGCACGGACCCCGGGGCCGCGCGACGACTCGCGCTGTCCCTGTCGATCGTCGATCAGCCTGAAAGCTGGGGCGGCGACGTCGACCTGTTCGCCGCTGGGCGGCTCAAGGACGGGCTCGTGTCGCTGTCCGAGTCAGAACTCGTCGAAGAAGATGATCCCCTGGGACTCGTCGACCCCGCCGCCGCGGACAGCATGATCGAGTTCTCGGACGAGACCCCGCTCAAGCCCGACGTGGACGAGCCTGCGCCATTCCTTGACGAGGACATGGCGCTCCTCGACGACATCTTCAAGGTGCACCTGCCTGCGCTCTTCGGCCCTGGCACGTCCGAGGCCACGCAGAAGTCGCTCTACCGCAAGAGCCAGCATCGCGTCGCCGAGGAGATCGCGCGCTGCCTCGGTTCCGACGAACTCCTGCTCGTTCACGCGCCGACCGGTACGGGAAAGACGCTGGCGTATCTTCTGCCGGCGCTGATGTGGTCGCGGCGCTACGGCGTGCGCGTCGGTATCGCGACCTACACCCGAGCACTCCAGAGCCAGGCGATGGAGCGCGAGGTTCCACGCGCGCTGGAAGCCCTTAACCGCGCCGGCCTTTCGCCCGGCTATCGCGTTTCGATTCTGAAGGGCCGCGAGCACTCGCTGTGCTGGCGCGCACTCAGGATCCAGGCGCCCGCCGAGGGCGACGACCCCGAGACGTGGCTCGGCTGGGTCGCACTGGCGCTCTTCGGGCTCCGCGATCGCGATGGAGATCTCGATCGGTTCCCGCGTCGGCCGCCGGTGCGCCTCACGTCGAGCACGGACTACCGCCGATCCCTTGGCTCCCTCGTAGCCCAGGTCCGGGGCCGCAGCGGCTGCTGCAGCACCCAGGGTGACCGCGCGGTCTGCTGCGCCGAAATCGCGCGCCGCCGCGCCGAGCGCAGTCACGTGGTTCTGACGAACCAGTCGTTCGCGCTCGCCCGCCCGGAGTTCTTCCGCCGCGTAGTCTTCGACGAGTGTGAGCACTTGCACGACCAGGCGATGAGCGCCTGGAGCCACCGAATCACGTTCACCGAGATGCGGCGCGTGCTGCGGCGCCTCCACAATCCGGACGTCGACCGGGACGGGCGCATGCGCCGCTCCAAGCCGCCGCTCGACCGTCTCTCGAAGATCCTCATGCCGGGCACCGGAGGAGCCGACCGACTCAAAGCCTCGCGTCAGCTCTGGACGAACGCGTCCTCGGCGATCTCACACATGGAGTCGACGCTGCTGGAGTACGAACGCTGGCGCGCGAATGCCCAGGCGGGCCGCTCCGATTCAATGGAGCACAGCCTCTTCCGCGAATTCGTGGACTCGAGCGGTCAGGCTGAGAACCTCGTGACCGCGCGGCTGAACGTCGTCATGTTCCTGGGCCGCCTCGATGGGTCGCTCGCCCAGCTTTCCGAGGAGCTCGAGACCATGGGTCTCAAGCGCGTCGCCCGCATCAGGCGTGCGCTCGAGCTAGCGCGCGTAGAGATTTCGGACGTCGGCAAGGCGGTCGATGCCTGGCTACCGATCGACGAGGGTGCGCCGCGCCTCGGTGGGACCGTGTTTCACGACGTGGAGCGCAACGTCCGCGAGGACCTCGTGCTCGCGGCCCTCGTGCTGCTGCCCGGCAACGCGCTCGGTAAGTACTACTACCCAGAGCTCGGCTCGGCCGCGTTCGTGTCGGCGACGACGCGCATCGGCGGCAGCTTTGACCAATCCAAGGGCTACCTCGGGCTGGACCGGGTCGCAGAGAAGAACGCGGAGACCGGTGAATTCGACCGTACTGCCGGCACGCGCCGCGTAACGACGTTTCATGCACCCGAAGTGTTCGACTACGAGCGCGTCCTGGTGGGGTTGCCGCGCGGCGTTCCGCCGGTGCAAAACCGCGAGGCGTACATCGACTTCCTGAGCCGCTACCTCCCCTGGTACGCGGAGCGCACGCGCGGTCGGATGCTAGTGCTATTCACCAGCCTGCGCGATATCCGTGAGGTCGCGGAGCGGGCGGGACCTGTCTTCGCGTCACGCGGTCTGCCGCTCTTCTGGCAGGGCATGGACTCGGTCGGCAAGGAAGAGCTTTCGGATCTCTTCCGCGAGCGGGTCGAATCCACGCTCTTCGGCGTCGACACGTTCTGGTATGGCGCAGACTTCCCCGGCGAGACGCTGGAGACCCTCGTGATCGCACGGCTCCCCTACGGCGTGCCCGATCGCTACCACCACGCGCAGTGCGCCGCCATTGGAAGCGGTGCTCAGCGCAACCGCATCTACATGCCTCGCGCTCTCGCGAAGTTCCGCCAAGGGTTCGGGCGCCTGATGAGAAAGGCCTCGGACAAGGGCGTGGTCATGGTGCTGGACGGTCGCATCACAGAGCGGCGCCACGGGCATTTCCTGAAGGAGCTGCCCGTGGAACGCCCCGGGTCGTGGGATCCGGCCGCGAGGGCTCGGATGGCCCGCGGCGACCTGGACCTCGTCAGCCGCGAGGCCTTCGCGCACCTTGGACTCCTGGCGGACATGGAAAGGCGCGGCCTCAGCCCGTATTTCTCAGGCGGCCCGGACGCGCCCGGCGCACCGGCCGAGCCGATTCGACGGGCCGCAAGGGACCTGCCACTCGGCGCGATCTTCGACTCGGATGACGGGCCGCTAAAGATCAACGAGTCCGACCTGCCGTTCTAACGGGCCCGCCGAGCTGCGCTAGCCGGTCGAGGTCGCGAAGCCGGCAGCGCCTGTGGCCGACAGCGACCCATCTTCGTCCGCTAACCGTCTTCCAGACGGAACCAACCCTCGCTGACCTCCACACCGACCTCGAACTTGGTGATGGTCACGAGGATCTCTCCGATCATCGAATGGGCCAGATCCACCGAGATCCGCTCGGGCAGCTGCATGCCATCAACCTCCTTGAAGTCCCGGAACTGAAGGCTCTGGCCGATCATCCCCATGCCGGGGAGGAACGTCATGCCGTCAAGACGCTTGACGATGCCGAGGTTCTCGTCGATGTAGAGCGTCCTCGCCATTCGGCTCGTATCGCCGAGTCGCACGAGCAGGATGCTCTCGCCGTCCTTGCCGAGGCGCTGGATGACCTCGGCCTGGACGCCGCGCCGGCGCCAGTCGCCGAATCGTTCGGAGAGCGAATTCTCGTCCATCAGCTCCACGGCGAGGCCCTCCTGGGCCTCGACCTCCTGCCCGGGCAGCTGCATTCGCAAAGCTTCACCATCCGAGGCCGTCCGAGCCGACTCCGCGGGACCGCCCTCGCCGGTCGCCTCGTCCACGCGCCAGCGATCCGGCGAGGCATACCAGCTTTGGCGCGTGCCCGAGACGCCGAGCTTCTCCATCGAGAACTCACTCGTCATCTTCAGGACGCCCAGTGACTCAAGCAGGTCGACCCGGTGGGTCTTGGACACCAGATCGGCTACCTCGTCCGCGCTCGGCAGATCATCCGCCGGCTCGAAGCGGAACTCCTGGTGGTCGCCGATGTGATAGCCGGTGACGTCTCCCGACTCCGAGCGATCAAACGCCAGGACCGTGCCCGGCTGGGGCTTCAGCTTCCAGCGATCTTCGCCGGTGTAGACGAGGGGCACGACGGCCTTGCCGAGGATCTCGAGGGCGAGTCCGCCCTCGTGCAGGATGATCGAACGATAGCGATCGTTGGGCTGATCCTCGCAGTAGTACCCGAGGTACTGCTCGAGGGGCGGCGCCGCCTGGATCGGATCGAAGGGCACGCCCAGCAGCAGCGCGCCGAGGTGCTCTTCTACCTGGAGCCCGGTGAGCGTTCCGCGCGACTGCGTGAAGTAGAGGACCATCGCTTTCTGGTCGGGGAACGCCCAGGCATGCGTGCCGTCGGATCCCGTGTGACCGAAGACCACGACGTCACGATCCTCGTCCTTGCGGGTCCAGAGCTGCATCAACGAGCCGTAGCTCGCCTCGAGGTCCGGGAACCCGCTCGGCGCCCCCAGGGGGAACTCGCTCGGCTTGAGCGTCCTGCGAACGGACGAGGACTTCAGCAGTCGACCTTCGGCCCCGCGCCCTCTGCGCAGCCATAGGTCGAGGAACTTGGCGTAGTCCACCGCCGTGGAGTAGAGCGCTTGAGACCCAAGGAACACCGGGAAGAGAGGCTCGTCCTCCGGGCTCCAGTAGCGATTCCAGCTTCCCGGAACGCCGACGTACTTGGAAGCCGCCCGTTCATGGATCGGCTGAGCCGCCCCGAGAAGAGGAGCGCTATCGTCCATGCCCAACGGACCCAGGATGCGCGAGGCAACGAAGTCCTGGGGCGGGACGCCCGCCACGACCTCGATCAACGCGGTCAGCGTGTCAGTGCCCTGGTCGCTGTAGTTGAAGGCGGTCCCGGGTTCGAACTCCAGCGCGAGCCCGCCAGCGAGGTCAGCCACGGCCCTGATGCTCTCGAGCTTGCGTGGATCCTCCCCCATGATCAGCGACATGGGCAGACCGCTCGTGTGCTGAAGCAGCTGCTCGATCGTGATCTCGCGCGTGCTCTCCTTGTCAAACGCAGGCAGGTACTTCGCGATCTTGTCCCTGAGCTTGATCTTCTTCTCCTCGAGGAGCATCGAGATCGACATGCCGATGAGCGGCTTCGTCATCGATCGCACGCAGAACACGGTGCCTGGCTCCATCGCGACCTTCTCGTCCCGGTCGCGCCAGCCGTAGCCCTTGTGCAGCACGGTCCGTCCGTTCTTGATCACCAGAAGCTCACCGCCGACGATATCGCCGTCGTCCGCGAAGCCTTGGATCAGGTCGCTCAGGCCCGCGACGCCCTCAGGCGAGATTCCCTCCGCGATAGGAGTCGAGGGCGGAAAGGGGGCTTCCTGCGCGGTCTCTGTCGGAGCCTGATAGGCGGCGACAGACAGTAGCGCGGTGAACACGAGGCTCATGGAGATCATTGGGAGGGTACGGGGTAGAGAGCGGCGAGGGCCGCGCGGATGGTGGAACGTGAGCGAGTCGGGCCGTCGACCACGCGTCCCAGGAGCGCCATGCCCTGGGAGAGCGCGACGAGCTGACGAGCGGTGTCCTTCGGGTTCAGATCAACCCGAATCTCGCCAGCGGCCTGGGCCAGGCGAAGACAACGTTCGAAGGCGCGCTCCATCGACTCAAGAACGCCACGCAAGAGCGCCGCGAGCTCGTCGTCGCCCTGGTCAATCTGCCCCATGGCCACGCCGAGCATGCACCCGAGGCTGCCCTCGGTGCCGTGGTGCTTCTGGAGCTTCCCAAGCACGCGCTCAAGGTTGACCATCGGGGTCGCGCCCTCCCGGTCAAGGCCATCGCAAATGCGCGCAATGACGGTGTCTGCGTACTTGTGGAGCGAACGGATGTATAGCTCGCGCTTACTTCCGAAGGTGTCATAAAGGCTCTTGCGACCGATGCCAATAGCGGTCTCAAGATCGCGAATGCCCGTGCCATCGTAGCCGCGCTCCCAGAAGAGATCGCGGGCGGTGAGAACGGCTTCCTCGATGTCGAAGCTCTTCTTGGGTCCTGGGGTCATGAACAGACCCTAGCTATCCCGCACCGATCAGTCAAGGATGATCGCAGGAAGGCCTACCAAGGGTTCCACGACACGCCCAGCAGGACTAGCGCCTGAGCCTACGCGTCCATTGCTTCTCGCCGACCGCACGAGATCGGTTTCACTGATTCCAGCGGACGGTGGGCCCGAGGGGCTTCAGGATCGGCGTGTGGCCCCCGGCATCGACGTCACCCAATCTGATCGAGGGCTCGCAGCCGAGATCTGCGCTGAGCCTCTAGAGGACACTTTGCCCGTGGTCCGAATCGGCCACGGTCACCGTGCCAGGAGCTCTGTCAGCCTGCGGCACTCCACATCGACTTCTTCCCCCTCGGCGCCGGTGTGCTTTGCCGTCACCTCCCGCAGGTGAGCTGCGAACTCCCGGCGGGCGCGACGGTAATCGTTGTGGATCTGCCCGACGTCGGGCTCGTCGAGCTGCGCGGCGATCTCCCTGATCGGCAGCCCCTGTTCGTGGCGGGCCTGAAGCACGTGGAATCGACGCCGAGATGCGGAGTCTCCGCTCTTGGCCTCGGCTTCGTGGAGAGCCACCGCTTCGCGCAGCAGGGACTGCGCCCACGCCTGATCGAATACCCGCGACAGCGCGGCGTCCTGATGTGGCAACTCATCGAGGTATACGCTCTGGTCCGGCCTGCGCTGCCTGGCCTTGCCTGCTTGCTCTTCGAAGCGCCGCGCGACGTTGCGCACGACACCGTAGAGCAATCCACGGAAGTCCCCGCGGGCCGGATCCGCGCGCTCTAGAGCACCGTTTGCCTTGAGACACTCGAGGAAAGTCTCCTGCACCGCGTCGTCGATATCGGTGCTCAGCCCGTGACTGCGCCACCGGTTCACAAGATAGGCGCGTACCGGCCCTGCGTAGCTGCGAACGAACACGGATCGCGCTGCTTCGTCTCCGGCAGAAGCTGCGTGCACAATCGTCCAGCAAGTGAGGTGCGGGTCGGGAACCATGTTTCGATCGTACTACATCAGGGCACGATCGTCGCTGATCCGAGGCAGGTGCATCCCCTTGCGAGAACGCCGTTCACCACAAGGTCTTTACAGTTCAGTGGGCCTTGGCCTTCGGCCAAGCATCGGACGTGGGCTTGAATCCTGGGCGCGCTCTAATCTTTTTCGGTGAAGCCGTGACCGAGAATCGAGGGCCGCTGGAACCCGGTAGTAGCCAATGGACGTCGTCGTTAGATCGACGTATGCCTGCATCCTCCTACCCCCTCGCTAGTGGTCCAACCGTGGAACACCCAACGTTGACTGGAAGGCGCGGGCGATGTCGTCCCCATCGGGAGAGTTCCGGAAGCCTGCCTTGCCCGTGCCGCCGTAGCCCGTCAGCAGCCCTTACTGGCGTGACACGTGTCTTCTGAGACACAGGGCTGCGGCGCTTTTTGCGGAGGACGCCGCGCCGCCCATCGACTCATTGTGGTCTCCCGCTTGCTCAGTGGATTCGTGACTGAGAACCGGAGCGGTCCTACCTGGGACCGACCTACCCGCTATCGACTTCCCGGTACCGATCGCCTGCCGTCGGCACCGAGCAGGTTGGTACCGAGCAGGTTGGTACCGGCCAGGACGCCGCCCACGCGTCGGGCGCTGGCGCGCCGACGGCCGCAGGTCGGCACCGGGAAGCCGGTACCGGATAGGTCGTTGCCCGGCACGACTGCTACCAAGGCAGTGAATGCCGAACCGCCCGATCGCTGATACACCGCGCTGTATTTATGGCATTTCCCCTGACGGGGAAATAGCGATTATGTCCACGGCGCTCGCCGCGCAGGCGTCCTCGCCGGACGGGCGTGCTGCCGCACGGGCCTCCTCGCCGGAGAGGCCGCGAGGGCGAGCCTCGCGCCGGGCCGCACGCGCCCTACGGGCACGCGCTATGGCCCGGGCGTCCTGCGGACGCATGGGACGGATTGAGACTTGGACGATGCCGTCGCTTGGGCGGCGAACTAACCCTTCTTGGGCTCAGAAGCCTCACCCGATGGAGGGACGGCTTCAGGCTCTGGCGGGTCAAAGAAGGTCTCTCGGATCCACTCTGGCTGCCACCGGTCCGGGGTGCGTTTTCTGTCCGTCAGGTCTACATGGAAGGGCTTGAGAGTCTCCACGGTGAGGGGGTCTGGGTCGCCCGTGCGCTCTCGCCAAGTGTCCAGCTGGATCGCCAGGCGGGCTGCGTGGTGCTGGAACGGCGGGCGCTCGGCAAGGTTGATCAGCTCGTGGGGATCCGTCGCCAAGTCGAAGAGCTGGCGGTGACCGATCAGGGGATAGACGCTCAGCTTCCAGCGACCGTCCGTCACCGCGCGTTGGCTTCGGCCCATCGAGAGGTAGATCGACTCGCGCACCTCCGCCCGGTCTCCGCGCCAGATCGGCGCCAAGTCCCGCGCTACGTGGCCCAAGTCCGATCCTTCCAACGGTAACTCGGGCTCGGCCTCAGGCGCTTCGGCTTCAACGTCAGGCTCTTCAGCTTCAACTTCAACCTCAGGCGCTTCCTCAACCACCGGGAGCGGGCCCGCCAGGGCGAGTAGCGTCGGGTGGATATCGAGGAGGTATGTCATCGCCGTCACGTGCTGGCCCGCCGGGACTCCGGGGGCAGCGATGATCAACGGCGCGCGGAGGCTGTGCTCGTAGACGCTCTGCTTGCCAAGGAGGCCGTGGCTTCCGACCGCGAGGCCGTGGTCCGACGCGAAGACGATGACGGTTTCGCGCTCGCTATCGATCGACTCGAACGCATCGAGGACACGGCCGATGGCGACGTCCATGTGCTCGATCAAACCGTAGTAGTCCGCGAGCTGGCGGCGGACCGTCTCAGGGTCCCGTGGCCAGGCTGCCAGCTTCTCGTCCCGGAGAGCGAGGTGTCCGTTGTCGAACGGGTGCTGGGGCTTGAAGTTCGCAGGAAGCTGCGGGATTTCTCTCTCCCGGAAAGACGGCGGGGGGTCGCGCGGATCGTGGGGCGCAGTCAGCGCGAGGCTCAGGAAAAACGGCTGGTTGGCATCGGCATCGTGAAGGAAGCTGACGGCTGCCTCGGCGAAGAGGTCCGACGAGTGCTCGCCCACGGGCTCACGCTTGACAGCCTCACCCTCGGTGGACACGTCATGGAGAGGCACGTCGAAGTGATTCGACATCCCGCCGAAGAGAACGGCGCGACCCTCGTCGAAGCTGCGCTTGAACGACTCCTGGCCGTTGTGCCACTTACCCACGCCGTAGGTGCGGTAGCCGCGCGCCTGAAGCTTCTCGCCAAGCAGGGCGACGTCCCTCAAGGCACTGTGGTCGATCGCGTGGTAGGCGCGGCCCGAGTGGATCATCGCGCGGCTCGGGGCGCAGACTGCGCCGTGGGGCGAGCCCATGCAGTAGTTGCGGCGGAACGACGTGCCAGCCGCCGCGATTCGATCGATGTTCGGCGTCGCAATCCCCTGATTACCCCAGGCGCCGATCGTGTCGACTCGCTGGTCATCCGTGAGAATGAAGAGGATGTTCGGACGGGCGGCGTCTGCCTCCTGGGGAGTCACTGGGTCCGCGGCAGGACCGGCACCCGTCGCGGGGGAAAGCGTGGCCAGGAGGGCCAAAGCAAAGGATATCAGCATGGTGTGGACGATAGCGCCAACGGGCGAACCGCGCTGCCGCTCACCGAGTAGGA
>JBLIHL010000024.1:0-21406 GCA_047635895.1 Paracoccaceae bacterium | reverse complement strand
CGCCGCTGGGTGCTACACATCAGCCTTAGTTGATGTACTCGAGGGGGGCGCCCGGGCCGAGTGGGAGTCCCAGCAGGACCCACCCGACCAGGACCCCCGTGCTCGCGAGGCCGAAGGCGATGGAGTAGGGCAGCATGGCGCCCACGAGCGTGCCGATGCCGAGGTCCTTCTGGTACTTTTGCCCGAAGACGATCACGAGCGGGAAGTAGGGCATCAAGGGCGTGACGATATTGGTGAACGCGTCGCCGATGCGGTAGGCGCCCTGGGTGAGCTCGGGTGAGACGCCGAGCAGCATCAGCATCGGGACGAAGATGGGGGCCAGGATGGCCCATTTCGCGGACGCGCTGCCGATGAGCAGGTTGACGGTGCCCGAGACGAGCACGAAGGAAACCAGCAGCGGCAGCCCCGTGAAGCCAATGGCCTTGAGGCCCTGGGCGCCGCTGATGGCGACGATGGTGCCGAGGTTCGACCAGGTGAACAGCGCGATGAAGTGAGCCGCGACGAAGGCCAGGACGATGTAGAGGCCGAGGTCGCTCATGGCCTCCGCGGTCATGTTGACCGCGTCGCGATCGCGTCGGATCTTCTTCACGGCGATGCCGTAAGCGAGCCCTGGCAAGAGGAACGTGAACAGCATCAGAGCGACGATGCTGCGGTAGAACGGCGCTAGCTCGCCGTTCGGCCCTCGCAGTGGAGCACCCTCTGGAACCACGAGGAACGCAATGCCGACGAGGGTGGCCGCCAGCACGACTCCCGCCCATCGGAGGCCGCGCCGCTCGTCCCCTGTCAGGCTCTTGGCTGCATCGGCTGCCGTGGCGGCCCCGTCCCGGTCTTCAGGGACCCAAGCGCCTAGCCGCGGCTCCAGGATGCGCTCGGTGATCCAGGTCCCGAGGAGGACGAACACGGGAACCAGGGCGATCATGAGGTAGTAGTTGGCCGTGGCCTCCACCTCGTAGCTGGGATCGATGAGCTGTGCGGCGGGCGTGGTGAATCCAGCCAGGAGTGGGTCGAGGCCCGTCAGAAGCAGGTTGGCGGAGAACCCCGCCGAGACGCCCGCGAAGGCGGCGGCGAGTCCAGCCAGGGGGTGCCTCCCAGCACCCGCGAAGAGCACGGCACCCAGCGGGATCACGACGACGAAGCCTGCGTCCACGGCCAGGCTGCTCATGATCCCCGCGAAGATCAGCGCCGCCGTGAGCAGCACGTTGGGAATCGCGCCCATGAAGGCCTTCAGCGCCGCAGCGATCAGGCCCGACTTATCCGCCACGCCAATGCCGATCATGACGCCCAGGACAAGGCCTAGCGGCGGGAACCCCGCGAACGTCTTGGGCAGCTCGACCAGCAGGCGCTGGATCATCTCGCCCGAGAACAGATTGAGCGCAACGATCCGCTCGCCGGTCCCCGGGTGCACCGCGCTGACGTCCAGCGACGCGCCGATAGCCGAGGCGATCATCACGACGCCGATGAAGATCAGGAACAGCGTGACTGGATCCGGCAGGCGGTTCCCGGCCTTCTCGATCCGGTCGAGGAATCGGTCGAAGAGGCTAGTTCTTCGTAGGGACTCGGTCGGGGCTCGCATCGAGGAAGGGGCGGGAGGAGGTGTGGAGTCAATGCTCCCCGCTGGGAGCGCAGGCGTCGTGGGCGCGTTCTGCGGTCTACAGGAACGTCACGCCTTCAGCGCTCGAGAAGTTCGAGGTCGGCGCGCCGCCGACGGAGTCGCGGTACCAGAACTGGAAGTAGCGGGTCTCGCCGGCCAGCGCAGGCTCGGATCCAACCGGTGTGGGGAGCATCGTGAGATCAGGCGTGAAGCTCACGGTCCCGGTGACGCCCGAACTCTGTACCTGGGTGGCGAAGCGTCCAATCGTGGCCCCTGCGATGCAGAGGTTGCCCTGGCTTCCGCCCGGATTTTGCGCGACGCCCGTGCCTTCTGAGTGAATCGCGTAGCCCATCGAGTTCATCGGAAGTGACTCGATCTCGAGGGTCAGGGCGTTGGCCGCCGCCACGTCGCTGCCCGTGAGCCGTAGGTCGGCGCCGAGGCCCGTCGAGTTCGTCACGCCAGCGCAGATCTCTCCGCCGAGACTGGGGCGAATGCGGATCGCCGCCAGGTTGTCGAGGCGGAAGTCGAAGTTCGCGTTGGCGAAGAAGAAGCCAGGAACGGCGCCCGTGATCTGAATCTCGTCCACGCTCGCCAGGACGGAGGCGAAGGTCGCGCCCGGGGGAAGGACCGGCGCGAATGTCGTCGGGTCCTCGTCGCCGAATCCGATCCAGCCGGTCGGCAGCGCTATCGCTGCTGGGTCGTCGATCGTCACGGAAAGCTCGGTCCAGTTGGGCTGTGAGGTGCTCGACAGCGCAGCCAGCTCGAAGAACACGCCGGACGGTCCCGAGGGCCCCATGACGTCGCGGTCGATCAGGGCCACGCCGAGCGGACGCTGGATCTCCGCGCCAAAGAAGTTCGTGATTGAGTCGACCTTGACGTCGACTCGAAGGGTCACCTCGGCGAAGGAAGAGTAGTCCCCGATAAAGCTCGAGTTCAGCGGCTCGCCGACGCCGCCGGTGCGCAGCGATGGGAAGAAGGACTGCAGGAACATGTGCGCGTTGCCTTCCGGGTTGCCGCCGGCCGCCTCAAAGGAGAAGTTCCCTGTGAAGTTCCCGGACCCGCCCCCGTCGAACCCTTCGATGGCGGACTGGGAGACCGCGCGCCCCGAAAGGAGTCCTACGGAGAGGCCAGTGATCAGGAGGGCGGTCCGGTGGGAGATGAACATGCTGGGTTGCCGCTGGGGCTGAAGAGTCTGGGGCGGGCAGGTCGAGTAGAATCGACGACGGGAACATGGTGCACCAGAAGCTCCGTTCGGGGGAAGGCGCTCGCTTCTTTTCCCGGGCGCTTTACCGTGCTCCACCCGCATAGCGCTTCAAGCGGTCCAGGCAGGCGTCCATGAAGAACGAGGAACCCCACGTCAGCGTCCAGTCGCCATCGATTCGTGCTCAGGTCGAGTCTATCCTGGGCGACAAGGTTGTCGGCCCCCCTGAGCTCATCCAGGAGCTCTGGAGTGGCTATGGGCGCATTGAGAGACTGAGCGTGGGTACTCCGGGGGGCCGCACGGTCATCCTGAAGGCCGTCGATCCACTGCGGGCCGGCCGCGATCATCCCCGCGGGTGGGGAACTGATCGGTCGCACGCGCGGAAGCTGCGTAGCTACGAGGTCGAACGTACGTTCTACGAATCCATGGCGGGGCGCCTTGCTGGTGGAGCACGCGTCCCTCGCTACCACGGTGGCATGATCTCTGGCCATGGTTCCGTCATGCTGATGGAGGACCTGGACGCTGCGGGCTTCGCGGGCCGCAAGCAAGCCGTGACGGAGCAGGAACTCCGGGCGTGCCTCGACTGGCTGGCGAGTTTTCACGCGACGTTTCTTGGCGCGCCGACGGCCGGGCTCTGGGACCGTGGGACGTACTGGCATCTCGCGACGAGGCCTGACGAATTGGCGGCGACGGAGGATCAGGAGCTGGTCCGGGCAGCCCCCGGAATTGACGCCCGCCTTGGCGATGCTCGCTACCGAACGCTGGTGCATGGCGATGCCAAGCTCGCAAACTTCTGCTTCCCAAGCGCCCTCGGTGGAGGCGTGGCCGCCGTGGACTTCCAGTACGTCGGGGGCGGGGTGGGTGTTCAGGACGTGGCGTACTTCTTGGGCAGCTGCCTCGAAGACGATGAGCTCGAACGGCGAGCCTCCACGGAACTCGATTATTACATCCACTCGCTGCGCACGGAGCTTGGCGCGCGCGCATCAGCCGTCGCTGCGCCTACTGACGGGCCGATTCATGGTCCCACAGATGCGCGCGCTGTCGAGGCGGAGTGGCGCGAACTGTGGCCTTTCGCCTGGGCGGACTTTCACCGCTTTCTGGCTGGCTGGTCACCAGGTCACTGGAAGCTGTCGCGCTATTCGGACGAAATGCTGCGGCGCGCGCTCAGCGTGACCTGAGCGATCGGCGGGCCTGAGCCCGCGTGACTCGAGCAGGTCACGGTGTCCTTGCTACCCCGGTTCTTTCGTCATCTTCTACTTCCCCCCCCCGACACGCAGTCAGGCCAGGACGGCTGTTCACGGATCGGACATCCAAGCGGTCAGTTGAGGTGCGGTACGAACCGCGTCTCGTCTCCGCCGCAGCCAGCGGTCCACCGGGCCATCGAGTGCCCTGGCTGGATAGGTGACCGCATCGTCCAAGCTGGTATCGTGAAGCCATGAATCAGAAGCTCGCTTTCTCGCTCCTTCTCGCCGTCGTCGCCGCCGCCGTCTGCGCCGCCTGCGCCGCTGCCCCGCAAGAACGCGCACCCCTGGAGGTAGCTCCCGCGTCGCCGCCGCGGGAAACCATGGACGAGCTCATCGATCAGACGTTCGATTATGAGGCGGATGGTGACTACGAGTTTGCGCTGGACGCCGCTCGTCGTGCGATCAAGCTCGATTCCGATCATCCTATGGCGCACTTTCGCCATGGTGTTCTGCTCGTGGGAACGGGCTCCTACAACGAGGCGCTGGCAGCGTACGACCAGGTGGGGCGCATCGCCCCAAGCTTTGATGACCTCGAGTACAATCGTGGTGTCTGCTACACCGAGATGGAGCGCTGGGACGAGGCGCTCGCCTCGTACGACCGCGCCCTTCAGCAGGACGCGAACTTCATCAGCTCACACGTCAACCGTGCGCACACGCTGATCGAGCTCCGCAGGTTTGAGGATGCAGCGCAGGCCGCCGGGGAAGCGATTCGTATCGAACCGGAAAGTGAGCTGCCACATCAGCTGCGGGGGGTTGCCCTGCTCAATGGGGGCGACCTAGAGGAGGCGCTTCGCGAATTCGATGCATGCGTGGCACTGGCGTCCGATCGGGGCGTGCACCACTTTCACCGCGGCCTCACGCTCGAGGACCTCGGGCGCATCGAGGAAGCTCACCAAGCCTATTTGAAAGCCAATGAACTCGACCCATCCCACCGAGGGGCACGGGGTGGATGCAAGCGGACGCGGGAAGCGCTGAAGGGCGCGTAGCCTTCGTAGCCCGCCTCAAGAAGGGCGATCCCGAGGCTGCAACACGCTGCGAAGCTCATGAACGCGTCCGTTCCAGCCCTCAGGCGCATGCACCCTTTTCTGCGCTTAGTCGCACGGGTCCGTATCCGTGATATGCTGGCCAGAGTACGGGTCGAGTGGAACCTCCATTCGAGCACAACGGATCAACCAAGCACGAGGAACGCACATGCGAGTCGCTCTCTGCCTTCTCCTTCTGACCGCAGCCACCGCCTGCTCGAACAGCGAGTCCGCGCCGGTCGAAGCCGCGGCGGCCCAGTCGGACACGATCGGCACGTCGCCCGAAGCGACCAGCTTCTATTCCGTCGACGTCTATGACCCCGAGCGCGACGCGAGCGCGGATTTGACGTCGACGATCGCGCGCGCGACCAAGGACGGCAAGCGCATCCTCCTCGAGGTCGGCGGTCTGTGGTGAGGCTGGTGCCCACGACTGGACGAGTTCGTCCAGACGAATGGCCCTGTCTCGGCCATCATGGAGTCGGAGTTCGTGATCATGAAGGTGAACATGAGCAACGAGAACAAGAACGAGGAGTTTCTCGGGCACTACCCGTCGGTGCCTGCTTATCCGCACCTGTTCGTGCTCGACAGCTCCGGAACATTCTTGCACTCGCAAGGAACCGGTGAGCTCGAGGAGGGCAAGGGCTACGAAGAGGCGATGTTCGTTGCGTTCCTCGACAAGTGGAAGGCCGAAGGCTGATCGCGGGCGCAAGGACGCGGCGCTTCAGGTCTGGACCCAGGTTCTGGAGCGCACGGCTTCCTCGGCTCCATGCCCTTTCCTGGAGTCACGACGACTGCTGGGGAGCTGAGTCGTTAAGGAAAGCAGTGGAGCTTCCGGCTTGATGCTCTAGCAGCCGTCGTCGTCATCGTCGTCCCACCCGTAGAGGAAGGCCTGAACCGGCGAAAGGCAGAGGTCCAAGGCTAGCGCGAACGGCGTCACGAGCGCATTCACCCAGGAGGAGCTGCTGAGGGGCGTGCCGCCGGTGAAGACGATGGATGAGCTCCCGTCCTCGTCCTCCTCCACGCCGCCGCCCCATACGGTTGCCGTGACGCAGCTAGACAGCAGGCAGGCGGCCAGGACCGAGGCGAGGATCTGGTGGGAAGCGCGGTGCATGGGATAAGCGTAACCGTCGCTGTCCATCTGCGCCAAAATCAGAGGGTCGCCTGTTCGTGACCTGTCCGTGACCTGTCCGGGACACGCTCCTTGGAACGCGTCGCGCGCGGTGTCTTGGGGGGGGCAGCTATTGATAGGTGACGAACACGCCGTCGCTGAAGTTTGACGTGGCCGTCGGGTTCGCATCGCGGTACCAAGCCTGGTAGTTCCAGGTTTCCCCAGCCATGACAGAGATGAACCCCATCGCTGGTGTTGGCGTGCTGCCCAGGTCGATGTCCACGCTCGCCCTGCCGACTCCGGTCGAGTTGAAGATCTGAGCCGGGAGGTTGTAGCGACCGACGCTACCACCCAGGCATAGGGTTCCTTGGCTCCCCCCAGGACCCATGACCAGGCCCTGGGTTCGGCTGGTGATGAAATACCCGAAGGAGTTCGATGGAAGCTGAAACGCCGTCAGTCTGACACCATTCAGGCTGCGCACCTCCGAGCCAAACGCCCGTATGAGGCACGAAGCGCCGGACGAGTTCTGAACGGCCGGTGAACAATAAGGCGTACCGATCTGAACCAACCCCGACAGAAACCAGATGGTGCCTGACGAGCTCGCGACCCATGCTCCGCCGCTGACGTCATCCGTTGCGAGACCGGCGAGACCACCGACGCCCATGGGCAAATCGTAGGCCGCCACCAGCACACCAGCCGGCGTGAATTCGAAGATGGAAGCCTCTGCACTACTGACGATGTAGAGGTTCCCCGTCACCAGAGAGGCGTCGATGTCACCGAAGTTCACGTTCACCCCAGAAGCGATGGTCGAGAAGGTGCTCAAGATTGCACCGGTCGAAGGATCGATCTCTGCCACAAGGTTGGCATTCCCACCTCCTACGACGCGGTCCTGGAGAAGGAACAGCGTGCCGGTCGCGGGTGCATAGCACCCGCCTACGACGTGGCTCATGCCAAAGGCGGTCACCAAGCTAGCGAGCACGGTTCCGGTGATCGGATCCGTGGCGTAGACCTCGCATGCCCCCGACTCTCCGTCGAAGAAGAGCAGCGTCCCCGCCGGGATGGAGACGCCCGCCAGCATCATCGGAACGCTCAAAACGTCCAAGTCGACATCATTGGCGGAGCCGCCAGGGCGCGGAAGTGATCCCAGGAAGCTCCCGTCAGATGCGTAGTGATCTATCTCCGATCCGAAGCATTGGTACGCCCAGACGTCTTGGGCGCCACCGAGGCCGCATACGGACCCTGTCTCCGACGGATTGAACTCGGTGACAATCTCGAGCTGCGCCGCGGCGGAGGCGAGGATAAGCGTGGCAGGCAGGAGCAAGATGAGTAGACGAATCATGGCAGATGTTTGGCAGGAAATCCATGTAGGCGAACGGCGCTCTCATGATCAACCGGGCGCGATGCTTTGGAGGGGGGACAAGCCGTGAATTCCCGTCAATGCGCGTTTGTGCATCAAATTGGACCGCCAGCGAAGACCTGCAATTTCTCGCTGCGGGCGCACAACTTCGACGGCTCCAAGCTGAAGGTGAACGACAGGATCGACGACTTGATGGCCCCGTTTGGGCGCGCTGGGTTGGCCTTGCTCCGCCGGTCCTTGATATTGATGTGAGTCCGTATCAGTTAGGGTTCGATCTTGGCTGGAGCATGTTGCTGCTGGTCTCGCGATGGCCGGCGAGGAGTTGACTGAATGTGGATCGCTCGAAGAAGTGCATGTGGGACCATGATCATTGGGCTGATGACCGTCGCGGGTGCGGCGATCGCCATGGCGCAGCAGGTGCCGGTGCCAGATGTGCCGGCTGCACAGTTACCAGATGGAGTGTCGCCAGCGGAGGAGGTGGCCGCGCCCTACTCGAGCATGGCCCTAGGCCTGGAGTGGGGCGGCGTCGCTGTCCAGGATGAGGGCCATACGGTCTGGGGCGCTGCACCGATCGTTGATGAGTCCGGCATGGTGCATCTGTTCGTGGCCCGTTGGCCTGAACGCAACGTTGATCCCGCCTGGCGCAAGAGCAGCGAGATCGCTCACTACGTAGCCGACCAGCCGGAGGGGCCGTTCACCTTCATGGATGTTGCCGTGACTGGCACCGGCATGGACGGCGCATGGGACAGGTACGCGCCGCACAATCCCGAGATCCAGAAGTTCGGCGACACCTATGCGCTGCTGTACATCGCGAACAGCGACTACCACCAGCCGCCGCATCCCTTGAACCAAGCGATTGGTATGCGGGTATCCAAGTCTCTCGATGGCCCGTGGCGAAAAGTGGTGGATGACGGCCTTGTTCTGAAGGCCTCGGACGATGCGGATCACTGGACGCACGGGCGGCAAGTCGTGAACCCCGCCATTGTCCAGGTTGGCGACAAGTTCCATCTGTACTTCAAATCATCCGCCAAGCATCTCCGCGGGCCTCAGTACGGACTCGCTATCGCGGACCACCTTGAGGGTCCATACCAGATGACCGAACGACCGATCACCGGCGCCGGCGTGGTACTTGAAGATGCCAGCGCGTTCGTCTGGGATGGACAGGTCTGCTTGCTGACAACGGACAACCACGGACACATGACAGGTATCCCCGGTGGCGGCACCCTGTGGGTTTCGGAGGACGGCGGCAGGAGCTTCCCGACCGAGCTCGCGCAGGTCGGCTATGGGCACCTGACCAGCTACTACCCCGACTACGACCCAGACAAGGGGCAGCGCGTGTACGGAAGTCAACCGAAGATGGAGCGGCCTAAGGTGCTGATGATCGGCGGGAAGCCGGCCTATTTGTACGGGCCCTCCGGTTGGGCGCTGCACGGCGGCGATCGCACCGCAGCCTACGTGCTCAAAATCAACCTACCGCAATCAGCTGGCCCCATGCCCGCTGTTGCGCGCAGTACGGATCCGGTCAAGCTCGCGAAGCCGACGCCGGCGCAATTGGCTTGGCAGAAGGCTGAGCTCGGCGTGGTCTTCCACTACGACCTTCACGTCTTTGACGAAGAGCACTATCAGCAGCAGCGCAACCGCGGAACCGATCGCAAGGATCTGGATATCTTCAACCCGAAGTTGCTGAGTACCGACCAATGGGTCGAGACCGCCAAAGCGATGGGTGCTCGTTTTGCGATTCTGACGGCCTCGCACGAGACGGGGTTTCGACTCTGGCAATCGGATGTCAATCCCTACAGCCTGAGGTCCACAAAGTGGGGCGGCGGCGAGCGGGACATCGTGGCGGAGTTCGTCGCATCGTGCCGGAAGTACGGACTGGAGCCCGGCATCTACATGGGGACCCGGTGGAACGGCCATTTGGGCGTTCTCGACTTCAAGGTGACCGAGCGCAGCACGATCACGCAGCAGGAATACAACCGCCTGATCGAGGCGGAGGTCGCGGAGATCTGCAGTCGATACGGGGACCTGTTCGAGCTCTGGTTCGATGGGGGAGCCCACGGCCCGAAGGCCGGCGGGCCTGATGTTCTCAGCGTGTTTGAGAAGTACCAGCCGGACTGCCTCTTCTATCACAACTACCAGCGAGCGGACGCTCGCTGGGGCGGCTCGGAGAGCGGGACCGTTCCTTATCCATGCTGGGCGAGGCTGCCATTTGCCGATGGCTACGAAGGTCATCGGGAGCAAAGTCATGCCGACGGCTTCAAGCTATTGAAGCAAGGCGATAGCGACGGCACCTCCTGGTGCCCGGCCATGTCGGATGCACCCTTGAGAAGCCACGAGTGGTTTTGGGACGCGGGGGACGATGGCAAGATCAAGCCACTCAAGCAGCTCGTGGACATGTACATGAACTCCGTCGGACGCAACTCCACGCTTATTGTTGGCCTCACTCCCGACGCCCGCGGACTGATGCCCGATGCCGACGTGCAGCGCTGCAAGGAATGGGGCGATGCGATTCGGCGAGCGTTCCGTGATTGCGTCGGCCAGACGAGCGGCCAGGGCCAGGAGCTTACTCTGACGCTGTCGACTCCGGCGACGTTCGATGGCATTGTGCTGCAAGAGGACATCCGCGCGGGAGAGCGCGTGCGCAAGTACGTCGTCGAGGCGATGCGAGATGGAGCCTGGCAAGAGGTTGCCAGCGGCAGCTGTATCGGCCAGAAGCATATTCACCGCCTGGCTACCTCGGTCACAGCGGCTCAGATCCGCCTACGAATCACAGACTCCGTGGCCACCCCGCTGATCCTCGACTTCGCGCTCTACAACATTCCGCAGTAAGGCGCTTAGCTAGCGTCATGAGCGCATGGCTTGGGGGGCCCGCGGGCGATGCGGCCCGAATCCCCATCGGGTCTGTCCGGACCCAGCTTTTCAAGCTGACGGGGCGATCTCGGCCACTTGGGGATTGCGCGTCCACTTCGGCCAGGGATACTGGGTTTCATGAAGCTTGCTACCCTGGTCCTCCTGCCCTTCGCGGCGATCAGTTCCTACGGCATCTCTCCGCGTCCAGTTGCCGTCGGCGGGTCCGGTCCTGCGGCGCGCAACGTGCTCCTCGTGATCCTCGATGACGTGGGAATCGACGCTGTTGGCTGCTACCCAGGCGCCAATGCCGACGCGAAGACTCCGTGCATGGATCGAATCAGCCGCAAAGGCGTGCGGTTCGAAACGGTCTGGGCTTGTCCGGCGTGCAGCCCGACGCGCGCGACGATCCTGACCGGCCAGTACGGATTTCGCACTGGGATTGGTTCGATCGTGAAGCTCGACAATGGTGATGCAGGGCTCGCGCTAGAGGAGACCTGCTTGCCGGAGTATCTGCACGAGAAGTCGAAGGACGTACGCACCGCGTTCCTCGGTAAGTGGCACCTCGCGGGCGCCGGGCACGGGCCCGAGCACGCGCGCGAGCAGGGCTTCGAGCACTTCCGCGGCACGATCAGTAATCTCGGCCGGAAGGGGCGCAAGGATCCCTACTTTCACTACGACGAGATTGTGGATGGCAAGGCGCGGATGCGCGACGCCTACGCCACGACCGCCGTGACGGACGACGCACTCCACGTCATAGAGACCTTCGGCGACTCTCCTTGGCTGGTTGTCGCGAGCTACCACGCGGCGCATGGCCCCCTGCACGTTCCACCGAAGGAGCTTCACACAATGGAGCTCGAGGGCTCACCTAAGAACTCTCGACACGAGCACTTCGCCGCGATGGTGGAAGCGCTGGATCACGAGGTCGGACGATTGTGGAGCACCCTACCCGAAGCGACCCGGGCTCGGACCACGATCGTCATCGTGGGAGACAATGGCGGCGCAAGCGGGCAGATGACCAAGAAGTTCAGGCTCGGTGAGCCCGATGAGAAGGCGGTGGCCGGCAAGGGTTCACTGGGGGAGACCGGGATCCTGGTGCCGCTGATCGTCGCGGGCGCCGGCGTTTCAGAGCCAGGCCGCACCGTGCCTCACCTTGTCAATACGACCGACCTCTTCGATACGACCGTGGACCTCATGCTGGGAACGGTTCCCGATAAGACTCCCGACTCGGTTTCGTTCCGGTCCTGCATGGCAAGTGCGAGCGCAGCCCCGGCTCGCGAATGGGCCTTCTCGGAGCGATTCCAACGGGCGAACAAGAACACGAAGGCGCCAGCTTCCTGTCGGCTCGCCCTCCGCGATCAGCGCTACAAGCTCATCGAGGACAGCCTCGGCGGAAGCCGACGCCTCTACGACTTGAGTTCGGATCCACGCGAAGCGAACAACCTCATTCATGCCGGGGAGATGGATGAGGATGGCACCGCGGCTCTGGCGCGGTTCTCAGCCATCCTTGCGGGACCGCTCGGCAAGGACCGGAAGGCTGCTCTGGCCGGATTGAAGTAAGCCCGAGCGCTCGTCTTTGGCTCATCAATCCACAGTACGCGAGTCCCCGTCTGCGGGACGCAGCGGTGCGTTTTTGCAACCCACGGTACTCGGCCTTGGGCGCAAGCGAGACGGAGTAGGGCAGTCCGACCACTGGGGCGTGTATAGTGCCAGTCTCATGGGTTTAGAACGGAGCAACAACGACGCGAGTGACCGGGCTCCTGGTGCAGGCGGGAGGCTCTCGGGCGGCCGACAGGTGGCCCTGCTGGTTGGCCTGGTGGTCTGCGCTTGGATGACCACCGCATGCAGCGGGGATGCAGGGGAGCCGGACATCAACGACCTCCCCTTCGGGATACGCCACGTGCTCGTAATCAGCATTGATACGCTGCGTGCGGATTTCCTGGGCTGCTATGGCCATGACTTCGTGAAGTCTCCTGCGATCGATCAGATGAGCGGAGAAGGCGTGCGGTTCAGCCAGGTCATGAGCGCTGCGCCGACCACGCTAGCCTCGCACACTTCGCTCTTCACGGGCAAGTACCCGCACAGCCACGGGGTACCGCGAAATGGCTACGAGGTGCCGGAGGTGAACGAGATGTTGGCCGAGGTCCTCGGGACATACGGCTTTACGACGGCGGGATTCGTGGGAGCTGCCCCGCTCGATACCGACGTGATGTTTCACCAAGGGTTCGACACCTACAACGCCGATTTCACGCTGACTGAGGACGTGAGGGAGGGCATCTATCAGCGCTCGGCCCCCGAGGTGAACGACGCAGTGCTGGGCTGGCTGGACGGCCGCGAGCTGAAGAGCCACGATCGACTGTTCCTCTTTCTGCACTACTTCGACGTACATGCGCCCTACACGGTGCCTACACCGTTTGGCGGCATGTACGCGTCCTCCGGTGAGCCTGCGGATGCGTCGACGGACGCGCTCAAGGTCGTTCGCAAGGACCTCATGAATGAGGCGCGCGGGCTGGCCCCCGGCGGTCGGCGGAATCCGCCCGAGGAGGGCTTTGCGAGACGCCTGAGGGACGACGGAGGCCCCGCCCTCGTCGAGGCGGACGCCATGATCGCTGAGTACGCGGCTGGCGTGACGTGGACCGATCACCACCTCGGGAACCTTTTCGAGGGACTGCGTGAGCGCGGACTCTTTGACGAGACGCTCATCATCCTTACGGCCGACCACGGGGAGACGCTTTACGATCACGCGAACCTCTTCAATCACGGGAACTCCGTCTACGCGTCCGAGACCCACGTGCCGCTTTTGGTCCGCTTTCCCGGTGGCGAGTTCGCTGGAGAACGAATCGAGGAACCGGTGTCTAACATCGACGTGATGCCAACGCTGCTGGACCTCCTGGGGCTGCCCGCCCCTGACGGGATCGAGGGCGTCTCTCTGGCGCGGCTCCTGGCAGGCGAGGCCCTGGAGCGCGGTCCGATCTTCAGCGAAGCCACCAAGCCCTACGGCAAGCCGAAGTTCAACGCAGATCCGCTGTGGAAGAACCAGGGGAAGTACCAGGCGGTTCGGTCCGGGCCCTACAAGTACCTGTTTCGACTTCCTGACAACAAGTTCCGCCTCTTCGACATGGGCGCAGATCCGGACGAGGAGCGGAACCTCCTGCGTCCAGGGGCTGAAGCGCCGGCGAACCTGACGGCGATCGAGGAGCGGCTCGACGGGCTGCTACGGGAATGGCGCGCGAGCGCTGCGCCCCTGGCTGCGGAGCAGAGTACGTCGGATGCCCAGCGCCGGGCCCTGGAGGCGCTGGGGTACTCTGGCGCCAGCGAAGTGGACAGACCTCCGGAGAGGCGCAGTAAGTAGCTCGGGCGCCGCGCTGTCGCTGCCTCGCTGTCGATACCTCGCTGTCGCTACCTGACTGTCGCTACCTGACTGGCGCTACCTCAGCGGGACGACCCCAGTGGGTCCACCTCAGTGCTTAGCGCCCCGTACGAGCCAGACGACCGTGCCAGGACGTTCCGTCGGGCCTAGCTTGATCGACCCGCGGGTGGGCGGCCAGTTGGCTTCCTCGCAGATGCCGGCGTTGATGTAGGTCGGGCGGTACTTGAAGAAGAAGTTGCGCGGTACGACCTTATCGTGGCCCGGGGAGCGCAGGTCCTTGTTCGGCTTGCGCATGGCCACTTCCCGGGTGACGAGACCGTTACGGTCGTAGATGAATAGACCCGAGTAGTAGCCGAGGGCACCGATGGCTCCGGCCACCAGGGATTCGCCGGGCTGGACGTGATCGCGGAGCGCGCGGCCCGCGACGGCCCAGTCCTCGGCACGCGTTTTCATGTTCTCCCACTGGGCGAGCTCGGTCTCGGCTTTTTCCACGCGCTTGAGCGTCTGATTGTGCCGGAACTCGAACTGGCTGCGGGTTTCCTCGGGCACGAGTTGGACGCCAAAGGCGCCGACGAGCGACGTTGCGATCGTGGCTGCGGCCAGCGCTCCCGCCAGGACCTTGGAGCGCGACTCTAGGGCTGCCAGCAGTCCGCCGAAGCCGAGGGCGGCAAACGGTATGGCGGGGACGAGGAAGCGCGCGAAGGCCATGAAGTCGCCGCCCGCCGTAATGGCGTAGGCGGTCACGCCGATGACGACCGCGGCCAGCGTCGCTGCGACGGCGAGGCCCAGCCGCTTGACGCTCAGCGCGGCGCCCAGGAGGCCGCCGATGAAGGCGATGCCCAGGCCCGGCATCGAGCAGGCGCTAGATAGGACGTAGTCGAGGCCGCGCTCGAGGGCACGAGGCGTGAAGCCGAGCTTCACTCGCGCTGTGTTGGGGAGCCAGTCGCCGTAGACGCTGAAGCGCCAGGCCACGTGGGCAAAGAAGGCGGCGGCGGAGATGGCGGTGGCTACGAGCGCAGGCTTCCAAACGAGCCGCTGGCGCTGGATCAGGCCCGTGAGGAGGGCGGGACCGAGGAGAAGAGCAACGAGCAGCGCGGCGTCGCTCCGCATCAGCGCCAAGAGCGCGGCGGCGAGACCTAGTGCGAGGGCCGCGCCGGCTGAGCTCCGCTCCGCAAATTCAGGGATTCGAGCGCGGCGCACCTGGCGCTCCAGCAGCCAGAACGTGACGACGGCGAGCGCCGCGGCGGGCATGGTCGCCATTCCGCCAGTGGCCCAGACGCCGAGGGGCGGGGCTGTCCCGACGATGAGCGCGGTGGCCACCATGGTCACCGGCCGGTGGTGGAACCAGCGCGCGACGAGGTCTGCGATGAGCACGACCATGAGCGCCCCGGCAGAGATGCTCAGGACTTGGCTGAACGTCTCCGGCTCCACGCCGAGCCGGATACCGAGGGCCAGCAGGAGCGCCCAGAGGAACTCGCTGTAGCCCTCGACCGGTGGCTCGACGCCGATGTTGTAGACCAGCCCGTTCCCCTCGGCGAGGTTCCGCGCGTAGCGGAAGGTGATGTAGCCGTCGTCGGTGAGGAAGCGGAAGCGCTCGACCAGATAGGCGAAGGGGATGGCCGAAGCCAGGAGGGCGAGCAGCCTCGTGGGCACCGAAGCAGAGGCTCCCTCGCTGGCTACGCTATCAGGCGCCTGGGGCAGAGTGTTCAAGACGGACAGGAGGGGCAGCTGGTCATGGGGGGGCGGTTGTGGTTACCGGAGGGCGTTAGGGCAGTCTACTCGCGGGTCCCGTGGTGTGCATTCTGCGGAGGTGATTCGGGGGTCGGTGCGGCATGCGCTCAGCCGAATGAACGGCTCCTTCTGACGCTCTTTGTTACGAACCAAGCCCCGTTTCGGGCCTGAATGCGGGCGGTGAACGATCTATCTGGGCAGCAGCGCAGGGCCGCGGGGTTGCCGCACTGAGAACCGCGGCAGGCACTTACTCTCGACGGAGTCTCGCCGCGCCTTCCACTCTTATCGAATCCCCGCGATGCTCGTCTCTCTCGCGCTTGCCGCCGTACTCACCACCACTCAGGAGCCCGAGCTCCTCGTGACGCTCCATGGTCCTTCCGGCTTCGGCCTCTTGATGCTCCCAACCCAGGATCTGGATGGCGACAGCAAGGTGGACATTGGCGTGACGATCTTCGGGAATCCCAACGGACGCTTCCGGATCTTCTCCTCCTCAGACCTATCCCTCCTGCTCGATGTCTCGTCCGATCGCCTCGGGCACTTCTGCAGGCCCATCGGCGACGCGACCAGGGATGGCGTCGAGGAGTTGCTTTCTTTCGACGTCGAGGGCGGCACCGGACGTCTTTCGATCATTGACCCGGCGGACGGAAGCCTCGTCACCGAGGTCGATCCACTCCACAACCTGGGCGGCCACTCCTTCACTGCGATCAATACACCGTTCGGTCCTGCCCCGGACATGAACGGAGACGGTCGCCGCGATTTCTGGATGCAGTCCAAGAGCTCTGGATCTGGTGCAATGAACTTCTTCGAAGTCCGTTCTGGTGCTGCCCCTTCGCAGACGTTGCTGGTGACTTCAGGCGCTAGTTTGTTTGAGTCTGTTGACCTGATCGGTGATGTCACGGGCGACGGGATCGAGGAGTTTGTGGTTGGCGATACGATCTTCGAGTCGGGACCCGCGGGTCAAACGCGAGGACGGGTCCGGGTGCTATCCGGGGCAAACGCCTCGACCCTGTTTGCGATCGTGGGTGATAGCGCCAGCTACGATTTTGGGTCATTCGTACGAAACGTGGGCGATGTCACCGGGGACGGACTACCGGATTTTGCAGCCTCCCTGCGGGACGGCGAGACCCTTACCGTTGAGGTCTACTCGGGCGCCACAGGAGCGCTGATCCACACGTTGGTGGACCCGTATCGCTCGCTCAACTCCAAGTACGGAGACGCGGTCGCTGGCGTGGGTGATGTCGATGGGGACGGGGTCGCTGACATCGGTGTAGGCGCCCCGGGCCTCAGCCATTTTGTGACGAGGGGAGGAGGGGCGTATGTCTACTCGGGCGCAACCGGCGGCCTGCTCGCAGAGACGTATGGACTCGCTATCTCAGACTCCATGGGCGCGTCTATCCGCGGCGTCGACGACCTCAACGGCGACGGGCGGGACGATTGGCTGGTGGGTTCGCCTGCGAACGGAAATGCGCCGGGCCGGATCGAAGGCTACGGCCTGGTTCAAGATGAGGTCGTGCTCGACTTCGAGGTCAGCGACGACTTTGTCACTCCGCTTCCAAACGGGGCCGCGCTTGAGAATGCCTTTGGTGCGCTCGTCATGATCAGCTCCAGGGGGGCGGGACAGGTCGGCCCGGCTACCTTCGATTCGTCGAGAGCTGGTCCGAACGCTGGTGGGTCGGACCCTGACCTGCTCGTCGAACGCGGCAACCTACTGATCCTGCAGGAAGACCCGACGCAGTCGACTCGAGGGATCTATGACGTCCCAGACGATGCGAGTGATGGAGGCGCTCTCCTGATCCAACTCCTTCAGCCGATGGAGCCCCGCTCACTCGTGCTCGTCGACCTATGCCCCGCCCCTGTCCCACAGGGCGCGCGCGTCCATCTAATCGACGCGAACAGGAAGGCCCGAACGTTCACAGTTCCTGGAGGTTTCACGGCGGACGGGCAGGTGGCTCCTAGGCTCGCGGCCCGCATCCTCCAGCTGGACACACTGGCGGATCAGCCAGGTCATTTGGCAACCGCGACTGCGACCGAGGATCCAGGGTTCGATTCAACCAGCGTCATCCTGATCATGGTGGAACTCAGCGGCTCAGGCGCTGTGGATGACGTGCGGCTCCGTTTCCGCTAAGCGAGGACTGCGCTCAATCGACGGCGTCGGGTCCCTTCATTACGGTGATCACGAAGATCATGGGCCGCGGCCCTCGGCAGCGCGGGCGGTTGAGAATGTCCTCTCCAGGAACCCCTTTTCAGAAGAGGTGCCCACGGAAGGGCGGTACGGCACGATTTTAGGTTTCCCATACGCCGCACGTGTCAATTCTGGAAAAGCTGAAGTAGGGTGAAGGGGAGCTCATCGGTCGCTTACTTCCTCCAGCCGTGCCATGAATCGTCAATTCCCGACAGGACGCACCCTGCGGCTCGCACCGCTGCGTACCTATCTGGCCGCCCTCGGCCTCGCTTCCCTCCTCGCCGCACCGTCATCTGGGCAGCAGTTTGGATCCGTTCAAAACGTTCACCCGCGAAGCGAAGCGGCTGACGGCCCACCAGCCGCCATCGATGTGGACGGCGACGGCGACCTCGACCTACTGTCGACGTCTTACTCGGCGTACGCGTTCTACAGCCACTCTCTTGAGTGGACGGAGCAGCTCGAGTTGAACAGCGGCGTTTTTGGGCCGCAGAAACGACTCCTTGCTCCATCGATGGAGTCGAGCTCCCTTCACGTGGCTGATCTTGACGGAAATGGCCACGGCGATCTGCTGGTGCGGACGGGTTGGCCTTTCAGCTATAGCGTCATCTGGAACGAAGGGAGCGGGTTGCAGTCCATGCCTGTCGTGATCGGCAGCCCGGTGACGTTCACCAAGCCCACAAGTGCTGACATCGACGGCGACGGGGACCTGGATATCCTCATGCCCGCCACCAACTCGTCGAGCCTTCCCCAGAACCTCACGTGGATGGAGAACCTCGGCAATCGGACGTTTGCACCCCAGGTGTTCTTCTCGCCGGTCGATGACGAACCCTGGGAGATCTTCCCGCGAGATGTGGATGGTGACGGGGACGTGGACCTCATCGCCGCTGGGTACGATCGAGTCCTGCGGTGGTTCCGCCAGGACCCGGCTGGCTTCACCCCTCTCGTCATTCTCAGCCAGCTACCAAACTTCGACTTTCCGAAGGTCTTGGCCATCGACGACCTCGACCTCGACGGGGACCTGGACATCCTCGTCACGCAGGGCAGCAGGCTCATCACCGTCAAGTTCGATGCCCCGACGGCCACCTACATGGCTTCGCAGCCGGGAGCTGAGCTGACCTATGCGCGCACGACGATGGACGTGGACGGCGACGGCCTTCTCGACGTCCTGTGTGCACGCGTCGGTGACCCACTTTCGTTCCGGCGCGGCCTCGGCGACACCACGTTCGGCGTGGTCGAATCGCTCGCTCCTTCGACCGCCGTCATGCAGCCCTTCTTGCTCAAGGCAGATGTCAATGGCGACGGCCTGCTGGACCTCGTGTCCATGTCGCCCGTAGGAGCGAGCTGGCTCCGCGGCGGGCTGGGCTCCAGCGGGCTGGTTTTGGAAGACGAGCCGACTTCGTTCCAGAGAGTGATCGGCGACGTGACCGCCGCCGTTGCCCTGGCGCTGGACAGCGACGACAGCCTCGATGTTGTGGTCGGCCAGAGCGGCGGCGGGCTCTTTCAAGCACGGGGGACAGGCTTCGGCAGCTTCGCCGAGATCGCTCCGTTCCCCACGGGATTTGCTGGCGGCGTTCGTTGGCTCCGCGCGGAGGACATGGACGGAGATGGGCAGTCTGATCTGCTGATGACGACCCAGGGCGGCCTGGTCCAGTACCAGCTCCTGGCGGGGAACGGCACGGCTGCGGCCCCGGTCCCCGTGCTCCAGCTCGGGCCAGGCGCGGGCCCCGCGCCACAGTTCCTGGACTTCGATGGCGATGGCGACCTCGATGGCGTCGGCGCCGTGGCCGGAACCGCGACTGTTGGCATCTGGACGCAGGCCCAGAACGGAACGTTCGGCCCACCGACGACCCTCTTTTCAGCGCCGCTTCCCATCTTGAACACCGCCGTGGGGGACGTGAACGGCGACGGGCACCTAGACCTTGTGGTGGCGCTCCAGCTCAACGGGTCTCGGTCGCGAGTCCGCTGGTATGCGGGCGACACGTCGGGGACGTTCGCCTCCGGGCAGCTCATTGCGAACGAACCGGAGCTCATCGTGCAGCTTCGGGCCGTCGACCTCACGGGCGATGGAGTGGCAGATGTCTCGTGGGGCCGCCCAATAGACGGTGTGATGTTCGCCACCAGTTTTGACATGGGATCCGCGAGCTTCAGTGCTCCGACGGTCGTGCCCAACGTGGGGTACGGCGACAAACTGGTAATCGCGGACCTGGACGGAGATGGTATCCCGGACCTTCTGAGCGGAGGAGGGGTCCTTCCACTTGCGTTTGCGCGCGGCCTGGGCAACCTCACCTACGCCACGCAAGAGCTGCTTGGCTCGCCGCAAGGTCGGCCGGTGGTCGCGATGACAGCTGACCTCGACCAGGATGGGGACCTCGATCTCCTGACCCAGCCTTCCTTCGGGAGCCAGCTGTCGTGGTTTCCAAACCAGCGCGTCGGCACGCCGACCGCCGCGTTCTGCGCGCCCGCCAAGCTCAACTCAAGCCACCAGAGGGCGGAGCTCTCGTCGACAGGCTCGAGGCTCGTGGCCGAGGGCAACCTGACCCTGCGGGCCACGCGATTGCCGCCGTCGGTGCCGACTCTCTTTCTCGTCAGCCAGACGCAGGCCAGCGTTCCCGGAGCAGGTGGGAGTCAGGGCGTGCTCTGCCTTGGGGGCGAGATCGGGCGCTTCGTCGGGCCTGGCCAGCTCCAGGTCGCGACGTTGGACGGCGCGGCGGAGCTGGCCATCGACCTCACGGCGCTGCCGCAGCCAACCGGATCCATGGCCGCCATGATCGGGGAGTCATGGTCATTCCAGGCGTGGTTCCGGGATGCCGTCGCGGGTCAGGCCACGTCCAACTTCACCAGCGGAGCCGTCGTCGTCTTCGAGTGAGGTGGATGCGCCGGCCAGCCCTCCTTCGCGATGACGACCGGCGGCGGGCAAGCACTCGAACTCGATGACGCTGAACTCGTTCAGGCCTTGATCGCTGAGGCGCGCGACCGGTGTGACTCGCTGAGCTACGCGCGCCAGCGTAGGGCGCAGAAAAGACCGGTGGCGGTCAGCCCTGCGGCTTGTAGGAGGACTAGCCGTTCCGCTTCCCCGCTGTCTGCCTGGTACCCGGTCTCATACTTCAGCCAATAGCTCGCTACCGCCAGGGGACCCAGCGTGAGCGCGAGCCACCATGGCTTGGGCACGTGCTGGAAGCTGGCGATCCTGATCATCAGAAGGCCGAGACCCGCCAAAAGCGCGAAGCAGCCCGCGGTCCGCCATCCCAGTCCTGCATCGCCGAGCTGGCCGCTGAGCTCAGGGCTCATCCACTGCTCGACGGACTTGGCCAGAAACGCATCATGCTCCGGGCTATCTGGGATCAGCACCGCTTGAGTGGCTCGCTCGATTCGCTCCAGCCGCCGCACCAACCACGGAGCCTCGGCGGAGATCCGCTTCTCGGATCCGATCCACTTCAAAACGTAGCCGAGGGCCGACAGACCGATGATGGCCCTGGTGACGCGAGTCTCCGTCCACCATTTGTATGTCACTCCGCCGATCTCCATAGGCCCTGACTATAGTGGTCCCAAGCGTACCGGGCCGCGACCTGGTGCGTGTTTCCACCGCGGCGACCAGCTCCATCAGCGCTGCGGCTGCCCCAGTCTGAAATGAGCTTCCATGGTGAGGACCCATGCCGCCAGGGTTTCGCGATCCCAGCGATCCAGTCCAGTGCTCGGGTCGGGAATCGACTGCTCCAGGCGGCTTGCCAGCATCGTCCAGCTTGGACCGCCCAC
>JBLIHL010000023.1:0-21424 GCA_047635895.1 Paracoccaceae bacterium | reverse complement strand
CACCAGGTCCGGGCAAAGCCGACGCGCCATGGCGGTCGGCATGGCCGAATGGACCCCGTACCGCCGCGCCTCATAGCTCGCGGCCGCGATCACCCCACGGCTCGCAGCGGCCCCGCCAACGCCCACCGGGAGCCCTTCCAACGAAGGGTTATCACGGATCTCCACAGACGCATAGAACGCATCCATGTCCACATGGAGGATCGAGAGCGGCGTGGTGGGAGGCATCGGTGTAGGCGTGGAGTCCTGGTGCACATCCGAGGCGGGGGGCGCCCCCGGGTCCTCCAAGAGGAAAAATCACCAGCACTCAAGCGAACCCAGTGTCGCTGAGGCCCGCCGGCGCCGCAACCGAAGCCAGCGAATCGTGTGCTTGGCGGGCCCGCTCCGGGTCGCCATCGTGCCCAGGCCGGGACTGGGCTGCCCCCTGGGGACCGCCAGGGCGGTAGCATCGGGCCGGCCGGCGGGCCGACTCGAATATGAAACCCAAGCAACTTCTGATCCTGAGCGCCGCTCTGTTGGCCGCGCTGGGCCTCATCTGGATGGCCACGGACCGCGGCGACGCTCCCCGCGACGAGCTCGATCGGGGCGTGGTGCCGAGCCCTGGGAGCACGTCATCCGACGCGGGGCTCGAGAACTTTCCCGAGGGAGCGACGGAGAGGGCCACTGAACCGATGGAGGCCGCAGGCCTCCCCCCCCAGGGGCCTGCGGAAGGCACCGGATCCACGGAGGGCATCGCCCGCCTGATTGAATACGGCCGCGCCCTCGGACCCGAACTCGACTTCGTCAAGCCGTGGCCCGACCCAGCGCAGCTTGAGAAACTGCGCGCCATCACGCTTGTGAGCGGCGTCTCAGCGAGCGAGCTCCAGCAGGCAGCCGGGGCGCTCGGAGCCAACGACCCAGGCCGAGTCGCGCTAGTCGCGGCAACCGCCTGGGCTGCGGAGCCGGACGCGCTCACGGACCAGTGGCTCCGTGGCCTCGCGGCGGACTGGACGGAGCAGGGCGTGATAGGGGAGCAGGGTTCGCTCGCTGCCGTGCTCGCGATGGACCTCGGCGGACGCACGACAGCCCTTGCGCTGGCCGCCGAGGAGCTGATGGAGCTTTCCGGCGGCGACGAGGACTCACCGTCGTTCGCAGGACTCGCGGGCGTGCGCACCTGGCATGCACTGCGCGGCCTGGAACGAGTCGATGGAGCCGCATGGAGCGCGCGCTTCGAGCGCTGGTTCACCCAGGACACACCGGAGCGACGGGTCAACGAAGAGCTATGGGCACTGGCCGTTCGGTCATCGGAAGACTGGCGAGAGCGCACGATTCAACGTGCCAACGACGTGGCGTCCGGTCCCGTGGATCAGGGCGTAACAGCCGTCACCGGAGGCCTTGAGTCCCTGCCTCGTTCCACGTCCGATGTTGCGGCTAGGCGCATCGAACAGCTCGCGGAGTCCGAGCGCGCCGGCTGGATCTCCGGCGCGGCGGCCAAGTCCATCGCCGCCTGCGGTACCGAAGACTCGTCGCGCTGGCTCACGGCCCGGCTGCGCGGAGGCCTCATCGCGCGCGATCAGGCGCTCGAAGCGCTCCGCACCTGGCGCCTCCCCGCGGACCCCACGAGCACCCTTACGCGGCTTGGTGGAATGAACACCGAGCTGCGAAACGACGAGGGGGCGCGCGCGGCGCTCAGCCTTGGCCTCCAGCGCGCCGTCGACCGCCTACGCTTTCGCCGGAACTCCGCAAGAAGAAACGACGCAGCCGCGGCGCTGAAGGCCGCGGCTGCGCTGCTCAACCAGGACGATCCCTGGGCCGATCAGCTGGCGGAATGGAGTCGCCAGCTTCGCGGCGTCAATTGAACGACTGCCCGGCGTTGATCGACCCGCGCGTGTGCGACTGGGGCGACTGCCAGGTGAAGTCCGCGTAGGACGATCCCGATCCCCCAAGCTGCAGGGAGAGGCCATCCCGCGTGCTCGACGTTTCCTGGACCCCCACGCTGATCGACCCCAGCCCTGCGGCCGGCCCGTTCGATGCCGTGAACGTGCCTTCGTAGCTCAGGAACTGAACCACGTTGCCCGCGGCGTCCACCAGGGCCACCCCGTCCGGTCCGCCGTTCTGCAGCCCCGCTATGGCAAACCAGCGCGTCCCTAGCCCGGCCGCCTGATTCGAGATTGTGCCGCTGAGCGAGATCGTCTGGTACGAACCACCGCCGCTGCCGTTGTAGGCCACGAGCGACCATCCAGAGAGCGAGAGGCCCGCGGTTCCCGCGACCTCCACACCTTCGTTCCTGTCCGATCCCTTGTCGTCGTAATGCAGCTCATTGATCCACGCCGCCTCGACCTGTGGTGCGGTCGGCGTCGCCGTTTCGACCGCGCTTGACAAGCTCTCGTTGCCCGTCGCATCCGAAGCGGTCACCACGTACTCGTAGGTCGTTCCGTTCGTGGCGCCCGCGTCCGTGAAGCTCGATCCGGAGAGGAGCGTCGACGTGATGGCTGCGAACGAACCGCTGCCCTGCACGCGTCGGTAGACCGTGTAACCCGCGAGGTCAGACTCGGAGCTATCCGACCAGTCGAGGTCCACCTGTGCGTTGCCGGCCGTGGCCCCAAGACCGGTTGGCGCGTCTGGCGGCGTGATGTCGCCACCCCCACCGCCGCTGAAGCTCTGACCCCCGTTTGGCTGGCCCGGCGTGCTCGCCGACGCCGTGCCCCAAGCAAAGTCCGCCGCGCCCGAGCCCGTACCAGAGAGCTGTAGCGAGTACCCCGACGGCGTCGAGCTAGTCTCCGACACCCCCACGTCCGTTGAAGATGTTCCCGCAGCAGGACCGCCACTTGCGAGGAGCGTCCCCTCGTAGCTCAGGAACTGCACGACCGCCCCTGACCCGTCCACGAGCGCGAGGCCATCAGGCGCTCCATTCTGCAATCCGGAGATCGGGAACCAAAGGGCTCCAAAGCCGTCCGATTGGTCGGCAATCGTTCCGCTGAGGTTGGCCGTACCGTAGACCGAGCCGCCGTTGCCGTTGTAGAGCGCGATCGTCCAGCCGCTCAAATCGGTGCCCGCGGGGCCGGCGACCTCAACGCCCTCGCCCACGTCTGAGCTGGCGTTGTCGTAGTGAATCTCATTGATCCATCCCGAACCGGGGCCGGGGCCGGTGCCCCCCCCGCCGCCACCGCCGCCGCTACATGTGCCGGCGAAGAGACAGTCGACCCATTCAGGGTGATCGATGAACGGGTTGCGATTGCCCTGGAACGCCCCGATGATGTCGTTGCGAGTGCGCTCGCGGTCGTCCACTGGGTCGGCATAGTGCCAAGCGAGCAGCGTCGACAGCTCGCCCATGTACGCCAGGCTCTCGTTGGCGCCGGTGTTGGAGGTCGCGATGAGCGCGGTGTTGTCCGTCAAGATCAGCTGCGGCTCGGACACTCCCGTCCCCGAGTGCGTACCGCCTTCGTAGCGAACATCGAGGTACATCAGGGCGCGCGCCACATCACCGCGCCTGCTCCCCCAGGTTTCCCAGGTGCCCGTCGTCCCGGAACCGCTCGTCCAGTCCGAGTTGCCAGGGTACACGCCGGATCCACCGCCCACGCCGTTAGTGAGAACGGTGACCTTCTCGGAGCAGCCCGCACCGCAGTCGCGATAGGGCTTGTTGCTGCGCGAGCTGTTGTAGCCGCCATCCGAGAGGAACAGATGATGGCAGTCGGTGTAGGCGTAGTTGGTGCCGCCATCATTGGGGAAGCCGTAGGACTTGGGCCAGCTGTGCTCGCGGTTGTAGCTGGTGTTCCCGCCGCCCACCTTGGCGTAGCTCTCGTTGCGGTAGATGTCGAGGATCGCCGAGCTGCTGTTCGGATCCTGATCCGCCATCTCAAGGATGTCCCAGGTATCGGTCGCCGATGAAGTGTACGGGTACCGGGTGTGGTCATCGATCGCGCCATGCAGCGTCACCCTCAGGGTCGATGCGTCGGTCGCGTCGACCTGGCTGTAGTAGCCAGGGGGCGCCTGGGCGGCCGCGGTCGCCGCCATGGAGGTGGCGAGGAGGCAGGTGGTCAAGTTCATGCTTCGGTAGCCCGTTGAGGGCATGGTCGAGTGATTGCCTTGGAACAGGAGCCCTTGCGGGCGCCAAGGGCCGGGACTGACTAACTAACTGACTGACTGACTCTCTGCACTGTCCGGATTCGTGAGGCCTAATCCAAGGATGCCGCCCCGCAAGATCGCGAATAGTGGCCGTGTCCCGCTCCTGGGACCCACAAGACTGGCGTTCGGAGCACTTTCACGAGAAGATTCCGATGAGGCTCTCCTGCCGATCAGGTAAGGGGTGCGGGGCCATCCCATCCAGGACCCGCTGCACGTCACCCAACGACGACCACCACCCATGGGCACCGACGGGATCCAAGCGATACTGGAGAAGGACGACTGGCTGCGACGTATGGCGCGCCGCCTCTTCCAAGGCCCAGCAAGAGCCGAAGATGCCGCCCAGGACGCGTGGGTTGCCGACCTCTCGCAGACGGCGCCAGTCATCGAGCCACGGTCCTGGCTCGGCGCGGCACTGCACAACCGACGGCGCGAGCAGACCCGCGTGGACGGCCGCCTGGAGGTTTCGTTCTCGCCGCCGAAGGACACCTTCATCTCCCTGAGCGTCGCGCTCGAGGGCCACGTGAGCGGCGGCAAGAAGTGGAATCGCATGGAGGCCGGCGCTGACGAGGACGTCGGAACGATTCACCTCAGCCAGGCCGGTGGCGTGAAGGGGCGGCTCGTCGACCAGGCCGGTCAGCCGATCTTCGGGAAACCCCACCGGCTGCAGCTGATCGCCCCCGGTGCGGTCCCCGGGCTAGCGGTGGGATATGGGGCCAGCTACGTCATTGATCCGAAGACGGGTCCATTCGGCCTCGCCGGTGTTCCGCCAGGCAAGGCGCTGCTCAACGACTACGTAGGGGACGCAGGCTGGGTAACCGTGGCCCTCGTCGAAGTGGTTCCAGCCGAGACGTCGGAAGTCGACATCGTCTACTCCGAGGAGGACGTCCAGAAGGCGAGGAAGTCGAAGCCTAAGCGGCTGGACATATCCGGGCTTCCGGAGCTTCGAGCGACGTCCCCCGATCGCATGAAGGAGGGTGCACTCGCAGGCCGAAAGCCCCGGCGATAGGCGCGCTCCCCGAGGGTGCCACCTACCGCTTCAGTCTCCACAAGAGGCTAGGCCTGATCAATAGTCGAGGATCTTGTCCGCGGCGAGGATCATGGCGGCGACTTCGCCCTCAGTGGCGATGCGCGCCGACTCCCGAAGCCTCTCGCCGTCGATCCCGGCAGCCTTGGCGCAGTGCGGGCATCCCAAGATCCGACCTCCCTTGGCGACGAACTCGTCGTAGTGCGTGGCGAACGTCTTCGAGTGCCCCCAGCGCATGTTGAATGGCTGACGCGAGTCGAGCGCGCGAATGCCCTCCAAGTTCGCGAAGAGGGTGACCTCAGCCCCGGCGGTCCGGAGGGCGACGCCAATCTTCATGGCCATAAAGGCGGAATGGAGATCGTCGGTGAAGTGCCCCATCTGGATGAGAACGTGCTGGGGGTCTGCGCCCTGATCCGCCGGCGCAACGGCGGCGGCCGCCGCTGTCGATTCGCCACGCTCACCCTGGAGAAGCATCGAACGGCTCCCCCAGGAGAGTAGGAGAAGCGCGAGAATGAGAACTACGGCGGTCGTGATGTGCTGATTCTTCATGGTGTATCTCAGTACCCATGGGAACCGCTCAGCACCCCCTTCCGCTAGGCGCTGAAGTGCGTAGAAGCGACCAGAATAAGGCCCCTTGATTCGCCGAGACGATCGGCTTTCCACAAGATCGCGGGCGCAGGTCAGCTTCGGGGCTGCGCCCAGGCTCTCCCTTTCGTAGCGTGTCCCACCCATGCGATTCGAAAACGTAAGCATCGAAGGGCTAGGGTTCGCCCTTCCGCCCGAAGCCGTGACCTCCGACGCCCTCGAAGAACGCCTCCAGCCGCTCTACGATCGGCTCGGCGCCTCCGTGGGCCGCCTCGAACTCATGAGCGGCATTCGCGAACGGCGGTTCTGGCCAGAGGGCACGCGCCCGAGCGACGCCTCAATCCTCGCAGGGCGCGAGGCGCTGGAGCATGCGGGCATCGATCGGGAGCGCATCGGCTGCCTGATCCACTCCTCCGTCTGCCGCGACTTCATGGAGCCGGCGACGGCCTCGGTGGTCCACGCAGGCCTCGGTCTCCCGCCGACCGCTGAGGCCTTCGACCTGTCCAACGCATGCCTCGGCTTCGCCAACGCCATGGCCCTGGTCGCCGGCCGGATTGAGCGCCGGGAGATCGAAGCGGCTCTCGTCGTCAGCGGCGAGGACGGTGGGCCCCTCGTGCGGCAGACCATTGCCGCACTCCTCGCTGGCAAGGCCACCCGCAAGGACCTCAAGCGAGCCTACGCGTCCCTGACAATCGGCTCGGGCGGAGCCGCCATGGTGCTCTGTCACGCCGACATCGCCAAGCGCCCCCACCGCCTTCTCGGCGGCGTGGTCCGGGCCGCGACCCAGCACCACGAGCTCTGCAGCGGTGGCCAGACCGACGGCGCCGCCGGCCCCCTGATGGATACGGACTCCGAGGCCCTGCTGCACGCTGGCAACACCCTGGCCCAAGAGACCTGGCCTATCTTCCTGGAAGAGCTCGACTGGACCGCCGATGACGCCGACCGGATCGTCACCCACCAGGTGGGCGTGGCCCACAAGCGACTCCTGTTCGAGACGCTAGGCCTCGACCACGCGCGTGACTTCACCACCGTCGAGACCCTTGGCAACGTGGGCTCGGTCTCGCTGCCCGCGACGCTCACCCTCGGCGTGCGCGACGGCTTCATCCAGCCCGGCCACCGCGTTGCCATGCAGGGCATCGGCAGCGGACTGCACTGCATGATGCTCGGGCTTCAGTGGTAGGTCGATCGACGCGCTCGATGATGCCGAGCACCTCGCCGCCGGATTCGAATGGACCGCGTAGCGGCTGGCTAGAGGTCCCGGCCTAGAACCGCCAGAACGGGTCGGTGATCAGAGGCGAGCTCCTCTTTTAGCACGCGCGCCGTCGCGGAGATCCAGCCCGGATCCTTCGAATGGAAGATGAAGTCGATCTCCCGTGTGGGCTGATCGGCGGGGATGGTCGCGGACTCCCCCGCGGGCTTGGGCGCCTCGACGCCGACCTCGCGGAAGAGATCCAGAGTCGCAGAGGCTGGCCCATCGTTGAAGTCCCCCATGAGAATCCAGGGGAGCTTCGCCTGTGCCAGGTAGTCGCGCACGACCTTCGCCTGCGCTACGCGGAAGCGGTCGTCCTCCACCCAGTCGAAGTGGACGTTGAGCATGAGGAGGCGCTCTCCGCCGGGCAGCTGTACCTCAAGCGCGAGGGCTACCCGCGGCTCGTTGCCGTCCGGAAGGCGCAGCGACTCCGCGCGCACCACGGGGAATCGGGAAAGCGCCGCCATCCCGTACTGCCCGCCCTGGTAATCCATAAAAGAGCCGAAGGCGGGGTGCATGCCAAGCTGGGCGGCGAGTGCGTTGACCTGGTTGCGATAGCCGCTGCGCTTCGCGCATAGATCGACTTCTTGGAGCGCGATCACGTCCGCGTTCGACGATCTGAGGACGGCGGCCGTGCGGCCCAGGTCGAGTCTGCCATCGAGGCCGAGGCCATGCTTGATGTTGTAGGAGAGCGCGCGAAAAGAGCGCGGCCCTCGCCCCCGCGGCGGCGCCGGGGTGAAGGAGCTGACGAGAGCTGCGTGATCCGAGGGGAAGCCCAGCGGAGCGTCGCGAATCACCGATGAAGAGCTCGTACGCCAACCGGGCGCGCGGTAGTAGATAAAGTCGATCCGGTCCTGGCTCTGCCTCGGAAAGCGCGGCGACCAAGTGGCATCCGCCTGACGGTCGATGACAGGATGGGCCTCCCGGTACGAGTCCAGGAAGCCAGCACGGGCGAGGATCTGGCTCGTGTCCCAGTCGATCGCCACGCCGTACTGATCCACGCCGACCTCGCCGTAATCAAGATGTGACATCGAGTTGAAGTCGCCCGCCACGATCATCGGAACGCCCGGGTGCTTCTCAGCGAGCCGTACTTCCATGGCAGCCCACATCGCGGTCAGGCTCACCGCCGACGCGTCGCATGCCGCCCGCATCGCGGCGGGATCGGAGGTGTCGCGCGTACCGACCTGCCATATCTCTCCGCTGTAGGGCAGCCAGATTGCGTAGAACGCCACCTTCTCACCGCTCGGAAGCTGGATCAGCGCACCAACGCACTGGAACTCTTCGTGAACCGAGAGATCCTCGATCACCGGATAGCGACTGAGAATCGAGACGTTGGTCCCGCGCGGATGAAAGTGAAAGCCCAGGGACTCGGCGAGGAGCTCGCCGGAGCCGTAGGTCTCCTGGAGAGCGATGAGATCGGCACCGCTCGCGCGCAGGACCTCGGCGGCCTTGGTAGGCCCGGCTTCGACACCGTCTTCACGCGCCCCATGCCAGATGTTCCACGTCAAGACGCGGAGCTCATCGACCCCAGGCGCCTGCGGCTCTTGTGCGACGGCGGCCGGGAGGCTCGCGGCTCCGACCAGTAGGGCCATGACCACGAGCTGGATCAGGCGAAATTTGATGGTTCTCATGCCGAAGAAATCTTCCTCCTACTTCGCTGAATACCCGGCGCCCATCCCTGTCCCGGCGAAGTTCACGCCCACGAGATCTGCGATCTCACGCTTCCACGTCACGAGATCCGAAGCCTCGAAGTGGCTGAGGCTTCGGTGACCCGCGGCGCGGGCCAGAACCTTCATCAGCTCGGTGGCGCCGGTGAAGAAGTTCGTAAGTCGATGGGCGCTCTTCGCAATCTCCAGACGTTTGCGCAGATCTTCGCGCTGGGTCGCGATGCCTACCGGGCAGTTGTTGGTGTTGCACGCGCGCATCGCGAGGCAGCCGATCGCCTGAAGGGCCGAATTGGACAGCGCAATCGCGTCCGCACCGAGCGCCATCGCCTTCACAAAGTCTGCGGGCGTGCGGAGCCCGCCGGTCGCCACCAGCGTGACGTCACCGTGCCCCGTGGCATCCAGGTGCCGGCGCGCGCGGGCGAGGGCGGGCATCGTTGGAACGGAAATGTTGTCGCGGAAGAGAAGCGGTGCGGCCCCGGTCCCGCCGCCGCGGCCGTCGAGGATGATGTAGTCCACGCCTACCTCGAGCGCTGCGTCGATGTCTTTCTCGATGTGCTGCGCCGAAAGCTTGAAGCCAATGGGCACGCCGCCGGTGGCCGCGCGGACCTCCTCGGCGATATCTGCAAACTGGGAGAGCGACGTGATGTCGGGGAACCGTGAGGGCGAGATCGCCGCCGTCCCTGGCTCAAGCCCGCGTACCTCGGCGATGCGTCCCTGGACTTTGTTTCCAGGAAGGTGACCACCCGTCCCTGTCTTGGCCCCCTGCCCGCCTTTGAAGTGGAAGGCCTGGATCAGGGGAGCGATGCGTTCGAGGTCGTAGCCGAAGCGCGCGGAGGCGAGTTCGTAAAGGTAGCGCGAGTTCTCCTGCTGCTCATCAGGCAGCATGCCGCCTTCACCGGAGCAGATTCCGGTGCCCGCGCCCTCCGCGCCCTTCGCGAGTGCCACCTTCGCTTCCTCCGATAGGGCGCCGAAGCTCATATCGCTCACGAAGAGCGGGATCTCCAGGCGTAGGGGCCGCTTCGCGCGCGGCCCAATCACCGTCTCCGTCGCCACGTCCTCGTCGTCCAGGAGCGGGAAGCGGTGGAGCTGGCCGGTCAGGAGCTGAAGATCGTCCCAGCGGGGCAGCTCGGTCGGCGGCACGCCCATGGCGCCGATCGGGCCATGGTGTCCGACGCCTTCGATGCCGCCCTTGGCGAGCGCGTGGATGAGATGGGTCGCGGGCTCGTCCGGCGTCCCCTGCGTGTCAGCGTAGGCACCGAGGTAGGCGTCGCGATCGTACGGCTGGGGGTGGACCTTCGCCCAGTCGGCCACTTCGTCTGCGTTGACCAGGACCTCACCGCCCTCGACGAAGGCCTCGAACCTGGGCAGGGCTTCGTCGTTGCTGTACTCGGACACCCCGGTATCGACCCGGTAATCCCAGTCATGCACGCCGCAGATCAGATTCTTGCCGCGAACAAAGCCGTCGGAGAGAAGGGCTCCGCGGTGAAGGCAGCGACCGTAGAAGACGGAGACATCACTGTCTGAATACCGAACAACGACGAGGTCAACGTCTTCAACGAGGGCGTACGTGGGACGGTCGACGGGGAGATCGGCCCAACGGGCAACGGCGATCTTGCGCATGAAAAGTGGTGCTTGGCAGCAGGTAGAAGCCGGGTAGTCACGGGCCTGGCAGTCTACCCTGCAGACAACGTGGGCACCTACGTCGACTCACTGCCAACGTCACCCCAGATTGCCCGTCACCTGCGACCATGAACGCTCGCTCGAGTGCCGCGTGGACCCACCTGAACGGTCCTAGGGATAATACAAGCCTGACTTCAGACTTGGAGGCCCGCAGCCCACTCGCTGTCGCATAGGCTGCGACTTACCCATGGGATTTATTCAACGCGCGCTACGGGCGCCACACCTCGTCGTCGTCGTCCTGGCGATGGTTGCGGTCATTGGAACCTTCGCGCTCCAGCGTATTCCCGCGGATCTCCTACCGATCTATCGAACGCCGGCCGTTCAGATCGTCACGCTGTATCCAGGCATGCCGCCAGAGGTCGTCGAGCGAGATATCATGTCTCGACTCCAGCGCTGGACCGGGCAGGCCGTCGGCATCGCGCATCAGGAAGCCAAGGCGATGCAGGGTGTCTGCATCGTGAAGGACTTCTTCAACGACGATATTGACGACGCTACGGCCATGTCACAGGTCACGTCGCTCGCGATGTCCGACATGTACTATCTGCCGCCGGGGACGCTGCCGCCCATGGTGATGCCGTTCGACCCAACGGCGTCCGTCCCACTGTGCCTGCTGTCAGTCTCATCGGACACGCTCTCCGAGAAGGATCTGTACGACATCGCTTACAAGGAGATGCGCAACCGTCTCCAGTCCATCCGCGGCGTTATCGCCCCCGCGGTCTACGGCGGAGTGCTGCGGCGCATCCTGGCCTACGTCGATCGAGACAAGCTCGAGGCCCGCGGGCTCTCGACCATGGACGTCGTGAACGCCGTCAAGGAGGCCAATCCGTTCGTCCCCACGGGTAGCGCCAAGATGGGAGAGTACGACTACCTGGTCCTCTCGAACGCGATGGTTGAGGAGGTGCACGAGCTAGATGACACGCCGATCCGCGTCGATGAGCAAGGCGTCGTCCTCCTGCGTGACGTGGCGAAGGCGGAGGACTCCAACCAGATCCAATCGAACATCGTTCGGATCAACGGTCGGCGCCAGGTTTACATCCCGATCTACCGCCAGCCCGGAGCGAACACGCTCGCCATCGTCGACGAAGTCGTGGCGAAGAAGGAGCGGATCCTCCAGCGTATCCGCGAGTTCGATCCCGAGAAGTACGGCGACCTCCGCATGGACGTCCTGATGGATCAGTCGACGACGGTGCGCGGATCGATCGAGAGCCTGGTGAAGAGCGGGCTCTTCGGAGCCTTGCTCGTGGCGATCGTGGTGCTGCTCTTCCTCGGGAGCATTCGGGCGACAGCGATCGTCCTGCTGGCGATCCCCATGGGCGTGCTTGGCGCGGGGATCGGGCTGTACTTCACGGGCAACACGATCAACTCGATGACCCTCGGGGGCATCGCGCTCGCGATCGGCATTCTTGTCGACCAAGCCATCGTCGTGACAGAGTCGATCATGCGACACCTGGCCGAGGGCAAGCCGCGCATGCAAGCGGCCTTGGACGGAGCTCGAGAAGTCGCGGTACCGATCTTTGTCTCCACCCTGACGTTTGTAGTCGTCTTCTTTCCTGTCGTCTTCCTGAGCGGAATGGCGAGCTACCTGTTCAAGCCGCTGGCCCTTGCCGTGACCTTCGCGGTGGTGACCTCCTACTTCGTGGCGATCACGTTCATTCCTGCCATTGGGGGCCGGACGCTCAAGCCAGCGAAGAACGAGAGGTTCTTCCGGCCGGTCTCGCGGGCGTACCGCCGCATGGCCGAGCTCTGCGTGAAGCTGCGTTGGGTCGTCGCTGTGGGAGCCATTCTCCTGATGGTCGCCACGTGGCAAGGATTCCGATCCCTCGGGACCGAACTGTTCCCACGGGTGGATTCGGGCCAGTTCACCATGCTCGTGAGAGCGCCCGTGGGGACGAGGCTCGAGGTCACGGAGGCGCTCGTTGCTAAGGTGGAGGCCGCCGTCGCCGAGGTCGTGGGCGACCCCGACCCCGGCGGTACTGACCCTGATTCGGACCTCGCGCTTCTCATCTCGAACATTGGCGTCCTGTACGACTGGCCTGCCGCTTACACCTTCAACAACGGGCCGATGGACGCGTTCTGTCTCGTCCAGCTGAAGGAAGATCGCGGCCGCACTGCCCAGGAATGGGCGGAGCTCCTTCGGGGCGAAATGCGGACACGCTTCCCTGGGGTCGAGTTCGCGTTCGACACCGGTGGCATGCTGACTGCGGCGCTGAACCTGGGCCTTCCGGCCCCTGTCGACGTCGAGATCCAGGGCAGCGACCTGGCGGTGAGCCACGAGATCGCAGCCGCCGTGGTCGACGCGATTCGCGGGGTCGACGGCGCGCGTGACGTCCGCATTGAGCAGCCGCTGGACTACCCGGCCGTGAAGATCGACGTCGACCGGATCAAGGCGGCCGAGATGGGCCTGACGCAGACGGACGTCATTCGCAACGTGGCTGCGTCGATCAACAGCTCCGTGTCGTTCGACCCCAGCTTCTGGATCGACCCCAAGAACGGCAACCACTACTCGATCGGCGCACAGTATCCCACCGAGGAGATCCAGTCCTTCGACACGCTCGCGAACATACCGCTCACCGGCGCGGGCACCGACTCGAGCGTGCTGCTCGGGAACGTAGCCACGCTCTCGCGCACGACCTCGCCGGCCGTTGTCAAGCACGTCAACATCACGCGGACCGTGGACGTTTTCGCGAACGTCGAAGGGCGCGACCTGGGGGGCTTCGCGGCCGACATCGAGGTGGCACTGGCGGAATCCCCGCGCCTGCAGGAGCTCATGGACGAGTACGGCACCCGTGGCTACACCTATGAGGTCAAGGGCGAGGTGGCGACCCTCAAGGAGTCCTTTGGGCAGTTCACGACGGGCCTCATCATCGCCGCCGTCCTGGTGTTCCTGGTGCTGATCGCCCAGCTGCGCTCCGTCATGCTGCCGATCGTGATCTTCCTCACCGTTCCGCTCGGACTCGCCGGAGTCGTGGCCTCCCTGTCCCTGACGGGTACGGCGCTGAGTATTCCAGCCTTCATGGGCATCATCTTGATGGTGGGCCTTGTCGTGGAGTACTCGATCCTCCTGGTGGACCATGCCGTGCGCCGGCAGCGGATGGGTGTCCCCGTGGTTGAGGCTGTCGTCGAGGCTGCTGAGGCCCGGCTTCGCCCGCTGCTCATGACGTCGCTAACCACCGTATTCGCTCTGCTTCCCATGGCGCTCGCGCTCGGCCGCGGTGGAGAAGCCAACGCCCCCCTGGCCCGTGCCATCATCGGCGCTGTGCTTGGGGGCGCTTTCTTGACCCTCTTCGTTGTCCCGGCCTTTCACGTGCTCCTGGGTCGCTGGATCCGAGTCGAAGGTCCCCCGGAAATCCTGACGGAGGCTTCCCAGTGATGCTCCCCCACCCCATGCAAGCCGCCCTCATTTTCGTCGCTGGATTGACGCTCCCTGTCACCGCTGCGGTGCAAGGTGCCCAGACCTCACGGCTTGTCTCTGTTGCCGTGGCGGAGGTCTCTACCCTGACACGCGACATCGAGCTCGTTGGCTCTTTGGAACCACTCCGACAGGCGACCATTCGGTCCAGGGTCGATGGCTACGTCACTGAGGTGGCCTACGACATCGGAGACGTTGTGGAGGCTGGCGCGGTTCTTGCCCGCATCGACGTCCCGGAGTTCGCGACCCAGGCTGCCGTGCTGCAGGCCTTGGAGCAAGAGTCCAGCGCTGCGATCGTCCAGGCGCAGGCCATGGTCAAGAACGCGCGAGCCATGGTGGCCGAGCGTGAGGCGCAGGCAGGGGCCATGACGGCTGCGACCGATCTTGCGGCTGCGGAAGCGGCTTCCCAAGCCACCTCGGTCAGGGTCGTTGGGAAGGCCCTCGAGCGAGTCAGGGTTCTGCATGCGAAGGGCGCGGCCACCGACGAGGCACTGGATGAGCTGGAGGGCCGCTTCATGCTCGCAGACGCGGCCAGAGCCGCTGCGCAGGTCGCCGTCAAGCTGGCCCGTGCCAACGCGAACGCCGCGGTCTCCCGCGTGGATTCCGCCAAGGCTACGGTCGAGTCGGCGCAGGCGGACGTGCTCGGCGCGGAGGCACACCTGGCGATCAGCCAGAAAAAGTCGGCTGCCCATGCCGTCCGCGAGGCCTTCGCTACGTTCGAATCACCTTTTGAACGCTCGGTAGTGACGGCCCGCTACCTGGATCCAGGCGCCCTCGTTGAGGCGGCGGAGACGATGCTCCTGACCGTGGCCGACGTGAGCGCCCTGCGACTCATGCTGGCCGTTCCGGAGAACGAGCTACCCCACGTGCGAATGGGCTCTGCTGTCGAGGTCCGCCTCGACGCGCTGCCGGGCTCCGCGCTGGAGGCTCGAGTCACGCGCCTCGGGGGAGCACTCGACGCACGCTCTCGGACGCTGCCAGTGGAAGTACGCCTGGAGAACTCGGATGGGCGCCTCCTCCCGGGCATGTACGCGCGGCTGTCGCTGCACCTGACGCCTGAAGCTCCGGGCGTTGCGATTCCTGGCGGCGCGGTGCTGACAACACCTGAGGGTGATGCGTTTGTCTTCGTGGTCAATGGAGATCGAGTGGTACGCACCGCCGTGACGCTGGGACTCGACGACGGCTCGGAGGTTCAGGTGACACAGGGGTTGGAAGCAGGCGCCCAGGTCGTGCTAGGACGCCCGACCGGAATGCGTGATGGTGACCGGGTGACGGTCGCAAACCCCAGCAGTACGGGTTCCGATGCTGGAGCACCCGACAAGACCCAGGGAGCGCAGCGTTGAGCGCGCCACGGAGCTTGGTTTCGACCTCAGGATTCACTTCAGGATTCACGCGCTTGGCTAGCGCATCCGTCCTGCTCCTCGGCGTCAGCGGCTGCGCGGGCCTCGACCAGAGCGGGTCGAATGACAGGTTGGATCAGGGCGAAGCGGCGACGGCGATCTGGCAGTCGAGTCGAACACCGTCGGATCTCACCGTAGACAAGCCGGCTTCGGGTGGGCCAGGCGAGGCGAACACCGAGCGAAGGCCCACGTTCGGCTTGGACCCCACCGCGCTCGGTTCAGGTCCCGCCGGGAGGCTCGACTTGGCCACCGCTCTGGCCATGGCCCGCACGGCAGCGCTGTCCATCGAAGCGGCACGAGAGCGCACGCGCGGGGCTGAGGAGAGGCTGACCGTGGCACGCCGAGCGGCGTGGCCCACGATCGAGCTGGGAGCGCGCTACGAATCGCTCGACGGTTCGGACCAGCCGAACAACGGGAGCTTCATTGATGTCAATCGTCAGAATTTGACTCTCGGCCCGGCGCTGAGACTGGTGTTTGAGCCTGGCCCTGCGCTGTTCGCGGCTCGCCGCGCCAAAGCGGAGCTCGGCGTCGTCCGCGGCAATGAAGAGCTCGCGCAGCTGAATGCGATCGGCGAGGCCAGCGAGCGCTGGTGCGACTGGACGATGGCCGTAGGTCAAGAAACCGTCGCCCAAGCAGCCGTCGAGCAGGCGGACGCCTTTGTGGACGATGCCAAGGCTCGCCTCGATAGCGGTGCTGGCCTGGCGCTCGACGTGCAGCGTGCAGCCGCTCAGCTCAGCGCAGCTCGCCGCTTCCAGATCCAGGCCGAGGCCGCATCATCGATCGCCAGGCTGAGGCTGGGTGAACTCCTCCGGCTAGAAGGCACCCTCATGGACGGCCGGCTGGTGCCAGGAAGCCTGGCCGTGAGCTTTGAGCTGAGCACGCTGGAAACGGCTGCCCCCGCGATCATGGAGGAGTGGATCGAAGAGGCCATCTTCCGCCACCCCGCCCTGCGGAGCGCCGTCGCCACGGATCTGGCGCTCGCCGCCCGCGAAGACGAAGCCTCAGACGCATGGATGCTTCCACGTATCGAGCTCTTCGCGCAGCACGGCGGTTTCGGAGAAGATCTCGACTCGCTGCAGCAGCAAGAGCGTATCGCGGCGGCGGTGACATGGGCCTGGAGCCCGGCCCTGCCAGCGCAAGCGCGCGCCGCGCGTGCCACCCGCCGCGCCGCCCGTGCCGACGCGCAGGCCCAGGCACTCGCGATTGAGACGGCCGTCCGCCTGGCCATGATTCGTGGCCAGGCAGCGCGCGCGACGCGAACCGCGGCCGCCACCGAGATAACGTCCGCACGGGCGGCCCACCGCATGGCCTTGGAACAGCTCAATGCGGGCGCAGGGCTGTTCCTCGACGTCCTCAACGCAGAATTTGCTCTGCGGAGCGCCGAGCTAGCCGCCATGGCGGCTGAGGTCGAACTGAGCCGATCGCGCGTGGCCGTGCTCGTGGCGTCGGGTCTCGACCCTACGCGCGCAGAGCAGTGATCCGCTCTTCAGAGTTGGGGACTGGGGACGAGCCGCCGGCTGCGCACACCCGCGCACTGGAAAGATCAGTATCCTCGCAGGCATGATCCATACTGCCCTTCTCCTCGTCGCGCTCTGCGCGGCTCCCCAGGACGATCTCATGAGCCCAGAGCTTCTCTGGGACCTAGATCGACTCGGCTCACCCGCTCTTTCTGCCGATGGCACCCAGGCGGCCTACACCGTCCGGAACTACACCCTGTCGAAGAACTCGGGCCGCTCGAGCGTCTACGTCGTCGATACGTCGACCGGAAAGTCGCGAGCTCTTCTGCATGACTGGCGGAGCGCCGGTGAGCTGCAGTTCGCCCCCACCCCGTTCGGCGAGCGCGCCTTCTTTGCGGGCCGCCCCGACGTGGAGGGCGCCACGACCCAGGTCTGGGCCCTCAACGTCGTCGACGGCTCACTCAAGCAGGTGACCCAAGTAGACGGCGGAGTCGCCAACGTCAAGATCTCCCCCACGGGTGGCCACGTCGCCTACACGGTGGACGTCAAGCTGGACGCCGAAGTGACGGAGCTCTACGAAGACCTCCCCCAGGCGGACGCGCGCATCATCGACTCGTTGATGTACCGTCACTGGAATGCGTGGCACGACTACAAGTACACGCATCTCTGCGTGGCGCCCATCGACGAAGAAGGGCGAGCGGGCGAGCACACCGACCTCATGGAGGGTATGCGCGTTGATAGCCCGGTCCCCCCCTTCGGTGGATCCGAGCAGTACACCTGGGCCCCCGACGGGAAGAGCCTCGCCTTCACGATGAAGGAAGCAGAGCGCTGGTCGGAGTCGACCGACAGCGACGTCTATCTCGTGTCCCTGGATGCGCCGACGAAGCGCCGCAACGTCTCCGAAGGCAGGGACGGCTACGACAACGATCCCTTCTTCTCGCCCGACGGAAAGAGACTGGCCTGGCACTCGATGGAGCGCCCAGGCTTCGAGTCTGACCGCAACCGCGTGCTGGTTCTCGACATGCTTTCCGGTGAGGTTCAGGAGCCGACTGCTGGGCTCGACCAGACCGTACACGGCGCCGTGTGGTCCAAGAACTCCACCGCCCTGGTGTTTACGTCCGAGTGGCGTGGCACGAACCAACTCTTCCGCCTGCCTGCCGAGGGCGGCACGGCGCAGCAGGTCACCGAGGGGCGCTACAACTGGAGCCTGGTCGATCTCTTTCCCGACGGCGAGCGGGCGCTCGTGACGCGGACAGACATGACGCGACCCAGCGAACTGGCGGTGATGAACCTTGCCGGCGGAACGCCGCGGATCCTGACGGACGTCAACGGCGAGCACTACGAGAACCTCAAGCTGCCGAAGATCGAGGAGCGTTGGGTCGATGCCTCGGACGGCAAGAAGATTCACTCCTGGGTCATCTACCCGCCGGACTTCGATCCAGCGAAGAAGTACCCGCTGCTCACTTACTGCCAGGGTGGCCCCCAAGGCCAGATCGGCCAGTGGTTTTCATTCCGCTGGAACTTCCACCTGATGGCGGCCCAGGGCTACGTCATCGTCGCCCCGAACCGCCGCGGCCTGCCAGGCTTTGGACGCGCCTGGAACGATCAGATCAGCGGCGACTGGGGCGGTCAGGCGATGCAGGACATCCTCGCCGCCACGGACTCAATGCTGGCTGAGCCCTACATCGACACGGAGCGCACAGCGGCCGTGGGCGCAAGCTACGGCGGCTATTCGGTGTACTGGCTCATGGGCAACCACGAGAACCGGTTCAGCGCCATGATCGCCCACTGCGGCGTCTTCAACATGGAGTCCATGTACGGCTCCACCGAGGAGCTGTTCTTCGTGAACCACGACCTCGGCGGCCCGTACTGGAAGTCGCCGGAGATCCAGGCGAGCTACGACCGCTTCTCGCCCCACCGCTACGTGGGCCAGTGGAACTCGCCGCTGCTAGTGATTCACGGCCAGAAGGACTTCCGGGTCCCCGTCACCCAGGGAATGGAGGCGTTCACGGCCGCCCAAGTCCAGGGCATCCCGTCGCGCTTCCTCTACTTCCCCGAAGAAGGTCACTGGGTCCAGTCGCCGCAGAACGGCGTGCTCTGGCACCGGGTGTTCTTCGAGTGGCTCGACGAACACTGCGCCAAGTAAGCACCGCCCCCGTCACCGGAAACCACGTCCGGTGACGGGAGCCCGCTTGCCGTTGAATCGGGCTCTGGGTCCCCAAGGTCACCCTGGCGACTGCCAGCTTGGAGTGACAGTCCTCATCCTGTGCTTGCTCGACGCCTGCGGCGGATTTCTCACCGTTTCGGTGGCCCGTCGCGCGTGCAGCGGCATGTAAGGAGGACCATGGGCACAAGCGATCCGATCTCGATAGAGCTCCTCCTTCAGCACGATTCCTGGCTGCGCGCCCTCGCGACGCGCTTGGCCCGCGATACCGATGAGCCAGAGGAGCTTCTGCAGGAGACCTGGCTCGCAGCCCTTCGTCGTCCTCCCATCCAGCGCGCCACGGACGTCCGCGGTTGGCTGAAGCAGGTGGCCTACGACGAAGCCAGGAAAGCGGCCAAGCTCTACCTGCGCTTCATGGATGGTGAGGGCAAGATCGTCCGGCGCATGGACCTCGAGCTTGTCGCCGATCAAACTCTGGAAGTCCTCGTCGAGTAGCGCTTGTGGGGCCACGTCGGCGCAGCCTATCCGCGAGCGACGGAATCAGCGTGCCCGAGACGTCGACCCGGACTTGTTCGGGCGGCCTGCTAGAGTTCGCGGATCCGAAGGTGGCGGAAACGCACAGGGTCGTTGTGGCCGGCGAGGCCGAAGAAGCCACGCTCGCGGCCGCGGCCCGCGAACTTCTCTGCCGCGTACATGAAGTCGGTCACCTTGCTCGTATCTGCGTGCAGGATGCGCGTACCGTTCAGCTCGACCGTGATCCACGGGCCCTTGACCGTCACGCGCTGGAAGTTCCAGCTCCCCGGCGCGCGGAGGTAGCCGCGCTCCGCCGCGACCTGACCGTAGACCGAGCCGTGGTGCTGACGTGGCTCGAGGCCTGCGTACTTGGCAGCGCTACTGTCGATGACTTGGAGCTCGCACATCCCGGTGTAAGCGGTATCGCCCTGCCCCGGGTAGCGCAACGCCAGGCCGTTGTTGCCACCGGGCGGCAGGTTGATCTCAAGCTCGACCTCGAAGTCGCCGAGTTCGTGGTCCCAGAAAATGGTCCCGCCGTTGCCTGGCTTGCAGAGCAGCGCGCCGTCCTCGACCTGGTAGCCGTCGAGGGGCCCGCTCCAGCCGCTGAGGTCCTTGCCGTTGAAGATTTCGACGAACTCGGTGTCGCGTGCAGGCTTCTTGGCGCCGCCTAGCTTCGGCGCGCGCAGGATCGCGTTGGCCTCCGTCGCATCGATCTCGTGAAGCCAAACGTTCCGCCACCGGATTTCACCGCCGTGGGTCTGCAGCTGGATCGGCCCCTCACGCGGCGCGGGCCGCGCGCGGTCGTAGTAGTTCTCGAGCCGCGCGTGTTCGACCACGAGTTGATCGTTCAGCCAGACACTGACGCGCTCGCCGACCATCTGCACGCGCAGACCGTTCCACTCGCCGAACGGTTTATCCGCGTGCACCAGCGGGTCCTTGCCGGGCGCTCCCGGGCTATTGTTCCACAGTCCTCCGGAGCCCTTGTCCGCGCCGATGTTCCACTTGCCACCCGCCTTGGTCGTATCCCAGATTTGCACCTGGGGGCAGCCGCGTAGGTAGATGCCCGAATCCGCGAGCGCGACGGTCCTGTACTCGAGCCGCAGCTCGAAGTCGCCGTAGTTATCGTCCGTGGTGAGAAACAGACCGTGCCCGTCGTTCACGAGAACTCCATCCTCGATCGACCAGTGTGCATGGACGTCATTCTGGCTCTCGGCCTTCTTGGCCGCGAGCTCCTCGGGCGGCAGCGCTAGGTACACGCGCGGGTCCTCCGTGCTGGCTCCCCACCATCCATCCAGACTCTTGCCGTCGAAGAGCGCTCGGAATCCCTCGGGCGGGTCCTCGGCCGGCGCTGCGGCGATGAGCTGCGAGGAGACGAGAGCAAGCGTGACGAGGTGGAGCATTCGCATGATATTCGAAGGGGAGAAGCGGGGCTCGCCCCATGGTAGCCTCGGAAGTCCAAGAGCGTTACCGCTGGCCGCCACGGATCGTTCCACCGTAAAGCCCTCTTCCCAAACGAAGCGCGGCGGGGGGGGCCCCCCCCCCCGCGGGCCCCCCCCCGCCCCGGCGCCGGCGCCGGCCCCCCCCCCCGCTACTGGTCACGGGCTAGTCCCGCTCCGCTCTGCTCTACCCTACTGGCAGAACGTGACCGCGAGCCCGTTCGTGAAGTTGAACACCGGCGAGCCGCCCGTGTTATCCCGGTAAACGAACTGGAAGTACCACGTCGCGCCCGGAGCGACCTGGGCCGCCGCGATCGGCGGCGCCGTGTTGTCGAACGCGTACAGGGCCGAACCGAGCGCGTCGGTCTGCACGCCTGCCAGTCGAATCACGAAGCCGAACGTCGTCGTGCCGACGCAGAGCGTTCCCGCGCCTGCGGGGCTCTGCGTCTGGTCGGGCGAGTAGATGAACAGGCCAAACGTCTGCGACGGCGCACCGGACGCCAGCAGCGTCAGATCGTTCGCAGCGAAGCTTGCCGATCCGGCGGCTTCGATCAGCGCTCCGGCTCCGACCGAGTTCGGCGTCGTGATGCAGTAGTTTCCGAAGCCGCAGTTGTTGGGGCACGACTCGAAGACTTCGAGGTCGTCGATGCCTGCTTCAACGATCGAACCCTGCCCGAGGTCAGACGCGACAAAGCGAAGCTGAACCGCAGCGTTCGGGGCGACGAGATCCGCCACGCGG
>JBLIHL010000022.1:0-22285 GCA_047635895.1 Paracoccaceae bacterium | reverse complement strand
CGCCGCGCGCGAACCCAGGCTCAGCTCCCCCAGCCCGAGGGAACGCAACGCCTCCACGCGCTCGCTCACGGCGGGCTCTAGCTCGCGCCAGGCAGAGCTACCCGCCGCGGCCGACCCGAGCGCTGCCACCAGCCCGTCCAGCGGCAGACCCAAGACGTCGGCGATGCGCAGCTCCCCGAGCCGTACCTGGCGCGGGGCCGATCCGAGCCCGACTCCGCCGCACGCATCGCAGGCCACCGGGTCCAGCACGTCCAGCCAGGACGTCCCCGTCTTCGTTGCCCCGCGCCGAAGGGCCTCCTTCTCGACGAGCGCGAGGAAGCCCTCCCAGGGCCCCTGAAACGTGTGCGTCCCGCTGCGGTTGCCGCGTCGGAAGGACCACTCGACGGCGTACGCCTGGTCGCCGGTCCCGTGCATCGCGATGGTTCGCACGCGTTCGGACAGCTCGCTCCAGGGACTCGACAGATCATCGCCTGTCGCCACGCGCAGCGTGGCGAGGTGCTGGCCGCCCGCCTCGGCAAAAAACGCGCCCGCCTTGCTGCCGGCAAGCGCCCCCGCCTCCAGCGAGAGCTCAGGCGCCGACACAAGTCCCTCGACCGTGGCGCGTAGCACCTCGCCACGCCCCTCGCAGGCACCGCACGCACCCTCGGCCCGGTCGGGGCTGAAGTGTGACTGCGTCAGCCCACACGGCTCTCCATCCAGCGTGCCCGCCCGCGAGAACAGGAGCCGCACCAGCGGCCCCACCTCGGACTGCGTGGCAATGGTCGACCTCGCCGTCACCCGCGCAGGCGCCTGACGCAGCACGATCGCGGGCGTGAGGCCGTCGATCGAGTCGACCGAGGGCCTGGGCTGCTGCCCCATGTAACGGCGAACCTGGAACGGCAGCGTTTCGGCGTAGCGGTGCAGCGCCTCAGCCGCGATGGTGTCGAAGGCCAGGGACGACTTACCGCTGCCCGAGACCCCCGTGATCGCGGTCATGGCGCCGTGTGCCAAGTCGACGTCGAGCCCCTTGAGGTTGTGGGTCCGGGCGCCGCGCACGCGGATCGTCGACGGTCCCTGTCCGCACCGTGAACCCTCCTCGGCCCTCGGCGCCAGCGCGGTTGACGCACGCACGTCTTCCCATGACACCCGCGCGGCGCAGCCGTCCCTGACCTCCGTCAACACGTCAGCCGCCTGCCACAGATGACGATGGTGAGAGATCGCGACGACCGTATGGCCACGCTGACAGAGGCCAAAGAGCGCGTGCAGCAGCCGCCGGATGTCTCCAGGATCGAGCCCACGATCTGGCTCGTCGAACAGGAAGAGCGAGGGCTTCATCTTCTCGCGAGAGAGCAGCGTCGCCAGCCGAATCCGCTGCGCTTCCCCGCTGGAGAGCCGGGTCGAAGGTGTGCCGAGCCTGAGGTAGCCGACGCCGAGCTCCACCATCGCCGCGAGCGGCGCGGTCACAGTGGTCGCCACGGACTGCTCGCGGAAGTACGGCAGGGCGTCCTCGATCGACAGCCCGAGCACGTCTGCGATCGTGCGCCCGCCAAGGCGAACGGCGAGCACCCCAGGCTGGTAGCGCGCGCCGCCGCAGGCGCCGCAGGTCTGCACGGCGTCCTCGAGGAGATGCAGGCCCACGCGAACCACACCGAGGCCCTCGCAGCGATCGCAGCGGCCGCTCTTACCGTTGAACGAGAAGTCGCTCGCCGTCAGACCCGCCGACTTCGCCTCGCCGGTAGCAGCAAACGCCTTGCGGATGCCATCGAAGGCGCCGGACCAAGTCGCCGGCGTGCTCCGGGATGAACGCCCCATCGGACGAGCGTCCACGGCCTCGACGCGAACGCCCGGCGGCACCTCGAGCGCCTGGAAAGGGCCGCCGCGCGCGCCGCGGAGGGCCGGGAGGAGCGTCCCAAGCACCAGTGAGGTCTTGCCCGCACCGGACGGGCCGATCACCACCTGGAAGCGGCCCAGCTCGATCGTCAGGTCAGCGCTCCTCAGGTTGTGCAGCGTTGCACCCCGGAGCTCGATAGTGCCGGCGCCGTCAGCGGTCCCGGCTGCGCTGGTGAGTTTCCTGGCCAGGTCGCCCTCGCCGAGCTCCCCGAGCTCCCAATCCGCGCCGGGCCCGCTGCCTACGATCTCGCCGCCGTGGGGCCCTGCCCCAGGCCCCAGCGCCACGACGGTGTCAGCGCACCGGACCATGTCCGGGTCGTGCTCGACGACGGCGAGCGTGTTGCCTGACGCCACGAGCTCGTCCAGCATCGACCGCATCCCGGTGCGGTTCTCCGGATGGAGGCCCAGCGTGGGCTCGTCGAGGGCATAGAGCGCTCCGCTGAGGCCGCCCGTGAGGTGCGCCGCGAGCCTGAGCCGCTTGGCCTCGCCGGCCGAGAGCGTCGCGGCGGCGCGATCGAACGAAAGGTGTCCAAGGCCGAGGGCCACCATGCGGCTCGCCCGTGCGAGCAGCGCCTGTCGAAGCGCAGCGAGCACGGGTCCATCAGGTAGCCCGTCGATGGCCTCCGCGAAGCCTCTCACAGGAATCGCCAGCAGCTCCGGAAGGGTCGTGCTACCCACCTGTGCTTCCCGGCCGAGGCGCCCCAGGCGCGAGCCCCCACAGGCGCTGCAGGGGACCGACTCCACGAAGCGCAGAATGTTGTCGTTGCGGCTGCGCTTGAGCGTTTCCTCGATCACCGGGACCAGGCCGCGGTAGTAGCCCTCCTCGCGGGGCCGGGCGGTGATGCCCTCCCACTTCATGCGGGATTCGAGGCTGTGCTTGCCGAAGGCGACCCTGAGCGCCGTTGTGCCGTAGAGCACGACCTGACGCTGCTCGTCCGTCAGATCGTCCCACGGCGTATCAACGCTGAATCCGTGGGCATGGGCGATCTCGTCCATGACGTCGAGCGTCACCTGGCTATAGACGGTGTACCCGTTCTTCAGCGTGGGCACGAGGGCTCCGTCGCGGATGGACTTGGATCCATCGGCCACGAGTAGAGACGGCTCTACGCGGTCCTCGACGCCGAGGCCGGCGCAGGCCTCACAGGCGCCGAGCGTGGTGTTGAAGCTGAAGTGGCTGCGGCTCAGCCGCGTCCCGACCGGACCTGTATCTGGACCTGCATTTGGACCGGCCTTTGAAGCTGCGAGCGGATGGGCTGCCGTCCGGGCAAAGAGAAGGCGCAGGACGTCGAGCGCGCCCGACTGCGTGCCCACGGTCGAGCGCGGGTGGCTGGTGATCGAGCGATGGCCGACGGCGATCGGTACCGGCAGACCCGTCAGCTCGCGGACGCTCGCGCGCCCGAGCTTCCCAAAGAACTGGCGAGCCTTGGCCGAGAGCGCGCCGAGGTAGCGGCGCTCCCCTTCGCGCACGAGGGTCTCAAAAACGAGCGTCGACTTGCCCGAACCCGAGGGGCCGACGATCGAGGTCCACGCGCCGCGCTCGATCTCCAGATCTACGCCTTTGAGATTTCGATCTCTCGCGCCCGTGATACGGATCTTTCCCGCCGCAGCGGATGGCTCGCCTTTCCCCATAGCGGGCACGGTAGTCCCTCATCCGGCTGACAAGTAGCGCGACCGATGAGAAGCCGTTGCGGCGGGCGCTGCCGCCCGGTTCCAATACTGCTATGGAGTTCGAAGCGGACCACGGGCCCGAGGGCCTCACGCCAAGGAAGATCGTGGCGACCGCCTGGGCAGCGCTGGCGTTCGGCCTTCTCGCCTGCATGGGAATGGGGCAGCTTGGCGCGACCTACTGGGCGCTCGACCTGCTCAACCACTTCTACGCCCAATACGCCGTGATCGGACTCCTGGGCGCCGCCGTTGGCCTTGCGCTCCGGGCCAGGCTCGCGACGGTCGGATTCATCGCGTCGTTCGGCCTCGCGGCATTCCAGCTGATGCCGCTCTCCATGGAGCCGCCGCTCCGGGAGCCAGCACCCGCCGGCGGCGAGGGTACGGTCGAGCTTCGGGTCCTCGCGCTGAACGTCCTGAGCGAAAATCACGACTACCAGCGCGTGTCCGACTGGATCATTTCGGAAGACGCCGACGTAGTGGTCCTCCAGGAGACCCACCGGCTGTGGGTCGACCAGATGGAGGCAAGCCTGGGCGATTACACGCGCCTTGAGACCGCCACGGTCCGCGAGGACAACTTTGGCCTGTCGATCTACGTCCGCCGCACGGTGGAGGTGGGCCCGATCGAGGTGCTGCAGGACCCTGCTTCCGTGCCCTGGATCGACGTCGAGCTGACCCATGGCGGTCGGGCGTTCCACCTTGTCGCCATCCACACGGTCCCGCCGCTGGGCCAGAAGGCCGCCAGGGACCGCTGCACTCACCTGGAAGCCATGGCGGACCGCGTGGAGGCGACGGAGGGGCCGGTGGTGGTCGCGGGTGACCTGAATGCCACGATCTGGTCGAAGGACCTCGCCCGCGTCCTGGATGGAGGCCGGCTGCGACCCTCCAGCCTGGGGTTCCTCCCCCGGGGCAGCTGGCCTTCATCACTCTGGTTCACGGGCATGATCCTGATCGACCACTTCCTCGTGACGTCTAGCGTCACCGTGAAGGAGCACCGCATCGGGATCGACGTCGGCTCTGATCACCGCGGCATAGTCGCCGATCTCGTTCTGTAGTACGTTGTCGGGATGCAAAGCAAGGCCACCACCGTGAAGGAGTACCTCGCCAGCCTCGATCCAGACCGCAGGAAGGCCATCAACGCCGTGCGGAAGGTGATCAAGGAGAACCTCGATCCCAAGATCAAGGAGGTGATGAGCTACGGGATGATTGGCTACTGCATCCCGAAGAGCGTCTACCCGCCCGGCTACCACTGCACGCCGGACCTGCCGCTTCCGTACGTGAACGTCGCGTCCCAGAAGGCGCACATGGCCGTGTACCTCTTCTCGATCTACGGGAACGACGAGGAGGTCAAGTGGTTCGAGTCCGAGTGGAAGAAGACGGGCAAGAAGCTGAACATGGGCAAGGCATGCGTCCGCTTCAAGAAGCTAGAGGACGTCGCGCTCGAGGTGCTCGGAGAGGCGATCCGACGAATGCCTGCCGACAGGTTCATCGCGCAGTACGAAGCGGCGCTCGCGAAGACGGGGGCTGGCCAGAAGAAGGCTGCGAAGAAGGTAGCCAAGAAGACCGCCAAGAAAGCGGCGGCTCGGAAACCGGCCACAAAGAAGAAGGCCGTCAAGAAGGCTGCTTCCAAGAAAGCGCCTGCGAAGAAAGCCTCAGCCAAGAAGAAGGCGAGCAAGAAGGCTGCCACTCGCAAGAAGTCGTCCTAAGAGCGCGTCATCATGTCTAACCCACGAGAGATCCAGCTTCCCACCGACCCGGCTGAGGCCGTGGCCGCCCTCCAATCTGCCTCCATGGAGACCGAGGTCGTCGTCTTCAAGAAGAGCCCAATCTGTCCGGTCAGCACGCGCGCCGAGTTCGAGTTCAAGAGCTGGCTCAAGGGCGTGCCCGAGTCCGAGACGACGCGCTACGCCATGATCGACGTGATCGCCGAAAAGCCGCTGGCCCGCGGCTTGACGGCAGAGCTCGGCATCGATCACCAGTCGCCCCAGGCGCTCTGGTTCGGCGGCGGCGAGCTGCGTTGGCACGATAGCCACGGCGCGCTGACCCGCGATCGATTCACCGCGGGCGCCTGACCTGATGACGGTGGGTGACCCGCCTGGGCGGAGTCACCCCGAGACGTCCATCTGAGACGTCCATCTGAGACGTCAGTCGATCGGGAGGTTTAGCTCGCCTGCTTCGCCACTGACGAGCACGGGCCCGACGGTCGCGCTGGTGTCGACCCAGTACAGCTCGGCGCTCTGGTCCCCCGGCTGGGTCGTGGACTCATCCGCCACGAGCAGTCGAGCGCCTGAGGTGACCACCGTCACCGTCGCTCCTGGGGTCACGACACCGTAGACGAGGTCGGCCGCGGACAACGCCGCATTGGTTGGATCGCCGCGCTGCAGGAGCCTGACGTCACCGCTCTCCGAGAGCAGCGTGAGCCCGGCCGTCGCGCGTCCGGCAAGCAACGAGTATTGGTCCTCAAGAACCGGCTGACCCAGCCGGTGATCGAACAGTTCTTCTGGACTCACTGCGCCCGTGGGGTCGAGTCCGAACACCGAGAACGTCGAGATCGGGAGCGCCGTGAAGTACGCCCTGTCCCCGAGCACTTGCGCGATGGCCGGTGAGTAGTTCGCCGACTCCGGCGCTGAGATCAACAGCTCGAACGTTCCGCCGGCCTTGGGCAGCGCCATCAGCCTGCGCGTGCCACTGCCGCCGATCATGGTGAAGATGACGCGGTCCCCGACGGACACGAGATTGCTGAAAGCCGCGCCTCCAGCGCCCACGCTGCTTGTTTGCCCCAGGAGCGTGGCAGGCGCCAAGGGCTCCCGTCCCAGGATCGCGGCGCTCATGGGGTCGTCCCGGCCCACAAAGATGCGCTCGCCGTCGAACCCGCCGAGGCTGTAGCTGCCGCCAGCGGTGCTCTCGAGCAGGATGGGCACGCTCACGCCAGCATCCAGCGCGTACAGCTCTTCGGGCTCCACGAAGTAGAGCGCGCCCCGGGGACTGAGGGCGGCCGCGAGCACGCCCGTGGCGTAGAGCTCGGAGCTCTGGTCAACGGAGAGACGTCGCAGATCGCCCGCGACATTCCCCAGCGTGGCCATGCCTCGGTAGCTTCCCATAGCGTCCATGATCATGCCGAGGAAGTCCGTCGCGCCCGTGACAAGGACCGACGCGGTGACCTCTTCGATGGCGTGCAGCTCGATCATCACCTGGTCGCTCGTGCGATCGCCCACGATCACCGTGGTCGTTCGCGCGAGGTCCACGAAGACGTCGAGCTCGCGGATCGGGGCTCCGTTCCCTTCGAACACCAGAATGGGAGCACCCATCACCCGCTCTCCATCCGCGTCAAATCGCTGGGCCAGGTCGACCCAGAAGATGTCGCCGCCAGCGGTATAGACGAGGCCGTCGCGGACCGTGCTCACGGTCGTACTCGTCAGCGCGTCCAGCACCGAACGCTCCACGACTTCGGCGATACGTTGAACGGCAAGCTGCGTCGCTCCGACGCCGAGCGCCTCGCTTCCCAGTGATTCCAGCAGCGTGACCGGAGCGGCGGGGTCGTCCGGGGCAATGCCCATCAGCGCCTGCACGCCTTCGACATCCCGGATAAAGGGCACCAGCGGCTCACCCAACGCCGGGCGAACCCCGACGACCGAAGCCGTGTACTCACAGATCCCTGACCCGACGATTTCCGCGTGGATCGTGCCCGCTGCGCCGACGCCTCCCGGCGCGATGGTCAGGGACGAGTCGGAGAAGATGTGAAACTCGTCTCCGTTCGTCAGCGTCTCTGTGCCGCCGATGTCCAGCCTGGCCCCGGTGAGGGCGCCGTCGAACTGAACGCGCTGGCTGTCTTCCAGCGTCAGCTCGACGATGAACTGGTTCTGGCGCTTAGGCCAGATGGTCGCCGGGAGCACCCGGACCTCGCCCTGGGTGGCGCAGCTACCCGTCGTCGTCAGCGTCGTCAGCGTCCACTCCCAGTCGCCACGGACCAGCGACGTTTGAGTCGCGTCCGTCAGAAAAGCCTCTACGTCGCCCGCAAAGGCGCAGTCGACGCCGTTCTCTGTTCGCGTCGCGGTCAGCGCGCCAGCTAGCTTGCTTTCATTCGGGGCGATCAGCCACTCCGCCGAATCGATCGAGAGCGTTACTCCGTCAACGGTTGAGACCCCGGACACCACGAGGGAATCTTCGACCTGGACGCCCGAGAACTCGAAGGCGGACGGCGCTTCCCCGATGCGCAGGAGGAACTCCCCGGACGCGACATCCTCGATCTCCATGGGGAGCACGCTGAACTCCTCTCCGGTGCAAGTCGTGCCGTCCTGGAAGAGGTTCCAGCTGCCGCCGAGCGTCGCCAGCGTCGGCGCAACGATTTCCATGGAGCCTCCCCCGCTGTCGTTGCACGCGGCGAGAACGCCCAGGATAAACGCGGGCGGGAGGGTCCGTCGGAGGACCGAGATGGATTGAGACTTCATGGGCGGAGAGCGAAAGGGACGTAGTTCCCATGAACTCTACGCTGCTGGCCTCCTAAACCAAAACTCCCACTCCCCCCCCTAATCGTTCTTAAGATCCAGCGGCCTGACTCCTACGCCCAAGCGCCTCGGAAGGACCCGTGAATCTCCGGCGTCCTCCGCGTGAGCAAGGACTACTCCCCGAGAAACGGCAGCGCGGCGCGTGGGATCCGGCGTCCCCCCATCAGGGTCGTGATGAGCTCATCGTTCTCGCCAGCGCGGTAGGGGCTGTAGTACTCCCAGACGATCTCGCCCTCGGGACTGACCTCCAACAGATGCCCCTGCATCGACTCCGTGATGAGCGTGTTCCCGCCGGGAAGCCGCTCGGCGTACCCGAGCATCTCCGTGCGGAAGTTGACGTCCCGCCCCAGGGGCGGATACCTCCACAGAATTTCTTGGGTCTCGGGATCGATCTCGATCACGCGCGATTGGTCGATCTTGAGCGGGAAGGACGCGTTGCCTCCGGCGTTGTCCAGGAGCATGATCGAACCCGTCGACAGGAACGACGCCTGGTGCTGAGCCACCGAGAGGCCTTGGCTGATCCACTTCACCTCTTCGGTCTTGCCATCAATGGCCAGAACCGCGCTTGGGTTGCGGAGCGAGACGAGAATGTCACCCTCCTCAAAGAGGCTGTGCCTCGCGGCGGTGGCCGCATCGACCAAGTCGACCGAGTTGGCATGAAAGATGTCCTCTAGCCTGGGCGAAATGGCGTGGAGGAAGCCGGCGAACCTGGAGTTGAGGATCGCCTCGAAGATCGAGACCTTCCGCAGGACCTCGCCCTTAGCGCTTAGGAACACGACATGGCTATCTACGATTCCCTTGTGAAAGCGCGAGGTGTGATAGTGCTTCCTCATCCAGCTTAGATCCCGACGCTCTATGTCGAGCGTCACGATGGTGCCGTCCTCCAGGACCTTGAAGTCGTGGTGGCTCTGGTTCGCCAGTACCCATAGCGGCTTGCCATTCGCGTCCACCCGCGTGATGCCTGTGTACTCAAAGATCGCGAGCAGGTCGCCGTTCGGGAGAGGCCACGCCCGGCGCACGAACTCTGAGTGAAACTCCATCGTCTCGAAAGGCAGCGGATTCGGGAAGACCTCGTCGAAGTCCAGGTGCCAGTGATGGACGATTGCACCCTCCGAGTCGATGAGCAGCACGGACGTGTCGTGCCCCGAGCAGAACAGCGTCAGGCCTGGCTCGACCCGGTCGGGGTCGTAAACGATCGCTCCGCTGAATTCGCCACTTTCGTTGTAAGCGCCCGAGTAGCCAATCCCCGCGAGAGCGCCCTGCCCTTTCAGTGGGTCCTCTCTGCCTGCGGCTCCCTTGAGATCATCGGCCGCTCCCCGCAGCTTGAACCAGCGGCCGGCAGGTACGTCGGGCTTCCCCGTGCCCGCAGTCGCTTCATCGACCACGTCCTCCGCGGCCTCCAGCGATGCGACCGTGGAGTGCATGCGCACGTCCCCGGACCGAGCCGCCCTCTGTCCCTTTGAGGATGACTCTTCAGCTCCGACACCGTCGCCGGAGCAGGAACACAACGCAATGAGGACTGTTGGCAGCAGGCCTCCTGGGCAGTCGCCCATGGGAAATATCATGATACAGCTCCCCCCCCGGCGAGTGAGAGGGACCAGTGATGTTGGATCGGGATGGCAGCGAGTAGTGGCGACTTCGATCCGTAGCCGCAAAGCACACTTCTCTAAACACATTGGAACGCCTGATCCCGCCACTAGTTTTCTTCGCTTTCGTGCGCCGCCTGACTCAAACCGCTACGCCGTGATCCCAGCGACTAACAGTCGCCGCCGAGCTCAGGCAGTACGGTTACGTAGCTAACGTTCACAAACTGTACGGCGGTTGACCACAACAGCACCCCCCAGGCCCATGCGGCGACGCTCTTCCGCTGGGAAGCCGACATCTGCCACCTGCACCGAGACTAGCAGCGTGTCGCGCATAGCAGGCCGTTGAGTACCGGGAGTCGCGGGTCAGCGGCCCTGCGATGGCGCCGACGCCACGCGCTCGAAAGCGTAGTTCAGTTCGCGTGCTTCTTCGCTGCCGAGCACGTCACGCACCTCGTTAGGGCTCGAGGACGTGACGAGACGCTCCTTCAGCTCAGGCGACAGCAGAAAGAGGCGCGCAAGCGCGGCGAGGACCGCTAGATGATGCGCGGCCGCTTTCTTGGGCGTCGCGAGCAGCACGATGCAGCGCACCGGCTCACCATCCGGGGTGTCGAAGGACCAGCCGACGTCCGACACCGCCATGACACCCAGCAGCGAGTGCCGACTTGTCGTAACGCCGTGAGGAACCATCAGCCCGCCGCCGAGACAGGTCGATGCCTGCGCCTCGCGCCGCTCCACCGAATCGATGAATGCATCGCCATCGATACCCAGGCCGTGGCGACGCGCCAGGGCACGACCCATGCGCTCTATCGCGTGCTCCTTGGAGTCAAACGAAGGATTGATGAGAATGACCTCAGTCGTCAGGAAATCGAGCAAACACTGCGATTGATCCGGAACGGCCGTGAACTGCTCCGGCGTCTCGTCCAAGCGATTGCCTGCATGGTACGTGTACTGGAGGCGGTTCCACTCGACGCGCACGGGGCTGCGCGACAGGATTCTCTGGCGCTCCCACTTCGTGATGATGTCCAAGCACGCGTGATCGATGTACTCAAGCTCGTCCACGTGCAGGTGAACCTCACGCCCCGCCGGCATCGCCTCTAGCGTCGCCGCGAGCTTGGGCAACCGAATGAACGAAGCGGCGCCCGACAAGGTCACATCGACGCGCTCGTTGGCGTCATCGTGAGACACGCGGATGATGAGCTTGTGGAAGTCGCGCCCGTGGGAGAAAGCCAACTTGCCCAGAGCGAGACCAATGCCAACGGAGATTCCAGTCAAGAGGTCCACGCCGACAATGACGGCCACCGTGACCAGATAGATGACGAGCTCACTCTTTCCGTAGCTGCGCAGCTCAGCGTAGGGCCGGTGCCTGACGAGCTTGTAGCCGATATAGACGAGGATCGCAGCGAGGCAGGAACGCGGGATCACCTCGAGCACCGTAGGGAAGGCCACCAAGAAGGCCAGCATCCCCGCACCCACGAGAACGGCCGACTGCCGCCCTTTGGCGCCCGCCTGTACGTTGGCGGTGCTCCGCGTGATCACGCCGGTGGTGGGCGGTGCCCCGCAGAGCCCACAGAAGAAGTTGCCGACCCCTTGGGCGAAAAGCTCGCGATCGTAATTCGTCCGTGGCCCGTCGTGCATGCCGTCCACGGCGCTGGAGCAGAGCAGGGTCTCCGCGCTTGCTACCAGCGAGAGAGCGAGAGCGGCGAAGATCAGTGAGGGACTTCCGAGCAGGGACAGGTCGGCGCTCGTGGGCCCAACGATGGCGTCCCAGATGGTGTCGGGCATGTCCACGCGGCGAACCCCCAGCCCGAAGGTCACCGTCGCCAGGGTTGCGATAATCACGGCCGCGAGGGGGGCGGGGACCTTTCGCAACGGCCCCTTCTTGATGAACGACATCCCCACGAGAACGGCGAGCGTTAAGATGCCTATCAGCGCGGCCTGCTCGTGGACCGACCCGTCGATGGGGAAGATCCCGTGCATCACGGCGCTGGGAATGCTGGAGAGGTTCTCGAGGCCGCTTCCCTTGGGCACGTCATCGACCATGACGTGGAATTGCGCCGCTAGAATCAAAATACCGATGCCGGCCAGCATGGCGTTGATCACCGCTGGCGAGACAGCCCGGAAGAGCTGGCCGAGCTTGAGCAGCCCGGCGCCAGCCTGGATGAGCCCCATCAATGGCACGACCACGCCTAGCGCTTTGAGCCCATGCCGGTTGACGAGATCGAGGATCATCACCGCGAGTCCTGCGGAGGGCCCACTGATCTGGAGTTGACTGCCAGAGAGCGATCCGATCACCAATCCGCCGATCACGGCCGTCACCAGCCCGCGGGCAGGCGGCACCCCTGAGGCAATCGCGATGCCCATGGAGAGCGGAATCGAGATCAGAATCACGACCACCGCAGGGCCAAAATTCTGGATCCAAGGCGCGAGGAAACCGGCGGAGGATGAACCATCCTCTTGAACTTTCGGCTGAGGCATCGGCGGGTCGAGTGGGGGCAAGAAGTCGGACTCTGTCCGGTGGGTCTTCTTAGCCCCAGGCGGCGCATTCACGGACCATGGCGCTGCCAAGGATCCCGCGTGCTCTACCGTCGAACCCCGTCATGGGCTCCGACTGCGACCGTATCACCGAAAGGGTGTTGAGTCGAGAACCGCGGGAGGAAGCCGATTCGCCACCATCCAGGTAGGTCTCCGCGGCCGGGGTACGTGAATACCCCCGCGGTGGGCGCAGCCACCAGCCGGAAGCGCCCGAGGGCGGGAGGGAAAAGTAGCGCCGCCGCGAAGAGAGAGAGCCTTGACCTGCGAAGGCCGACACCTGGCCTGGCTGGTGCAGCACGGGCTATTTCACTCCCTCTGTGCAGGGTCTGGTCGTAAAGCGTGTCAGTCCCCTATGACGGGCACGACTTTGATGGTGGTCCACATCCGCCCAAACGAATGCGTCTGAAGCGTCTGGATCCAGACGTCTCCGATCGGCGACGGCGCGTCGATCTTGCCGTCCTTGGTGGGGCTAAGCAGAACGAACTCACGATCTGCGTCGCGGTTCCCGCCGCGAATCACGCGGTGCTCCAGGGACGACGGCGCCACGTTAGCCTGCAGCCGCCCAAGCTGCACGTCCTCGGACCAGTCGACGCGCACGCCCTTGAAGTTGAACAGGCGGATAATCTCGATGCGATGCCCGGTGCCCAAGGTGCCCACAAAGTGCACCTCGCAGTCGCCGTTAGGCACCTGGAGCACAAACTCTCCGCTGCCATCAACCTCGGTAGCGGGTACGTCGTCGGAGTACTGCTGGTAGCGATCGCTTGTCACCGAAGCGACAAAGCCTGCCGCCGGTTGACCGTCGATCAGGAGCGTCCCAAACAGCTCCGCCTGCGCCAGGCTTCGCGCGTCCAGATCGAGAGTCGCAGTCTTCCCATCTACGACGTCTACGTTGAACTTGAAGTCCTTCTGTTCATCGGTCTGGGCAATCGATCTCGTGTCGTTTGTCGGCTCGGTTTCCATCACCTCGACGTGCCACGGACCAGGGCCTAGCCCTTCGTGTCGGTAGGTCCCGTCCGCGAGCACCCGGGTCATCTGCGGGTGACCATCGCCATTCGATGCAGCCACTATGAGCCCCTCAGCCACCCCGCCCGGCGGCGGCGTGACAGTGCCCTCGATGGCGCCGCCGTTCGTGACCTCGATGACAACGCTGCGGGCGCCCTCGCCCGCGACAACCGTGAGGTCGATCTCCCCGCTCGCAAACGACTCGGGAAAGGCGACCAACGTCAGCTCCGTCCACTCTGGGTCGACAGGGCATGAGAACCGCCCTTCAGCATCCGTCTCAACCCCTTGGTCGGAGTGGTTGAAGAACCGGACGGGAAAGCCCTGCTCCAGCAGAACGAACCCGTCGATACGCTGCCCGATCAGGACCTTCGCGCCTCCGACGGGCTTGCCGTACGCCAGCACACGCCCCTCGACGGCCGGATCCGGCTGGAGCTCGATCCGGAGCTCCGCGGGGATGTCCACGGATTCCCATGGGCCGGCGCGCTCTCCGTCGTAGCCGCTCAGGCTTGCGCTGATGCTGCACTTCTCCGCCGGTACCTCGACGTCGATCCGGCCCTGAGCGTCCGTGTACTTCCACGATTGCCCCGGGAATGGACGTCCGCCGCCTACGAACATGCTCCCGCCGTCCTCGAGCATCACCATCACCGCGGCCCGCTCGATCGACGACCCCGTCTTGGCGTCGACCACATGTAAGCGAACCACGCGGCGCTCCGTGAGCTCAAGCACAAGGTCGGCTGCACCGCGCTCGGTCACGACTGGAGAGCTCATCCCGAACGCCTCCTTGGCATCCCGCGCAACGAACTCTACTACCGCGTTGCCGCCCGGGAAGAAGACAAACGACCCGTCGTCGTCAGCGGTGATTTTGCCATCGTCTCCCGTTCCTCGCTTGTCGTACGACACGATCGCGCCCGCGGCGGGTTGGCCGTTGGGTCGCACCACGCGGCCGCGGATGATCTCTTCCGCCGGAACGTCTTCCAGGGTGATGGTCCCAGCTTCGCGAACGGCGTCGATCGAGACCTCAAACGGATCCGTGATGGCCCACAGCTTCCCGGCGAGACCAACGTACAGCACGTGCTTGCCTGCGGAAGCGCCGGGGAACTCGAATGATCCATCTGCGTCGGAGATCGCCCGCGGCCTGCGAACGTCCTTATCGGGGCCGGCCAGTCGCATCTTTGCGACGTCGCCGGTCAGCACGCCCTGCCCGAGGTAGACCCGCGCGCCCGAGAGCGCGCCTCCCGCCTTACCAACGATGCGTCCACGGACGGCACCGCCGCGCTCCAGGATGATGTCCCCGAGATCCTTGGTGCCGTGCCACTCCGGCGTACCGACGGTAAAGCTCGTCGCGCGCATTGGCGCAGACGCCTGGAACGTCATCGAGTAGGGCTCCGTCTTCCAGTGGCGCATGTGTTCGTCAGGGATCTCGATCTCGCAGGCGCCGTCCGCCTTGGCCACGTCGAAGCACTGCGGGCCGCGGGGCTCCCCGCTGACGTAGATGGATCGTAATTCAGCACCGACGGCCAACTCTCCGAGGTCGTCGAGCAGACGAGCGACCACCGTCGACACGTCTGCTTCCGCCTCACCCTCTTCGACGTCAATCGCATCATCGCCTTCGGCGAGCTGCCCACTTTCCGCCGTCACCTCCGGCAGAGCCTGACGGTCCGTCGCCTCTTCTGCACCCGCGAGCGCCTCTACATCCGACACAGCGTCAATCTCCGCGGGCGCGTGGTTCACACCGCCGCCAGGGACGCCCCTATCCACTAGAGGCCCGCCGCCGAGTGCTCCCCCGAATAGGAACCACGCGCAGGCCAATATGCCGGCGAGTGCAATCAACAGGAGAGCTGCACCGCGGCCGGTGCGTGACGATTCGCTGGTTCGGAGGTGTTTCACCGAAGCATCGTGCACCATGGCCGAGAATCCCGCAAAGGTCGCCACTGAAGGCCTGCCGGGCGCGCTCCTGGACCACCTGGCGGAATCGACTTCAACGGCGCACAGTACCTCGGCAGTAGGGCTTTGCGGTGCAACGAGCCGCCGCTCAGCCGCCTCGAAGCCCTCACTGGCGGGCCCGTCCGCATCACTCGAAGTCGATGCTCAGACCGTCCGTGAAGTTCGAGGTCGGTTGGCCACCCACGCTGTCCCGGAACCAAGCCTGGAAGTTCCAGGTCTGGCCCGAGAGCACGCCCTGCGGCGGGTTCGTGGGGACGTGGCTCAGGTCGATGCGGGTGCTGAAGGCTCCGGCGGCGCCGGAGTTTTGCACCTGGAGAGAGAAGCGCGCGACGTTGCCGCTGATGCACAGGTTGCCCTGGCTGCCACCCGGTCCTTGGACGAAACCTTGACCCTGGGACGCGATGAAGAAGCCAGCGCTGCCCGAGGGCAGGAGCGATGCCTGCAGGAGGAGATCGTTGTCCGTTGCCACGCGGCTTCCCGCCGCGGACATGACGCCCGAGTTGCCCGAGCTGTTGATCACGGCCGGGCCGCAGTAGTTCTGGCCTAGGTCAGGAACGCTGTTCGCGTTGGCCGGGTCACTGCCGCCATCCAATTCGTCACGGTCGAACGCACCGTCGAGGTCGCGGTCGATGCCGAGCCGGACCTGGGTGCCGAAGGGCACCGTCGTCAGGGTGATGGGATCGGCCGGAGTGGCGAGCGCCATGAGCGACGCGAAGGTCATCTGGTCAGCCGCACGGTCCATCTGGAACGAAGCGCCAGAAACATAGGCGGCTCCGCGGGGAAGGCCCGCGATGCGAGCCCGGGCCGCGAGACCGACGCGACCCAGGTCGGCTTCGGATCGCATCTCGGCCAAGAGCGCCACCGTGGCCGGGTCGAGCGTCGCGAAGTCCATGATGGTCACCTGGGTACCGACACCCGCATGGGTGTCCTGACTCGCGGTTCCCGGGGGGAACAGCGGGTTATTGACGTTGCCATTGGGCAGGTCCGATCCGCCGAACGCGAGCATGAATGCAATCATGTTCGCCAGGCCTTGGTCGCCCTGAAACTCGAACGCGGGCGACGAAAGGAAGGCCGAGAGCGAGGCGATACTGCCGTCGTGCAGGAAGCCAAATCCCGACAGGACGCTCTGCTGCGTCAGGTCCATCCCGACCTTCTTATAGGAGCTCCGGAGCTGGGCAATCTTGATCGCCTTGTTCGTTGACCCATCCACGGAAACGAGACCATGGTGAGCCTCGCCGTCCGGACCAGCCGGGAAGTTCACGTACTGGCTACCGTTGAAGCGCATGTCCGGCCCCATGCCTGTTGGCAACGTGTGGCACGTCACGCAGGCGAAGGGTCCATCGAGCGTCGCGGGCGGCGTGTAACGGTTCAGACCATTCTGGGCGTTACCGTTCGGGAGCTGCGTGCCCACGGGCGAGAACCGGCCGACGCTGTAATGACCCTTGAGCGGGAGGTCTACCGGAAGGCTGTTGTCGAAATTCCTGAACGGGTTGGGCGGAAAGTGAATCGTGCCAAGGAATGCCGCAAACTCGTCAATATCCCCGCCCGTCGGCGTGGCGTCATCACCCTGGAGACCCTCGAACGCAGGCAGGAAGCCCGCCAGTCCGTCGCGGTCGCCCCGCCAGTGGAACGGCTCCTTACCAATGATGTCCTGGAAGGTTTGCGTCAACATCGGGCCCTTCATCGGGTGGAAGTCCTGGAACCCCGTGTTGAGGCCCGGAAGGTTCATCCCGAGGTTCTGTCCGCTCGAGCTCTCGACGACGCCTGAGGGGTCACCAAGGTCCCAGCCCAGCCGATCCGTGCGAGCGTCCACGTGGCACGACGCGCAGGACATGTGGCCGAGACCCGAGTTCTCGTGGGTGTCGTAGAGATGCTTGCGCCCTTCCTGGAGAGCCAGGGGGGAGGGGTCGTAGAACGACGTGCGGTGGGTCTCGACGCCGGCGCCGAGGCTGATCGTCGAGATCGAGGCGTCGAACTTGTTGACGACGAACGCGCGGTTGCCGGCGCCATCGAGAACGATGCCGGTCGGCCCTTCTCCCACTTCGATCGGCGTGCCGATGCGGGCGCCAGCGGAGTTGAAGATCGCGACGTTGTTGGAGCCCATGCCCGTTACGTAGCCGCGCGCACCGTCGGCAGTCCATGCGATACCGCGCGGGTCCCCGAGGGAAAGATCGCGGGTCGCCTGGGGCACCGTGCTCGTCTGGTAGGTCAGGTGCGGATTGGTGTCGACGACGGCTCCGCTGAGCGTGCTCTCGTCCACGATGCCCATGACAACCTTCAGGAACACGCCGTTGAGGTTTGGCTCGAACCGCACCTCGTTGATCGCGTCCGTACCGACGACGGTGAGGCTGCCGCTGATCGGGTGCACGGCGAGCGCCATGTTGATGTTCATGAGCCGATCCGCGTAGGTGACGCCGAGCGTCGCCGTATCGAGAACGGCCACGTCATGATCGCTCACGTCCCAGCCGACCGGCCGGCCGGATTGGGCGGCCTGGGGACCGCTGACGAGGTTTGTCCAGTCCCCGCCGTTGTCATCCATCCAGTTCCCTGCGGAGTCTTTCTTGACGATGAGCCCGACCGCGGGCTCGGTGGGATTGCCCAAGCGCCTGGCGGGCACGAAGTTCGCCCCGCTGTTGGGCGGAGGGTTCACCCCGCCGTACGGTCCAATCGGGTTCGAGACCACGTTGGGGAGCGCAAGCGTCGCGGAGCCGTCGAGTCCGCCGCCCAGCACCGTGGAGCCATTGCCCGACTCGAAGATCGCGGCATAGACGGTCGAGCCATCAGCGCTCACGGCGAGGGCGCGCGGCTCCTCTCCCAAGATCGGGACCTCGGCGACCGGCGCGCCGGGCGCTGCCGGGTCGAAGACCTGAATGAGGTTCGCCTGGGAGCAGGTCACGAAAGCCCGCTCCGGCGATCCGGCGAAGACGACATCGGAAGGCTCGTCGTCGGTCTGGACGGTCCCCACAACCATCTGCCGCGCCAGGTCTACGATGCTGATCGAGTCCGAGATGGAGTTGACGACCCAGACCTCATTCGCACCATGCTGGCGAACCGAAACAGGGTCGAGCCCAACCGGAACATCAAAGAGTCGCACCGGCGCTGCGCCGGACACGTCAAAGACCTCGAGACGTGCGTCCGGTGTGTTACACACAAACAGGCGCTGGCCCGCGGCGTCGAACGCGATCGGAGAGACGTGTGCCGTCTCCCAGTTGACCGTCTGCTGGGTGGCCGGGGCGACCGGGGAGGCCGTCACGAGGACGGGGAACGCAGCGGCAAGCGCCGCGGTCAAGAGTCGTTGATGCATGGAGAGCGGGGGCTGAGAGAGGAGCACTGACGTTATGCGGGGCACGGCTACCGGGATTGCAGGCAATCAGTGCGAATCCGGGTCCATCTCAGCATGAATGGCCATCTACGCGGAGCCCCTAAGGACTCTTACCCGTCTCATACCCGGCAGAGGACCAGATCGGGCTCAGGGGGTCACCAGGACCGATGCGACATTCGTGACCTCAATGGACCCGGCCACATCCACCAGCGAGCAGAAATCGAAGCGTGTTCCGACCAGCACCGCGGCCAGGCCCGGCGTGAGCGCAAAGCGCCCCTCGCTCCGGCCCGCAGGATCCAGCGTGCCCGCGAAGGAGCCGAAGACCGGTCCGCGGGGCGAGCCCAGCGTCAGGCCGAAGAACCGATCCGGGTTGAGGGGAACGTTTGTGCCCTGGACCACGGTGCCTGGGATCTGCCCTGATGTGCTGCCCAGGAGCCTGTAGGCGCGCCCGGCGTCCGCAGCTCGATTGAGCGTCAGCACGACCTCGGCGCCGGTCGAGGCGCTGATCTCTGATCGACTGGCGTGGAGCTCTGCCAGCGGCGCCGTGGTGATCACCAGCGCAGGCTGAAGAAGTACGTCATGGGTGCCATCAAGGACGCGAACGTCCCACTCCCCTGGACCGTCATTCGTGGTCGCGGTCACCTGGAACGAATGCGTTCCGTCGCCGTGGTCCGTCACGGGGCCTGCGATGCCGGGCGCGACGCCACCGTGCATTGGCAGCACCGTCAGGGTCTGACCGCCCGAGGTCAGCGGATCGCCGTTCCGATCGACGAGCCTCACGGTCACCGTCGCCGCCGAGACGCCGTCCGCCACGAGCTGGTCGCGGTCGACCGCGACCTCCGTCCTCATCTGGTCGGTCACTTGCACCAGGCCCTGCTCCCAGCTCCGCACCTTTCCGAGCAGCTTCGTCACCGGGTCGATCGCGTTCGGTCCACCCTGAGTCACGCGGCGATGGAGGTAGTAGTCACCGTTCGTGCACCCAGTGCTCGCCGTGCAGTCACCGTCCGTATCCCCGAGTCGCGCGACGATCACGAAGCTGACGTCGGCGGACTTGGTGAAGCTCACGTTGGGCGGCGAGCCACAGGACCCGGGCAGCGCGTTATCGCAGGAACAGCGCCCGTCGCCGCCCATCAGCCGGGACGCCTCCATCGCTGCGGCCAGCCGAACGACAAGATCTCCGTCCGCCGCCAGCAGCGCGGCCTCCGCCTCGAGCACGACCGGCGCGCCCGTGATGACGTTGCCTTGAATCGCGTAGACAAGATCACCGACCCGCCCCTGGACTCCGAAGTTCGGATCCCAGACGTTGGCGCCGGTGAACGTCCGCGCAGGCCCGAACGTCGACGTCAAGCCCACCTGGAGGGTCGGCATGTCGGCGAATGTCGCCTGCATGCCCATCAAGATCTGCTCTGACGTGAGCCCTTGCTCCATCGCGGACCAGATGAAGCGGCGCTTCTGAACGCTTGGATCACCCGCGAACTGAACGGCCGCGGCGCCTTCGCCCACCCGGATCAAACCGAGCACTCGCTCGAGGTTGAGGCCCCGCACGCAGGTCGCCGAGAAGATCCCGACCTCGCCCGTTCGCGTATCCACCACGACGATGGACCAGGTGGCCGCCGCCGGAGCAGCCAGCGCAAGCGCCGACCCCAGCAAGGCGGCGAAGCGGCGCTTCGTCCGCGCCAAGCCCAAGGAGTAGGCCATGCGGCCTAGAACGGAACAAAACGCACTCGGTGTGAAACGCAGCATGACCCAAGGTTAGCCAAAGCCTCCCCAACACGTCAGACTGCGCTCACCATGCCCAGCCCCCTCCTGACTCTCCACCTCTGCCTGATCCCGCTCCGACAGGCCGAGTCGTCTTTTCTCGACAACCTCCTCCACACCGGCGGCGCCTGGCTGGGTGTCGCGGTCCTCGCGCTCGCCTCGAACTTCATCGCCAGGCGCGTGATCGTCCGCGCCCTCTCCAAGCTGGTCCTGCATACGAAGTCCACCTGGGACGACATATTCGTCGAGCACGACGTCCTCGAGCGCCTGTCGCATCTCGCGCCAGCGCTCGTGATCTATCTCGCGGCTCCGTTCATTCTGGATGCGCCCGAGGACCAGATCTACGGGGACTACGTTCGCCGCTTCGCGAACGCCTGGATGATCATCGCCGGCGCGCGCGCCCTCCATGCGCTCATCGAAGCGTTCGTGGATATTGGCCAGCGCTCCGACTCGACGCGCTCGAAGCCGCTGCGCAGCTATGCCCAGGTAGCCGAGCTCCTGATCTGGCTCGCCGCCGTCATCCTCTCGGTGTCGGTCATCATGCAGCGCTCCCCCACCGTGCTCCTGACGGGCCTCGGTGCCATGACGGCGATTCTGCTGCTCGTGTTCAAGGACTCGATCCTTGGCTTCCTCGCGAGCCTTCGCCTGGCTTCGAATGACATGCTCCGCGTGGGTGACTGGGTCGAGGTGCCAAGCTACGGCGCGGACGGCGACGTCATCGACATCGGGCTGCACACCGTCAAGATTCAGAACTGGGACAAGACCATCAGCATGGTCCCGACGCACTCGTTCGTCACCGGGACGTTCAAGAACTGGCGCGGCATGACCGAGTCCGGCGGGCGCAGGATCAAGCGCGCCCTGCACCTCGACATGACGAGCGTGCGCTTTCTCAAAGAAGACGACCTGGAGCGACTGCGCCGGATCCAGTGCCTGCACCCCTACCTCGACGAGCGGACCCGGGAAGTCAGTGCCCACAACGAGTCCCTGACCATCGATGCCACGAGTCCCGCCAACGGCCGTCGTCTCACCAACCTCGGCACGTTCCGCTCCTACATCGAGTGCTACCTGCACGACCTCGGGCCGATCCGCGAGGACATGACGTTCCTCGTGCGTCAGCTCGCCCCCACGGCCACGGGCGTCCCCCTGGAGATCTACTGCTTCAGCGGCGAACAGCGCTGGAAGCACTACGAGGACATCATGGGTGACATCTTCGACCACCTGCTGGCCGTGGTCAGCGAGTTTGATCTGCGCGTCTACCAGCAGCCTGGCTCCGAAGACTTCCGCAAGCTCCTCTCGGCGAAGCCCTAGAGCCCCAAGTCATCCATCGAGCACGAGCGTCATGAACGCCGAGTGCGGATCGGGTCCATAGCTCGCGAAGGGCCCGCATCTGTACGGACTCCAGCCGCACTGCAACTCTGTAGACGTCGATTGCTTCAGCATCGACCCCAGGCGGTACGGAACCGCACGGGATCCAGGATCCGGTCGCGCATGGCTGAATCCGCGTAGCACGCTGCCCGAATCCACCTATGCCCGACAAGCTCCTGGCAAATCGTTGAGTACCGCCGCGTTTCCTTCGATCTGATGAATATCTTCACGCTCTCGGACGTCAGCACCTCCATGCACGGTGGACTGTCGAGGTCACTCGCTCTGTGAGTCCCAGGCCTAGAATTCGATATGAAGAACAAGCTCTCTCTCGCCGCCAACGTCTTGCTCGTGGCCGCGGTCGCCTGGATGTACGTGGATCACAGGGCCGAGTCCCGAGACCTGCTCAGGCTTTGCGCGCGCGCGGATGAGACCTACATCCATCTTCTCGCCGCATCGCTCGAAGCCCTCGAGCCGGTCGAGAGCGAAGAAGCCGAGAAGATCAAGAGCGCCCTCCGCCCGCTCGTCGCCGTGGGCCTCGAGAACATCGAGCTCCGCAAGGCCGTCGGAGCTCCGAGGTGATTCCGCCGCCTAGGAGCCCCCTCCGGTAACTACGTCCACAGGCCGGGGAAGATACGAACTAGGCCCCGTAGCGCGCCTTCAGCTCCCTCGACGTAGTACGGCGATGACTACCACCATGAAGGCCGCCGTGTTCGTTGAGCCTGGCCGCATCGAGCTCGAGG
>JBLIHL010000021.1:0-22557 GCA_047635895.1 Paracoccaceae bacterium | reverse complement strand
GACGGGCTTGAGCACGCACGGGAAACCGAGGGTCTCGCAGGCCTCCAGGGCTGACTCGACCGTGAACGCCACGAGGGTGCGGGGCGTAGGCGTGCCGCTGGCGCCGAGCGCAAGGCTCGTGGCCGCCTTGTCGCCGCAGGTGGCCACCACGTGGGCAGAGTTGACGCAAAGTGCGCCCTGCTGCTCGAGAATCTGCGTCGCGTAGAGCGTCCTTCCGTAGGCGAGACTGCGATTCCAAATGGTGGGCCATCGCGGCGGGTCCGGCCGGGCAGCCTCTAGCTGTAGCTGGGCATCATCGACGCGCTCAAAGCGGGCGCCGCGCGCTTCCAAGGCCGCGAAGATCAGCTTCTCCTCGACCCGCAGCCGTGAGGTCACGACCGCTAGTTCTGTACGGCTATTCACCCCAATCCTCCGCGACATCAGGCGCTTCGATGAGGGTCATGGGGTCGAGGTTGCTGAGCTCCAGCTCGGTGCCGCAGTCGTCGCAGGCGAGGATCTCGCCGGCCATGGCGTCCACGGGCGGGCAGACAGAGGCTTCGCAGACGGGGCAGAGAACGGCGGGTTTGCTGAGTTGAGTCATGGCGGGAGTGGGGGTGTTGGGGCCAGGGTTCACGGGTCAGGGACCAATGGTGAGGACACGGTCGAGACGAAAAAAAACCGCCGGATGCCCAAGTGGGCGATCCGGCGGGTGAACGTCATTCACGAAATGTGGCGCAGCAGTCAGCGCAGACGTAGTTCCCCACCGGATCTGGTGCCGGATTTCGCTTTGCCCTTCGATTTGAGGACGAGGCTGGGGTTCATTTGGTGGCTGTTGTGCTGCATTTCGCGTGCGAGCAAGCTCGCGTTGGACGAGAAGCTAGGGGGGCGGCGCCGGATGAGCAAGCGCGCGCTCGCAACTTCCGCATCAGTTTGCCGTAAACTCCTCGCCATGTTGAAGACGTCCTTTCCTCGCTCGGAGCTTTCGATCCTGCTTCTGGAGGGCATCGCGCCCTCCGCCGTCGACGCGTTTCGCGCCGCGGGCTACGAGCGCATCGACTACCGCCCGACCGCGCTCACCGGCGATGAGCTCGTCGACGCCGTACGCGGGGCACATCTCGTGGGAATACGGTCGCGAACCAATCTGGATGAGTCCGTGCTCAAGGAAGCGAAGAAGCTCGTGGCGGTCGGCTGTTTCTGCATCGGCACGAACCAGGTGGATACCGCTTTCGCCCGCAGGCGCGGCGTACCCGTCTTCAACGCTCCGTATTCGAATACGCGCAGCGTGGCCGAGCTCGTGATCGCTGAGGCGATCCTGCTGCTGCGGCGCGTGCCCGAGAAGCACATGGCCTGTCATCGCGGCGGATGGGCGAAGACTGCCAGCGGCAGCCACGAGGCCCGCGGCAAGACGATAGGTGTCGTCGGGTATGGGCACATTGGCACCCAGGTGGGCGTGCTCGCCGAAATGCTCGGCATGCGCGTGCTGTACCACGACGTTGAGTCCAAGCTGAGCCTCGGTAACGTCGAGGCGAGCGCGGACCTCGATGACCTTCTCGCGAGGTCGGACGTGGTCACCCTCCACGTTCCAGCCACGCGGGAAACGAAGGGGATGATGGGAGCCGCCCAGATCGACAAGATGCGCGACGGGGCCGTACTCATCAACGCGTCGCGCGGCAACGTCGTGGATCTTGAGGCGCTGCGGGAAGCACTCGTTAGTGGACGAATCGCAGGCGCCGCGGTGGACGTGTTTCCGGTCGAGCCCAAGGGCAACGAAGCAGCCTTCGAGTCACCGCTTATCGGGCTGGACAACGTGCTGCTCACGCCGCACGTGGGTGGCAGCACCGAGGAGGCCCAGGACGGCATCGGTCGCGAAGTGGCCGAGAAGCTCCTGCGCTACAGCGACGACGGCTCGACTCTCTCGGCCGTCGACTTCCCCGCGGTCACGTTGCCGCGCCTCGCCAGCGACACCCGGCTCCTGCACGTTCACGAGAACCGCCCCGGCATGCTCCAGTCGATCAACGACACGATCGGTGCGAGCGCGGCCAACATCGATGCGCAGTACCTGCGGACGCTCGACGATGTCGGCTACGTGGTAACCGATGTCGCGATCGAACGCGATGCGGGGATCCGGCTCGGTGAAGACATGCGTCAGCTTCCAGGGACACTGCGGTCGCGCGTGCTTTTCTAGTGGCGACACCCGACAGCGTTGCGCCTGGGTTGGTTGCGCCCGAGTTCGTGTCCCCTGGCGAGGAGACGCTCGTTGCCCTGCGCCGCGACCTCTCGATTTGGTTCCAGAGAGAACAGCGGGATCTGCCCTGGCGCAGGACGGTGGATGCCTACGCTATCTGGGTCAGCGAAGCGATGCTCCAGCAGACGCGCGTCGAAACCGTGCTGGACTACTGGCCGCGTTTTCTCGAGCGCTTTCCCACGATCCAATCGCTGGCCGAGGCCGGCGAGGAGGCCGTACTGGAGGCCTGGTCCGGGCTGGGCTACTACCGCCGGGCGCGCTCGCTGCAGGCCGCGGCGCGCGTGATGACCGACCAGCACGGGGCGGAGTTTCCTCGCGACCTCGAGGGCGCGCTGGCGCTCCCCGGTATTGGCCCCTATACGGCGGGGGCCGTCCTCTCGATTGCCCACGACCTGCCGGTGGCGATCGTGGACGGCAACGTCGAGCGCGTGTTGTCTCGGTGGTTCCTGCTGGATGGCGTCCGGACCTCGGGCCCACTTCTGCGCGAAGCCTGGAAGGCGGCACGGCGGCTCGTGGAAGAGCGGCCAGTGAGCGAGGTTCGGCCGCGCGACTGGAATCAGGCGCTGATGGAGCTCGGCGCGCTCGTTTGCAAGCCGACGTCGCCGGCCTGTGGCGTCTGTCCGGTGGCCAGGCACTGTCGAGCGCGCGCGGCCGGCGTCGCGGGGGAGCTGCCACGTCCCCGGCCCAAGAAGAAGCCGATCGAGGTGGCGCTGGAGATTTACGTGGCCGAGCATGAGGGCGCCTGGCTCCTCGAGCGGCGCGGCCCCGACGGTCTCATGGCCGGCATGTGGCAGTTCCCAACGGTCGAGGCGTTGGGGCCCGGCCTGTTCCCAGAGCAGCTGCCGGATGCGATCGAACCCGCGCTTGAGGCCGGGCACGACCTCTTTTCGATCTCCCACGGGATCACCAAGCACCGGATCAAGGGACGCGTTCGGGCGGCCACGTGCTCGGAAACCCGTATCCGGCCGGGTCCAGATCTCGGCTGGTTCACGCCTCCTGATGCGGCGGAGCTGGCCCTCACGGGCATGGCCAAAAAGATACTGGTGAGGCTTCAGAAGGAAGCAAGGCAGACGGAACTGTTCGGTGGAGGGGCGCCCCGTTAGCCTGTCACTCCCGGATCACCGGCCCCTTCATCCATGAGCAAGACAGACGAGTCCCCCGCAAGCAGTGGCCCAGGAGCCGAGCACTCTGGCGTCACGATTGTCGTTCCGGCGTACGACGAGGAGGGTGGTATCGAAGGAGTCGTCGAGCGCCTCTTGGCCCTCGACCTCGGCCGTGAGACCGAGCTGCTCGTGGTCAACGACGGATCCAAGGATCAAACGGGCGCCATGCTGGACGCTCTCAAGGCGAAGCATTCGCGCCTGACGGTGATCGAGCACCCGATGAACCGCGGCTACGGTGCGGCTCTGAAGACCGGGTTTCGAGCGGCGGCCCACGACGTTGTGATCATCACGGACGCGGATGGAACCTACCCAGAGGACCGGATCGTCGATCTGCTGGCGCGGGTCGATGACGGCGCTGAGATGGCGGTGGGGGCACGGACGGGCGACGACGTCAATATCCCGTGGCAGCGGCGTCCTGCGAAGGCCGCTCTCCGCCACATCGCCTCGTACCTGGCGGGCGTCAAAATCCCAGACCTGAACTCGGGCCTGCGGGCGATCCGCCGTGATCACGTGCTGCGCTATGAGTCGATCCTGCCCGAGGGGTTCAGCTTCACGACGACGATCACGCTGGCCTCGCTGACGAATCATCACCGCGTCGACTACGTCGTCATCGACTACGCCGAACGCTCGGGATCCTCGAAGATCCGCCCGATCCGAGACACGCTCGGCTTCCTTGCGCTGATCATTCGTACGGTCGTCTACTTCAACCCGCTGAAGGTGTTCTACCCGCTGACCGGACTCCTCTTCGTGATGTTCTTCGGCGCGCTGGTCTACGACTTCTTCTTCGCGATCACGTACTTTCCGGACGGGACGATTGCGAGCCGCGGGGGGAACCTCGGTGACAAGACCGTTCTGCTGTTCGTCGCCCTTGTTCAGACCTTGTCCCTTGGGCTCGTGGCTGATCTGATCGATAAGAAGGCCAGGCTAGGGCCGCCCGCGCGTCCGGCTGGCGGCCGTTCGCCTCGCTGATTCGCTCCGCTGGTCCTGATTTCGCTCCTGGTCCGCTGCACCTGATTCGCTGTCGCCGGATGAACCCGGCCCCGCCCCTCGCCTCGCTTGAAATTTCACACCGCGTTCTTCTGCGTTCTGCCGCTCGCCTTTGCTTGTCTTTCCGTCTCTGCTAGGGCAGCGACGGCCACGGCCCAGGAGGGCGCCGAGGAGGCGGTCGACTGGTCCAATCTCGAGATCGAGGAGATTAGCGCGCAGATCAAGAAGCTCCGGGACGAGGTCGACGAAGGCGCCGTGGATGCGCTCGGTGCACGCGGTACGAAGGAGGCCATGGATCTCCTGCTTCAGTCCTACGAGACGTTCGCCAGCACCTACATGCGTCGCCAGGTGCTGCTAGCACTCGCCGAATACGATGGTGTGGAGGGCGCTTTTAACGGAGCGCTCACGCATCTCATGCAGGTCTCGGTGGGCGAGCCCAAGATCGAACTGCGCGAGGCAGCGATTCGCGGACTCGGACAGGCGACGACGAACGGCAAGCCGTTCCTTGAGAAGATCATCACCTCGACCGCGGACGACAGCATCCGCGAGAGAGCGCTCCTCATGCACATCAACATGGGAAGCGAGTCGGACCACGTGTTCTATCGTGGTGTCTACGAGCGGACGATGAAGACGGTGCAGGAGTTCGTGAACGAGGCGAACGAAAAGAAGAACCGCACCAAGCGCGAGCGAGAGGGACTGCCTGACCCCGAGATCTCGTGGCCCACGGGCATGCTTCGGTCGACGGCCATGAAGGCGATCATCGAATCCCTCGATGATGACGCCCTTGAGACGGCGTTCGAGAAAGACACCAGCCTGAGCGTCCGAAGGGTGGCGCTTGAGGAGCTCGAGCGACGTGAGAGCAAGGAAGTGGTGCCCTACGCGCGTGAGATGGTCGAGCGGGTGGACTTCCCGGGAACGGCGCGGGCCATGGCGGCCCGCATCCTGGTGAGGGTCGAAGGGGCTGACGTCGCAGACGATCTGATCAAGATCGCGGTCAAGAACGTCACGCCGGCCGTGCTCAGTCACGAGATCGCCGATCTACTCGCGGATCTCAAGGACGAGGGCGTGGACAAGGACCTGCAGAAGCTCATCGGGAAGGGCCGGACGCCGCAGAAGGCGTTCGCGATTCGCGCGACCAAGTTCATCGAGGGGGACAAGTTCCTCAAGAAGATGCGGAAGGGGCTGAGCGCCAAGGAGCCCGAACTGGCTGCAGCCACCGTGCTGGCCCTCGCCTCCCGCGGCGACACGGAGTCGATCAAAGACATGCAGAAGCTCTTGGAGAAGACCAAGAGCGATATCGTACGTGAGTCCCTCCTGGAGGCTCTTTCGACGCTTCATGACGGGGATAACGACTGGCTCATCCAGCTTGAGACCTACACGGTCCACGAGGACGACTACCTGCGGAATGCCGCGTTGTCTGAGATCGCCCGGATCGGGCGTAGCAACTCCATCGACCTGATGAAGGAGCGCCTTCAGCACCCCGTGTGGTCGACCCGGCTGATCGCGCTCAAGTCCCTGGCAGATCGCCGTGACGCGAGCTTGCTGCGGCCGATGATTGACCAGATGCAGAACGAGGTTGGCCGCATGCAGCTCGAGTTCGGCGACGTTCTCTTCAACCTGACGGGGCAGCCGTTCGGCCGCCGCGCGTCCGTTTGGGATCGCTGGCTTGAGGACGAGGGCGGGGCCGTCGAGCTGATGGAGGAAAATCAGGTTGAGAAGCTCCGCAAGAAGGAGGCTGAACGCCGCCTCAAGGAGATCTCCTCGACCGCGAAGGAGCCGATCTTCTTCGGGATCCGGATCGTATCGGAGCGCGTTCTCTTCATCGTTGACGTCTCGGGCTCGATGTCGATTCCCATGCGACGTGACACGGTCAGTGAGACGCCGCCAACCCGGATGGATGTGGCGAAGAGGGAGCTGCGGGACGCGATTGGCTCGCTCCCGGATGGTGCGCTCTTCAATATTGCGCCGTTCTCCGGCAGCGTCATGACCTGGCTCGATGGGGGCGTGGCGACGGGATCGGAGCAGACCCGCGCGGAGGCCCAACTCTGGGTCTCGAAGCTCGAGGCCATGGGCGGAACGAACCTTTACGAGTCGCTCGTCTTCGCCTTCAACGATCCAGACGTAGACACGATCTACCTGCTTTCGGATGGCGAGCCTTCTGTGGGCGACCTGATTGACCCCCAGTTGATCCGGGACGACATCGCGGACCGAAACCAGCACCGTGGCATGAAGATCAACTCGATCTCCATCGGAGAGAGCCTGCAGGTTCTGAAGTGGCTGGCTGAAGATAGCGGCGGCGTCTACGTCGAGGTCCAGTAGGCCCGTCCTTCGATCGTGCTCAAGCTCGTACTCTCCGCCGTGGTGGCGATCGGCGCCATCGGGCTGCTGTTCCACTGGGGCGGCATCCGGCCGGCGGAGGTTCTAGCCGCCGTACGCACGATCCCGGTGTCCACTTTCCTGGCAGCGCTGGGGATCCAGGCGCTGATCTACGTCTTCCGTGCTGCGAGACTCCGCGGATTGCTGGCGGCCTCAGGGGATGAGACGGTGCCAGGGGCGAGAGACCTGACGGCGGCATCGGCCGCGTGGATCCTGGACAGCCACATCCTTCCGGCCAAGGTGGGGGAGGCGAGTCTCGTCTTGCACCTCGGCCGCATAGGGGTGAAGCCAGAGCACGGCCTGGTAGGTCTCCTTCTCTCGCGACTCTTCGATCTTCTGACGCTGGTGACGCTGCTCGGCGTCACGTGTCTAGCGATCGGGCTTAGCGGCGCCAGGCCCGGTTTGGAGTGGCTCAGCGGGCTCGGCGCCCTTCTTCTGGTGGGATCCGTCATGCTCGCCACCGTCATCCTTCGGGGTGGTGCGGTGCTCGGGCTCGCGCGGCGGCTCTCTGTACGACTGGGCCTCGAGAAAACGACTCTCGGCGCGCGTATCTCGTCCTTCACGCACAAGGTCGAGGCGGCGCTGCGAAGCGTTTCCAGGCCCGCGCTATTCCAAGCGGCACTCTGGAGCCTGCCCGTGTGGGCCGCGGTACTCGGCGTCTATATCGTGCTCGGCACTGGGGTCGGGCTGGCCGGACCGGGTGGTGAGTCCCTCGGGCTCTTTGACCTGCTCTTTGGGTCGAGTCTCGCGATTTTCGGCAGCCTGGTCCCGATCAGTGGTTTCCTGGGCTTCGGCGTCTTGGATCTTGGTTGGGCTTGGGGATTCGCCGCAGTCGGCGTTCCAGAGGCGGATGCAGCGGCGACCGGCCTGGCGTTTCACACGCTCTATCTTCTCGGCGTGGGACTCTTGGGAGCGCTGGGGCACGTCCTGCTCGTTCGTCGGGGCAATTGACGCGGTGGCATCACCAATGCCTGTCATCGTTTTGTATTCCCATGAGTCTCGCGTGGAAGCATTTTTCGAACCGGTGACTCCCCAGCAGCTTGCCTGGCCAAGGACCGTCGCGCCTGGCAAACTGACCCCATGAACGCAACCCAGGCCGCGCAGGGAGCCACCCAGCGACTGATCATCGGCGTCGATCAGCGACCCTTCTTCGCAGGCACGAACCAGTTCTGCCTCGCCTACCCGCTGATGGTCGAGGAAACCGGCGAAGCGCTCGATGTCTCGACCTTCGAGAATCGTGGTCGGCTGTGGTGGAAGGTGGACAACGTTCCGGAGAGCGAACTCGCACCCGGCAGCCTCCACGTGGCACTGATCGAGCCCGCGCCAGCCTACGAGGCAAGCAATCCCGAGCGGGACCGCTACCAGGTCAAGCTCAACGGCCGCCAACCCTCCTCGGAGCTATGGCTGCAGGTCCTCGACGTGCGAGGCCCGATGCCCAAGATTGATGATCTGTTTTCGCGCGGCGTGCCTGCCGCGCGCCGACCGTGGAAGCGCGTTCTTCTTCGATTCGACGACGGACTGGTTGGGCCCTTCTTCGGCGTTTGGGAATCTTCCAGCAAGACGCTGTCTTTCCGCCACGTCGATGCGGACACGGCCGAGGTGACGCGCGTCCCGGCGGCCAGGCTCAACAAGCACCCTGGCGTGCGGAAGGTTCAGTGGTCCGCCTGCGCGTACGAGCGCGGCGGCGAGCCGTTGGACATCAAGGTCGAACTCTTTCAGGCGTCCTTGCTGAAGGAGCTGATGGAGGACGGTGAAGTCATCGACGCGCTACCGCTCGACGAAGTAGCTTTCGCGTACACGAAGCAGCTCCGGGGAAGCGACTTCAAGCGTCCCGTCTACGACTCGCCGATGGAGCGCATTCACGCGATGGCGAACACCGAGGACGCTTTTGAAATGGGGCGCCTTGAGCGTCTTGAGAAGGCGCTCGAGGTCATGGCTGCTGGTGATAGCGCGGCCAAGCAGTTCACCCCGCGCGCACGGGTCTTGCTGCAGACGTTCTTTCCTCCGGTCGAGGCTCCACCTGAGCCCGTCGTTCAACCTGATCCTTGGATTCAGGGTCACACGACAAAGGCTGCTTCGGCCCCGCAAGCTGGGGCCAGCCGCGCGGCGTCGCGACCGGCAGCGCGACCTGCGGAGGGCGCTACGGGCGAGGCCGACTTCTTCGGCCATCTCGTCGAGTCGATCGCGGCTACCGGCTATAAATTCGAACAGTCGGATCTGCTCGCTTTCCATCTTGGCCTGAAGGCCTCGCAGCTCAGCGTGCTCGCCGGGCGGAGCGGTGTCGGCAAGTCAAGTCTCCCCCGCCTCTACGCCCGCGCACTCGGGGCCCAAGAGTCGATGCTGACGGTGCCGGTGCGGCCCGACTGGCTCGACGATCGAGACGTCATCGGAGCGTACGATCCGCTGTCGAGGCGTTTTGTTCCGGCAGCAACGGGACTTGTCGACTACCTCGCAGCGGCAGCCGCCGACGCGGCCAATCCGGACGCGCCGATCCGCCTCCTGGTTCTCGATGAGATGAACCTCGCGCGCGTCGAGTACTACTTCGCCACGTTCCTCAGCGCGATGGAGCAGCCGGTGGAGTCCCGCGGCCTGCGGCTCTTTAGCCCCGGGCTGCTCGAAGCGAGCGACCCCTACCGCGACATGGCCTGGCTCCCCATTCCGGATAGCCTGCGCATCGTCGGCACCGTCAACATCGACGAGACCACGCACTTCTTCAGCCCCAAGGTGCTAGATCGCGCCTGCGTCCAGTCGTTTGGACGCCCCGATCTACGTCGTGTGACGGCGGTCATCGACGAGACAGCTGGGTTGGCTGCGAAGCCCATTTCGTGGGCGACGTGGTCGAGCTGGATTGGCGTGGGAAGCGAGGTGCCGCCGTGGGTCCAGGAACAGCTGGCCGAACTGAATGAGCTGCTCATCCCGCTGCGCTCGGACCTCGGCTACAGGACGGTTCACCGCTGCCTCAAGTTTGTGGCAGGCGCGCGCGGTCTTGAGGATTTCTGCACGACCCAGCAGGCGCTCGATCTCGCGATCGTTCAGTTCGTGCTGCCGCGCCTGCGGACGGATCAGCCGGACTTCCTGGATAGCGTGGATGAGCTTCTGTCGTCGCTTCAGGAGGCTGAATATCCCAAGAGCCACGGGCTCATCGCGCGCATGAAGACGCTGGGAGGCATCGGCGATTTCTGGCAGCTCAGTTGAAGCCCAGCTGTGGCGCGGCGGCGATCTTCTGGAGAGCGTGCCGATCGGTGAGGCCAAATTTGGGGTCGCGCGGCACGTCTTCAAGACGGCGTTGCGCCCCAGGGATGAGCTGGCGCTGCAGCGCGTCGGTGGGGCCGCCCTTGGGGCCCGGAGCAATTCGAGGCAGAGTCCGCTACGCGTGCGCGCTGTTCTCCTCGGCGACGTTCTATTTGCGCTGGATCCGCGGGTGCCCGAGTGGCGAGCTCCGCTGACAAGCCTTGCGGCTACGTCGGGCGCGGTTGAGATTCAGCTGGACGTCGAGCAGGCGGGCGGCTGGCAGCGGCTCGCCGGCATCGTAGCTGAGATCGAGGCGCCCGAGGAGCTCCGCCGACTGCGGCCAGCACTCATCGCGGAGCTGGAGAACATCGGGCCCGAACTGGCGATGGACATCGTCGGACAGCTTGGGGAAGGGCGAGGGGAGCAGCCGCTGAGCCTCCTGGCGCGCCTGGACCGCATCGAAGGCTTCGAGCGGGACCTGCTTGCGGCCGCGAGCGGTATCCGGTTGGTGGCGAGGAGCACACAGCGTCAGACGGTAGAGCGTCGACGCTGGCGTCCCGGCGAAATTCCAAAGCGCATGCGATCAGCGCGCTACGTTCCGACCGTTCTGCCGAACGGAGACGTGGTGGTACGTCCCGACGTTCTGACGGCTCTCCGGACCCGCGTATCCGCGGACGTGGAGGAGCATCGTCAGTTCGCGCGGGGTGTGAAAGTCCTCCGTAAGCACGCGCAGGCTCTCCGTACCTCCGCCGCGGCAGCTCTCAACGATGCGAGGCTCCTCGAGGCCTTCGAGCGGGTGGACAAGGAGAGCATCGCGCGCGACCGCGCCCTGAGTGCGCCCGAGAGGCGGCGTCTCCATGGGCGGATTGAGCAGCTTCGTTTGGCCCGGAGTCGCGCGTCACTCGTGACGGGTCGGTGTCGGCAGCTATTGGACGGCGAACCGTGGCTACGCGGCGTCAGCGAACCGCGGACCGAGCTGCAGCCGACCCCTACGTTTCACAGGGTCTCGGCCTACGCCCGTGGCTACGACGCGCTGCGCAGGCTTTTTGAGTATGACGCGGCGGCCGATAAGGCGCCTGTCGAGCGCTTCAAGACGACGCCCGAGCTCTTTGAGGTGTGGGTCTATGTGACCTGCGTGCGGATGCTATGTGAGGCGCTGGCTCCCTTGACTCGCGACGCTGTCGAGGCGCAGCTCGCGGAAGTCCGCCGCGGCGACGCGACGGAATTCGACTGCGGCGACCTTGGGAAGCTCATCGTGATCTTCGAGCCGGTCATCGAAGGGCTCGATGCGCGAGCGTCCCACGCGAGACTCCCGTACCGAGCGGCGTTGACCTCGGCGTCATTGCGTCCAGACATCTGGGTGGAGTGGAAGTCACCCGGCAAGGGGAGCCGCGTCGCGGTGATCGACGCCAAGTGCACGGCGCGTTTTCGTCGCAAGGGGCGCTCGGGGAGCGCCTCCATCGGGGACGAGCTTGAGCAGATGAGGGACTACCGGAGCCGCGTGATCGACCCGGCGACGGGGAGGCAGCCCGTTCGCGCGATGTTCCAGGTTCACTACGCAGCGGATGAACCGATCCTTTGCAATGTTCGCCAGCTCCTCCAGGGCCTCGCGCCGCCGGATGCTTACATCACGGGAGCCGTGGGCGCGGCCCCGGACGAGACGGAAGCCTTGGCCACGGTCGTCCATCAGCTGCTGAACTGGCTGATGGACTGATGGAGGGTTCGCTGTTGGACCTTCCATCGGCCTAATAGCGAACCCAGCAGGGGCCCACAGCAGGGGATCAGGCGTCCCGCAGGCGCTTCATCGCTTCGTAGATCCGCGACTTCACGACTGAGGGCGGCAGGTCGAGGACGTGGGCAATTTCATCGCGACTGAGGTCTTCGCCGTAGCGAAGTTCAAGTACCTCGCGTTGGTCGTGGGTCAGCGAATCAACGCGCGCACGCAGCTGGGCCTCGTTCTCCATGCGCACGAGCCGCGTGAGGTGGCCGGTGCAGGAGTCCGCGAACGTCGGACGTTCGGGGAGGGCTTCCTCGCCGCGAACGCGCCGGTTCCGGATGAGATTGAGGCAGTGATTGCGCGCAACGCGGTAGAGCCATGGCCGGATCGCATCGGGCGTTGAGCTTGCGTCGAGCGCTTTCATCAGGACGTCCTGGGCGGCGTCCTCGGCGGCGGCGGCATCGCCCAGGTAGCCGTACGCGAAGCGCACGAGGGCGGGGCGGTATTCGGCAACGAGTTCATCGCTAGCACCGGGTGCGCCTGCTCGGAGGCGGTCGGCCAGGGAGGGTTGCTCGTCGGGCTGGCTAACGGGCATGTCAGCGGGTTGGGGGCCATGTTGGGCGTCGTTCTGAACGGTCATAGGTCTCAAGTCAGCTCCTTCTTGATCTCGTAGAGGACGCCACGGAGTTCCTGGGCCACTTCGCTGAAGAGCATGCTCCAGTTGCCGTCGTATTCCACCTGTACCGCAATCACAAGGCCCACGGCCGCGATGACAAGGCTCAAGAACAGGGCGCGCCAGAGCCAGGGGCGCAGCGCTCGCAGGAATCCCCGCAGGCCGCGCCCGAAGAAGCGGGCTGTGCCAAGACCCGCGGTGGCGGCGACGCCTGCTCCCTTGCGGGCGATACCCGCGGCATCCATCACAGGGTTGAGGTCGAAATGGATGGTCTTGCCGCCACCCTCGTTCTTCTTGGCTTTGATCCAGCGGGCCCGGCCGCGCCAGTCCTTGTTCCACTGGCTGAACTTGCCGCCGAGCTTCTTCGAGGTTTCGGTGCCGGCCTCCTTCACGCGGTGAGAGACGTGCTGGGCTTGTTCGCGCAGGTGCCGCCCCTCCTTGGTGTGGAAAACCTCTGAGGCAGCGCGGGTGACGTGCTCCGTCACCCTGTGGGCGGCGCATCCAAGCTCGACTCCCCAGCGGCCGATGAGTTGCCCCAGGTCGAGCGCTTCCGATCGGGCTTCCACGGGGAGTCCCTCCCGGACGCGTCGCAGGTCGGCCGCGAGGGCCTCTGCCGAGACATACCGGGCGCCAGGGTCTTTTGCGAGGGCACGCTGAATCACGCGATCCAGATCGCCCGAGAGATTGGGTGCCCAGCGTGAGGGTGCCGCGATCTTGTCCTCGGCGACCCTCCTTGCACATTCGAAGAGGTCGGCTCCTTCGAAGTCGTGGGGGAGGCGGCCGGTGACCAGCTCGTACAGGAGCACGCCGATGCTGTAGACGTCGCTTGAGGGAGTGACTTTTGAAGCGAGGCCGCGCGCCTGCTCCGGGCTCATGTAGCGGACCGTTCCAATCACGTTGCCGCTCATGGCGGCCGTGAGCGAGACGTTGTTGCCCGGGTCCGTGATGCGCGCCAGCCCGAAGTCCAGCACCTTGGCTTCGTCCATCGCCGTGACGAGCACGTTGGAGGGCTTGAGATCGCGGTGGATGATTCCCTTCTCGTGCGCGTGGTGCACGGCTTCCGCGATCTGGGTCGCGACGTCGAGCTTGGTGTCGAGGCTCTGGCCCTCGGCCCAGTCGTCCAGCGGCTTGCCGTCGATGAGCTCCATCACGAAGTAGGGCGAGCCATCCTTGGTCTCTCCCGCGTCATGGATGGCGGCGATGCCGGTGTGCTGGAGGCGTCCGAGGACCTCGGCCTCCCGGAAGAAGAGCCGCCTTGTGCGTTCGTCGTCGAGCCAGGCGCCGCGGATGACCTTGATGGCTACGCGGCGGTTGGTGCGGACCTGGACCGCCTCGAAGACGACGCCCATGCCGCCGCTGCCCAGCTTTCCCTTGATGGGATAGGGTCCGATGCGCTCAGGAGCGCGATCGTCCCGCTCGGTGCCGGCGACGGCTCGAATGGCGCGTCGAAGCTCGTCCACTCGACCTCGATCCTCGGGGTGAGTCTCCAGATGGAGCGCGAGCTCGGGAGCATCCCGGTCGACCCAGCTCCAGAGCTGCTCGTCCGGAATCGCCTCCTTGGCGCGCTGGGCGGCCGTTTTGCGGAGGAGCGGCGGGGTGAGGGGGTCGTCTTGCGTCATGGTGGTAGGCATCCAGTGTACGGACACACGGGCGCCCATTTCGGCGGACCCTAAAACTCCGATTGTCCCCGAACTTGGGACGGGGCCGTCTGGATGGTGTGCGCCGTGCCCCTGCAGAGGCCCCTGCAGAGGCCCCTGCAGAGGCCTCCAGAGGGGCCCTTGGGGCTGGTTTTCATGAGAGGGCCATAAGCGTGAGGAGTCATGGAGAAACCATCGGAACCCCGCCTGGTTTCATATGCCCATGAAGCCCAACCTGACTGACTTACCCTCGCTGCGGTCTCGCATGATCGCCCTTTCGGCCTCGCTGGTGCTTCTCGCACCAGCCATGGGTGGAGCGCCACAGAAGCGGACAGATGGGCAGCCGACCTCGGTCAGCGAGGCCGCCCAGTCGGGCCAGTCGGCCAATGGGGAGGAGTCCCAACCCGAGAGGATCGTCTGGTTCGGACGTTGGGACGATGCGAAGGCCGAGGCGGCTCGAACTCGCCGTCCGATCCTGCTCATGTCAGCGGCGCCCCAGTGCACCGGTGCGCCGGGTATGTGGTGACCGGGCTACCAAAAGACAGAGGGTAGTTACCTTCTGCAAAGTGCCGTCGTGGCGGCTTCCCGGAACTACGTGTGCGTTCGCCCGCAGACCTATGAGAGCGCAACGGAGACCGAGTTCCTGAAGAGCCTCTTCCGGGGTCGAAACGGTGAGCTCGAGAACACGGTTTTCTGCGTCCTCGCATCGGATGGCAAGACGAAGCTCAGCCGGTCGGGTCGCTCGCCGTCCATGGTGTTCGACGGCGCTGACGAACTCGTCGAGTTCCTGGACGACGAGTTCAAACCCTACGCCTCGAAGGCGAAGCCGATCGAGCGGCTGCCGCTCCTGGACGAGTTCGCCCTCGCGCTGAACGTGGCTTCCTGCGACGGGCTCCCGCTGGTGATTCTCCGCGCCAAGAGCGCCAAGGATCTGGCGGAGCTTGAGCGCCAGGTCGCGGCGGCCGCTTGGTCGACGCCGCACCTCGGGCAGCAGCATTTCTATGCCTTCGCAGGCTCGCTGACCAAGGCGGCCGCCAAGGACGCAGGTTTCGCCAAGGTGGGAGAGACGCCAGTCTCCATCGAGTTCAAGTGCGACTACGGCGTCACCGTTGTTGACCCGGGGCCTTTTGGGCTGACGCCGAAGACTCTCCTCCACGCCAGTGCCAGTTCGGATGTGGAGAAGCTTCGAGAGGCGCTGACCCGTGCACTCAAGGCCCATGCGCCCGCCGAGAAGTCGAGGCGTGAACACGGGCGCGCGGCCCGCCGCGAAGGCATCACCTGGGACTCTGAAATGCCGGTGACCGATGGTCCTCGTAGTGGGAAGCGGCGCTAGGAGCGTTTCCGGATCACCACCACATTCTTTAGTCCAACGTCTCTAGGTCCAGCCCAACCGCAGCCTCTGTAACTCCCATGATTCTCACCCTACTACTTCTCTCCCTGCAGTCGAGCACGGCCACAACGGGCATCGAGCGGCCTGCTCCGCCCGTGCCGGCACCGAGGCCCAACATCATTGTCCTGATCGCCGACGACTTTGGCGTCGACGTGATGGGGGCTTACGCCGAGGGGCAGAGCCCTGCCTGCACTTCGAACGTCGACGAGCTGGCGATGCAGGGCCTGCTCTTCCGCAACGCGTGGGCGAATCCCACCTGTTCGCCCACGCGGGCGGCGGTTTTGACCGGTCGCCAGGGGTTCCGAACCGGAGTCGGTGGCCCGCTCTCGAACATGGACGCGGGGCTCTCGCTGGCGGAGACCACGCTGCCTGAGATGCTCGCGGGCTACAGCTCGGCCGCCGTCGGGAAGTGGCATCTCTCCGGCAACCAGGGGGACCTGCACCCCAACGCCTCCGGGTTCGACGACTTCGCCGGCGTGATCCGCGGCGTGGTGCCCGACTACTTCCAGTGGCGGAAGACCATCAACGGTCAGAGCAGTCAGACGATGACCTACGCGACCACGGACACGGCCGACGAGGCCATTGCGGCGATCACGTCGCTGCCCGAGCCGTGGCTGACCTACGTCTCGTTCAATGCGCCGCACACGCCGTTCCACGCGCCGCCGACGGCAGCGTGTCCGGCCTCTCCGTGTCCGGGGAGCCTCTGCGGAAACCTGCCCACCAACCCGACCCCGGCTCAGTACGTCAAGGCGATGTCCGAGGCCATGGACCAGGAGATCGGCCGCGTGCTCGCCGTACTGGACGTCGTGGATCCGAACGCCTACGTCATTTTCATGGGCGACAACGGTACGGCGCGCCAGGCGACCGAGCTCCCATTCGACCGCAACCACGCCAAGGGGACGATGTACGAGGGCGGCGTGAACGTTCCGCTTGTCATTCGCGGTCCCGGGATCCGTCCCGGTGAGTGCCAGGCGCTCGTCTCCGTCGTCGACCTTTACGCGACGATCGCCGAGCTGGCGAGGATCCGAACCACCACTGAGGATTCCGTGTCCATGGTGCCCTACTTCCGCGACGCAGGCCTGTCGCTGCGCGACACCGTCTACTCGGAGAGCTTCTCACCCAACGGTGGGAGCCTCCCCTTCGCCTCGCACGGGCGTGCCGTGCGCGACGAGCGCTACAAGCTGATCCGGAACACGGGTCAGGCCGACGAGTTCTATGACCTCGTGGCCGATCCGTTCGAGACGACGAACCTGGCGCCTTCCCTGTCCCCCGTCGAGCAGGCTGCCTACGACCGACTCGTGGCGCGTCTGGTGGCGCTTGGCGTTGCCTGAAAGGCGGAACCCAAGTCCGCTCAAATCCCGGGGGCTCGCTTGGGCCCCCGGTTGGGGCCATGTTTGGGGGTCAGGACGTGGCGGACTGCTCTGCGCTAGGGACCTTGACGGCGCCCCGGATCAGCTCCTTCAGGCGCTCCGGCTCCATCGCCACCGTCTTACACATGAAGCCGCTCTTGTGGGCGAAGTGCACATCGGGCTCGCCCTCGATCTGTGAGAAGTCGAGGCGCGGATCGTCCTCGTAGCGGTTGATCCCGTAGCCCTTGCCGCGGCGGTCCGGGTAGACGGTCGCGCCGATCTCTTTCTCCAGGCCCTTGGCCCGGATGTAGCGCGCGATGCTGCCGGAGGGTTCGTCGAGCAGCGCGTCGGCGCGCGGCAGGAAGATCGCCTCGATCGTGTCGCCCTCCACGGCGACGGACCAGCGTTCGCTCTTCTGGTCCACCATCTCGATGCCGTCGCGGACCATCTTGAGGAAGTCGAGCAGGTCTTGGCCGACAAAGCGCATGTACTCGTACAGCGTGTGGCCGGGCTTCAGCTCGCTTTCCGACGCGAAGCGCCGGAGGAGCGTGATGTCGATCGGTGAGTTGAGCTGAGAGATCGCGCGCCGCGGGACACCGAGCCATTCGGCGGTCCTGTTGGGGCCGCGTGAGTCGAACCACTCGGCCGGCTCAAGCCAGTCGCAGAACTGCTTGGCGTCCTCGTAGAGACCCAAGTGGTCGAGGACGAGGCTGAGCGTGCACGTCGGCGCATGCTCGCGAGGGAAGTGGTGGTGATCGAAGTTGTTCTGCGCCGGATCATGGGCGCCGCCCACGTCGAGTACGGCGATTCCGGGATCCGCCAGATCCGCTTCGGTGGGGTTGCGTCGCTCGACGGAGCAGCCGTGCTTCGCGATGAGGACGCAGGTGGCGAGGAGCTCGTCTTTGTGCGCACCGCCAGGGTGCGTGACGATCTTAAAGGGGTCGACCATGCGGCCCACGGTAGCAACGTCAAGCCGCCGGAGTGAAAGGGCAATTTTCCTGGTAGGTTGGATTGCGCTTCGCCTCCGACGGCTTTCATGTCCTTTGCACTACTTGCTCTCGGCTATTCGGCGAAGGAGGTCAAGCGTCTCGCGAGCCGCGGCCTGCTCGGCTTCGCTGCCGGAGCCGACGATCACGATCAGGCGCGGGAGGGTCTCGATAGCGCTGAGGGTGCCGAGGCCGCGGATGGCATCGATGCGGACCGATTCTCGCTCGTGATCCAAGAGAGCGAGGACCGCGAGGAGTGCTGATTCCCGCGTTGGAGGTCCCGTGCTCTTCGTGGCGAGAAGCTCAGCCTGAAAGAGCTCAGCTTTGCGTCGAGCCCTGATCTTCCCGAAGGCGGTATCTCGGTCATCGTAGCTCAGGTACTGGGGCGCAAGGGCGATGACGACCCTCTCGGACGCTTCGCCAGGGAGCTGCAGCATGGCGTTCACCAGTGACATCCTGGCCTGCTGTTTTGCGACGGACCGCAGCTGCTGTGTGAGCGCCGTCAAGGCGCGGTCTGCCATCACAGGATCGTCTCGTAGGAGGATCACACCCATGAGCTCGTCCCGGTGCCTGCCGATGTTCGGCGATCCGGTCGACGTCCTCGTCGGCCACCTCAGGCTGATGCAGCAGTGTCACCATGGCAATGCAGCGCTCTTGCCAGGGGCGGGCGTCGTCGAAGGCGGACGCTCGAAGAGCGTCCATCGCGCCGGACCAGTAGCTGGGGCTGATCGCGGCGACCTCGTCGTAGCGAGAAGCTGCCTGGCCTAGCCACGCCAATGCCCCCGGAGCGAGCTCCGGCTACAGCGCCGCCAGGTTGGTCCCGTCCCTTGGAAGGGACGCCTTGTGATCCGACGGCTGGAAACTCGCATCGGTCGAGTAGAGAAGCGCGGCGCACTCAGGGTGGGTACGGGCCTTGTTGGCGCTGATCCAAGTAATCGCAATCGATTGGATCAAGTCGTCCGGCTGGTGGCGCGTGCCGGAAGCACCCTCCACTATCGCTTGAGCCATGGCGATCGATCTGATCCTGCTGGAAGGCGGCGCGCCAGTCGATGCGAGCTGCGCCAAGTCGTTCCTCGCACGCCTCCTCCAGGGCGGTCCACCACGGGTCCCCGTAGAAACGCCAGCCATCCGCGGTGAGTGCGACATGATCGCCCGCAGGATCGGGCAGCGCGACTCGGCCTTCCTTGAGTGCGTGAGCGAGTGCGACCGCAGCGGTGTCGCGGGTCGGCGCGTCCAGCAGAGGCGCGGCCGTCAAGAGAGCGAGGAGCCTGCCCGACGTCCCGTCGATCGTCGCGCGGTAGGAGACGGCGTCCGCGGTATCGATCAAAAGCTGGGACCCGGACGTGGAATCCTCGCCAATGTGGAAGGCGATCTGCATGGCCAGCAGCAGGGCTTCACCCGCAGCGACTCGGGACGTTTCGATCGCCCGCCTGCACTGCTTCAGTGCGCGCTCAGGCTCGCCAGCGCCGAAGTCGGCCCGCGCGCTCAGCAGCAAGAGCCGCGCCAGCGAGGCCGCCGCCACCTGCTCTTCCGTTGACGCGGCCATGGGTGCCGACGCCAGCGGCCTCTGGTCGTCCGTAAGCGTGAGCACTTCGCCCATAGTCCTCGCAACCTGGGCGGTGCCCTTGAGCCGCTCTGACCACTGGCTCTGCAGCCCGCCGACGCGGGCGCGAGCCTCACGCTCGAGCTGGGCGCGGGCCGTCAGCTCGGCGTCGCCAAGCCCAAAAATCCCGAGCCCGGCGAGCAGCGGCGCTACGACCGCGCCCATTACGAGCAGCCAAGGACGAGTGGAACGTGCGGAGAGAAGTGCGGGCGTCATCACATGGCCACGTTAGGGCACCGCGTGGGCGATTTCGTCAACGGCTTGTCAACGGGTCCGGTAGCCTCTTCATCATGCTTCTTTCGCTCACTTTGTGCCTCGGGGGCCTCGCCACGCCGTTTCAGGAGTCGGGCGCCCTGCCCCAAGCTGAACCGGCCGAGGCCCGACCTAACATCCTGTTCATTCTCGCCGACGATTTCGGTTGGATGGACGCAGGCTTCCAGAACGCTGAGACGTTCTACGACACGCCGAACCTGGATCGACTGCGGGCGGGTGGAGTCCAGATGACAGCGGCCTACGCTGCCTGCCCGGTGTGCAGTCCGACGCGCGCGAGCATCCTCACCGGTCGCCACCCAGCACGGATCGACACGACCGACTGGTTCGGGGCGCCCCAGCCTGACGGGATCCTGAAGGCCGGGCGCGAGGGTGGCAAGCGCCGCGGGCGCTTCCAGAAGCTGCCGCTCCTGCCGGCTCCGTACATCGACCATCTTCCCCAGGAAGAGGTCACGCTGCCTGAGGTCCTGAAGGGCGCCGGCTACGCGACGTTCTTCGCCGGGAAGTGGCACCTGGGTGGTGACGGATTCGAGCCGGAGACCCAGGGCTTCGACATCAACGTCGCAGGTCACCAACGCGGCGGCCCCTACGGGCCCGGACGTTACTTCCACCCCTTTGGGATGCCGAACCTGGAGTCCAAGGAGGGTGAGCACCTGCCGGCCAGGCTCGCCGAGGAAGCGTCGAAGTTCATCGAGACCGAACGGGATGATCCCTGGCTCTGCTACCTCAGCTTCTATTCGGTGCACACGCCGCTCATGGGGCGCAAGGACCTCGTGGCGAAGTACAAGAAGAAGCGCGACGCCCTCGGGCTGGAGCCGGAATGGGGGAAAGAGGGAGAGCGCAAAGTGCGCCTCACTCAGGAGCACGCTGTCTACGCGGCGATGGTTGCCGCGATGGACGAGGCCGTTGGGGAGGTCCTCGATGCCCTGGACCGTTCCGGCCAGGCGGATAACACAATGGTCGTCTTTTTCTCCGACAACGGCGGGCTCTCCACGAGCGAGGGGCACCCGACCTCGAACCTTCCCCTGCGCGGCGGGAAGGGCTGGCTTTACGAAGGGGGCGTGAGGGAACCCTGCGCGGTGCGCTGGCCCGGCCAGATTCCGGCTGGTGCGACGTCGGATCTGCCCATCCAGTCCGTCGATTTCCTTCCGACGCTGCTCGCGGCGGCTGGGGTGGCGGCTCCGGAGGGCGTCGAGTTGGACGGGGTCGACCTTCTACCCGTCCTCAGGGCTCCAGCGAGCGAGCCGGAGACGGCGCTGGCGACCCGCAGGCTCTACTGGCACTACCCGCACTACGGCAACCAGGGAGGTTTTCCGGGTGGAGCCGTCCGCCAGGGCCGCTGGAAGTGGATTGAGCGGTACGGCGATGGGGGCGAGCTATACGACCTAAATAAAGATGTGGGAGAGGTCGATGAGTGCTCCGCCGAGCATCCCGAGATCGCCAGAGAGCTTGCCGCCGACCTGGCGGCCTGGAGGATCAGCGTCGGGGCGAAGATGCCAGTTCCCAACCCGCTCCTGGACGAGCCCTCCGACGATTGACCCCTGATGGATCCTCCGGAATGGGGCAGATGGCCCCTTCCCTTGAATCCATCGCTTACTCAGACTCGAAGCGAGGTTGCGGTGGGGGTGGGTATCCCTATCCTCTCCCGACCTCCTCGCCCGGCGCATCCAGCGCCGGTCGGATCGAGCCGCTCCTGATCCTTTCCCCATGGCCCTTTCAAAGGGTCGAGCCGCCGGGCCCTTTCGCCCGGAATTGCCTACGAGACCCATGGCTACCTACAACGCCGAACTCGACTCCACCAGCAACATCGTCCTTGTCGTGGTCACGGAGGACGACGGCAGCGAGCACGACTACCAGTTCGACTTCGACCCACGAACCGGCCGCTGGGAATTCAGCGAGCGTGACCTCCTTGAGCGCGACTTCGGCGAAGAGTGGGTGGACGAGATGGAAGAGGAGATCGAACGCTTGATTGAGAAAGGCGTCGAAGGCAACCAGGACGAGGAAGAGTGAAGCCGCGCCCCAGGGGTTCAAAGTCGCTGCGCTCTACGGCCCAGGATGAGGTCAAAGCGGAGTCGAAGGCTCACGAGCAGGAAGGCGACGTGCGGGAGTACCGCCGCGTCTTCCTGATCGTGCTGGACTCGCTGGGAGTTGGTGCCATGCCGGACGCGCACACGTTCGGCGACCAGGCCACCGGCGGTGACGCCGGTTCCCACACGCTGGATCATATCTGTCAGGCGGCGGGGCCCCCGACGGCTCCGCGGCTGATGTCCCTTGGTCTGGGCAACATCGAGGGCGTCGAGTCCTTCCCGGCTGCCGTCGTCCCCGAGGGGGCCTACGGCCGCATGGCCGAGGTCAGCGCCGGCAAGGACACCACCACCGGTCACTGGGAGATGGCGGGCGTTCCGCTGGAGCAGGCCTTCCCAGTCTTCCCGGAGGGGTTCTCGGACGAGCTGCTCGGGGCCATCGCCGAGGAGGCAGGCATCGACGGCTGGCTCGGGAACGAGCCGGCGTCCGGCACCGAGATCATCGAACGCCTCGGCCAAGAGAGCATCGACTCGGACAAGCCCATCGTCTACACGAGCGCAGACTCGGTCATGCAGATCGCGGCGCACGAAAAGCACTTCGGCCGGAAGCGTCTTCGACTGCTATGCCGCATCGCGCGGAGGCACACGATGGCGCTTGGCATCGCCCGCATTATTTCGCGTCCCTTCATCGACGCGAAGGCCGGCCTGCCCATGAAGTTCAAGCGCACGTACAACCGGCGCGACTTTTCGCTCTTGCCTCCGAAGCCGACGGTGCTCGATGCGCTGAAGAAGGCGGGTGTGCCCGTCGTTGGAGTCGGCAAGATCGGGGACATCTTCGCGGCGCAGGGCCTCACGAGGAGCGTGCACACGAACGGCAATGCCAATGGCATGGTTCGAACGCACGAATGCGTCAAGGATCAGGCCGCA